>PLQW01000135.1 GCA_003160215.1 Acidobacteriaceae bacterium
ATTAGTGTTAACACTCCCTAGATCAGAGCTCTGTCCGATGCCCAGATGTTTGCTGCTCGAACGTTATCAGGGGGGAATGGCGTGCGCCTCTCAGTCTTCGGTGGCGATTGCCGAAACGGGCGACAGGCAGTCAATCGTGCTTTCCAGTTGCAGTCCTTTGGGAAGCGGTTCGCCAAAGGTCAGAGATACATCGGATCGACCAGGCGTGACAAATTCCGTCAAGGACCGCAACATTGGCTCATCGATTGCGGCCGCAGCTTTCAGCCGCTCGACGGCACGTTTCCGCAGATCTCGGCTGATGTCGCGTGTTCGGCCCTCCGTCAGCCTCCCGAGTTGAACGATCGCCTTCGCTGTTTCCTGTTTGAGGTCGCGCAAATCAAGCAGCGCCGAGATCCACTCCTCTGCGGTTTCCGTCGGAACAACACATGCAAGTGAGCCATACAGTGGGATGCGCGCACCGAATCGGCCCAGGGACCACAACCAGGCGCTATCGTCAGGCTCCTTTTTGAGCTTGCGCAGCAATTCGCCGCCCAAAGCGGCACGAGTCGCGCCCGACAAATGTTCCAGGCCGGCCAGCAGCCGCCATCCGTCGCGCTCGAGTTGTGCGTTTAACCGCGTGCCGGACTGCTTTCGTCCAATCCCGATTCCACCAAGGTAATTGCGAATTTCGTGCTGGTGCGCAGCACTCAAGCCGCCGACAGTTCGCCGCCAAAGCACCAGCCAGTTGACTTGATTCTGCAAGTCATCGGGAAACGCCAGTCCTGATTGATACAACTTGCGCGTTGAATTCATGCGCTCGCTGTCCTGCGCGTCTCCAAACCCCGGACGCAAGCAGAACCCGAGCAAGTTCAGCCATCGCGCTTCATGCGGCGCACTCAACTTCCTGCCGTCGGCAACTTCGAGCAAAACATCGGATAACACCCGAAGTACCGGAATCGGCCACGACTCTTTCTTGAGGCCAATACCCGCTTCCAGTTCGCTAACCAGCGACCCGTGGGCGCTGGGGTCGCCCTCCCCAGTGAACGCCGCTCGAATTGCTTCTTTTGCAGCTCGAAGCGAGTCTTCGGAAATCTCCGGGGAGGATGGCGCAACACTCGCATGCCGAGTCGGCTCGACGTATGCATCGCCGGTAGGGGCGTTACCACGCAATTCGAACTGTAATCGCCATCGGTGTGGCGAGCTGAGCGATTGGCACCAGAGTTCCAGCGTCCCAACCTCGGTAAAGCTCACCGACAATCGCACAGCCAGATCCATCTGTTGCAGCTTTTTTCCATAGCGCAGCAGGGTCACGAGTGGCGCGTGCCGGTGTACTTGTGCCGGGTCCAGTTCGGCCAAGGCCCCGTGTGGGTCGTGCCGCACGGTCGAACTAAAAAGGTTGAACGACACTGGCCGGTTCGCCAGCACCGAGAATTCACGATTCAACTCCAGGGTCGTCCCCTCGTCCGTTCCAGTCGGCAACACACAAACGGCAGCGCCCTCCGTGCGCGTTCCGATGTAGTAGGTCCGCGCACTGCCCGCCTTTACCCGCAAACCGTCGCCGCGCCGCACGCGACCGTAGTAGGCAGCTCCAACCGCGACAGCACTAGCCATCGCGTCACTGCGGAGAACCCTGGGACGCCAGCCGCCCTCCTTACCGCCAAACCAATCGCCAATCGCTTCAACCATTCGCTCACGCACCACCGCAGGGATGCAGAAGCCCCCATTGAACAAAACCGCATCCGGTCTCACCATCGATGACCGAACCGACTTGCGTGAAGCCGCACCTGATTGCCCCTTCATTGCGGCCCCCGCTTGTTTCAGGAACGCTGCGAGATGCTTCGTAATTGCCGGATCGCTCGCATACGGAAGCCCAACCTCGCGGAGGCCTGAGGATCGACTGCGCTTTGGCATCTCTTCCGGAGCAGTCAAAGGAAGGAATCCGTTCATGAGCAATTCCAGCACTTCGTCACGCGTTAGCTCGCTCTGGAGCATCTGGCCCACGACCGCACGTCCCGAACCTAAGATGCTGATCGGTAGGTCGTCAATGTTCGTTTCGCCAAGCAGACCTTCCTTCGCTGCGCGGCACGCGCTTCCAAGGGCGTGACGCTGCCGCAAACTGAGCCTGGTATTGAGCCTTTGTTCTACGCGACGCGCCAGGGCCAGGTCGAGGTTCTCTCCGCCGAGCAGCAGGTGATCACCGACGGCTGTCCTCTCGAACTGAACGTCGCTGCCAGTGACGTGCGCCCGCACCAGGCTAAAATCCGAGGTGCCACCACCGATGTCGCAGATCAACACCAGGTCGCCATCCTGCACCTCCGTCGCAATCGTCTGCCCATGAGTGGCGACCCAGGCGTAGAAGGCGGCCAGCGGTTCTTCCAGCAAGGTCAGGTGCTCAAGGCCGGCCCTCCGCGCAGCCTCCACCGTCAACTCTCGGGCCTCCTCATCGAAGGACGCAGGCACCGTCAGAACGATCTGCTGGTTTTCGAAGCGCACCTCGGGAGCGCTTCCTTCCTCCGCGAAGATCGCCTGGTTCCATGCGTTGCGCAGATGCATGAGGTAGCGCGCCGAAGCCTCGACCGGAGAGATCATGGGCTCCGGCGGCTCGGCTTCGCGCGGCAGAATCTCAGTGGTGCGATCGACTGCATCTTGGCATAGCCACGATTTTGCCGACGAGACCAGCCTTCCAGGTACCAGCGTGCCGTGGTCACGGGCCGCTACTCCCGCGATCGCGGACGGCCGGTGTTCCCAAGGCAAGTCAAACGCCGCCGATTCGATTTCGCTCTCTGTCGGAAAGTACAGGAACGAAGGCAGTGCCGGCGCTGCGCGGACCTCGCCGGGCGCGACCACCTGGGTGACGTCGAACACGCGAATCTCGGGAGAGGCATCACTTGGCGTGTCCGACGTATCGATGTAGGCCACCACCGAGTTCGTAGTGCCAAGATCGATGCCAATCAGGTAATGGGAAGAGCGGTTCATGACTGCCCGTCTAGCGATCGCCCTTTCCCCGGATATTAAGTTCCAGTTTCCAGCGCCGCGCGCCGTCGCGGGAAACGCACCACACCTCGAGTGTCCCGATCTCCGTCACCCGCGATTCCAGGCGGACCGGCAGAACGGTTCCTTGCTGACCGTCGATGTTCAGAGTTACTTCGAGCGGGCTCAGTCCTTCGATATCGTCTGCCCAGTTCTCCGCCAGATCGCCAACGTGGTCCTGCTTGCGCACGGTGGAACTGAGGAAGCGGAACTCCGCAGGCTCGCCAACAACCAAACCGAACTCGCGACCCGGAATCTGCACCTCCGTTCCCTCTTCCATTCCGAACGGTACGACGCACAGCGCCTTCATCGGCGCTTCCATCCCCGGGACCGCCGGCATCGCGCTTTCAATTCCAATGTAGTACGTCCGCGAGGCACCGCTGCGGATGCGCACTCCATGTCCACGCCGTACTCGACCGTAGTAAGCCGCACCGCGCGCCACGGCATGCTCAAGATCAGGAGCATCCAGCACCTGCGCCGGTCCGAGCGCTTCGAAACCCTCCTGCGTCAGCCAGAGGTTTAGCACGCTCACCAGCCGCTCGCGCAGCACGGCCGCTTTCATCACACCGCCATTGAAGAGAACATGCGTGGGACATGCCAGCCCGCTCACACCGCGCCGAGCTATGCCAGCCTCGGGGCTATTCTGTATTGCTTGCGACAGAAAATGGGCGAGGTGTTTCGTGATCGCAGCATCGGCAGCGTACGGCAAACCTAGTTCCTGAAGTCCGCTTCGGCGCTGGCGTATCGGCATCTCGCCGCTGGCTGCGGGTGGAAAGAAGCCTTCGACCAGCACGCGGTCCAGATCTTCACGCAGCAATTCCGTCTTGATCGTGCCGCCGACCATTTTGCGTCCCTTGCCCAGCAGCGTCACGTCCTGCTTCTGGGACTTGGGATGCTCGAACAGATACTCCTTCGCTGCCCGGCATTGGTACCAGAGCCCCTGGAGTTGATACGTGTCGATGCGATGGCCCTCGGCTTCCAACTTCTGTTGCAGCAACCGTGCCAGGGCGAGGTCCATGTTGTCACCGCCGAGCAGGATGTGCTCTCCCACTGCAACACGCTTCAGCGCCAGGTCGCCACTTTCTTCTGTCACCGTGATCAGGCTGAAATCCGTGGTGCCGCCGCCGACGTCGCACACCAGCACCAGGTCGCCGACCTTGATGTTCCTGCGCCAGTTGTCTCCCTGGCTCTCGAGCCACGCATAGAACGCCGCTTGCGGTTCTTCGAGTAGGGTCACACGCTCGAGGCCAGCTTGTTCGGCCGCGCGCAGCGTCAACTCACGGGCTTCTTCATCAAACGACGCCGGCACCGTGAGCAACACGTCCTGCTGCCCGAGGCGCGAACCGGAGCCACCGCTTGCGTGCTGGGAGTCCCACGCCGAGCGCATGTGCTCCAGGTATTGCGCAGAGGCTTCCACCGGAGAGACCTTGGTAACTTCGTCTGGCGCCTGCCACGGCAAGATCGAGGCGGTTCGATTTACCGCAGCGTGCGACAGCCATGACTTCGCCGACGCAACCAGCCGCGCAGGATTTTCAGCTCCGCGTTTGCGGGCCAGCTCGCCGATGACGAACTTCGGCGCGTCATCCCACGGCAAGCCGAGACTTCCCGCAGGAAAATCGACTTCCCCCGGAACATAGAGAAATGAAGGCAGAAGCGTGCGGTCGGCAACTTCATGCGGATTTGCAAGCTGCGGGATCTTCTCGCCTGTGATCTGCCCACCTTCATCCGCAACCGCACAGTACGATAGTGCGGAATTCGTCGTGCCTAAATCGATGCCAACGATGAATTCTGAATCCAATCGAACCTCCGTCAAACAATCGTGTCATCCAAAACAAAATGTGATGAAAAGTGTGGGGACAATACCTAAGGAATCTCGACTTCTGCCGGAGCCAGAATCTCACGCCCCGCGCCCTGTGGCAGGGACGGCAACTTCACTTCCGTGACCCGCCAACCTCGATGACGCAGCAATCCCTTGACCGGAGGCTGACCGACTACGTTCCCCAGCAATTTCACTGTGGCGGGATCGAAGCCGGCGGGCAGAGTCACGGGCTGGTCTTCCTCGGAGGAAATGACCGGCTCGAGCTTCAGGTAGCGATCAAGCACCTGCCGGCAAGAAGCGTGAATCGTTCGCACCGCCGCCCCAAGCTGGCTGTCCGGATACGGTGAGACATCTTCGGAGAGGAAATCGATCAACCGGCCGTCCCGCTGCAACAAGGCGAGCATCTGCACCGCCCGGTCGAAAGACTCGACCGGAGGATTTTCGCTGGGCTTGGGCTTTGCGGCCGCTGGTTCGTTAGGCGCACTGGCGCCAGTCGCGCTGGCCATCGCGCGCCCGATGTCCGGTGGGATAGTTCCGCTAAACAAGAGCGAGAAGAAGCAACGAAATGCGTAAGAGAAACGGGTTGAGAACGCCATCATAGGTTTTGGCTCCATTCGGGATGTCTTGAGAGGAGGCTGCGGTCACCCAGCCTTTGGTTTAACGCGGAAGCCCTCGTTCGCATTACTGTTGGCGGACTTTGTTATCACGCCTGCGAGGCAGATTTCCCAGATCTGCAAACACGGGGCTGGACCGGAAGAATTTACAAATCGATTTAATTTTATATGAGATATCGACTCTGTTGCGAAGGCAATTCCGAAGAGGCCACGTACCGGCAGAAGCGCACACATTCGTCGACCCTGGCCGACTTGTCGGTACCGATCCGCAGGGCAGAGTGTGGATTACTTCCTGATAGCCAACGACGCTGGAATTATCGCGTGGTAGTTAAGCGGAACGTACTCTGCAGTCACGAGACATATCCCACATGAACCCTGCGATGCATGAGCAGCAAATGGCGCAGATAGGCAATGCGTGAGAACGACGCTAAGCTCGAAAATAACGATAGAATGTGATTGCGGTCACATCCGTGTTGGTTATCGAACGCCTATACTGAGATTGTCGTAATGCGCTATGTTCTCAAACTCGTTGGATTGATCCTGGTGTTGACGCTGGGGGTTTTGCCATCGCTCGCGCTGGCAGTTACTTGTGCGGAGATGCCGACTGCTCACTCTTGCTGTCCGTCCAAGTTGGTTCCGCAAACGTCGATGGCAATGAACGGCCCGGAAGCGCCCGCTCCGTGTTGCCAGTTTTCATCCGGTCGGGCGGCTCCCGCAACAGAGTCGCAGATCCAAACACCCACTTCTCGTACGTACCGGCCAATCGTAACAGCGGCACCGCTGGCGACTCGTCCGGTGCTATCGGAAGTTAGTAGGGACGAGATCCGCTCGGTTTTTCTTCCTCCTGCACAGTCCTCACTCTGTACCTTCCTTATTTAGCTCCTGCTCGAAGTGTCTCTGTCGTTCGGGCGTTCTGCGCCTGAGATACATCCCCTCTTTCGAATTGACGAGATTGATCTATGAGCAGGTTAGGATTCATTCTCCTGGCGAGTCTGCTGGCATTGCCAGCGCCCGCACAGGAATCCCCGAAGACCCAAGAGTTCGCCCCGCAAGCCGGTCCGACGGCGACGGATGACCAATCGCCATCATCGCGAGTCCTCACGCTTGAAGAGGTTGTTAGCGAGGCGCTGGCGAAGAATCCCGGAGTACAGAGCGCCGTGCACTCCGTCGAGGCACTACGGCACAGAATCCCGCAAGCCAAGAGCCTGCCTGATCCCGAGGTCTCTGTCGGATGGATGGGCAATCTCACGCCGTTCAGCGTGCAGGAAGGAGATCCCTCCAGCTATCGCGGCATCGGCGTGATGCAGAGCATACCGTATCCGGGCAAATTGAAACTGCGTGGCCAGATCGCTGCCAAGGACGTGGACGCGGCGCAATGGGATTACGAGGCAGTCGGCCGTCGCATTGTGGCCGACGTGAAGGCGGCCTATTACGATTACTTCTTCTACGACAAGGCGCTGCAGATAACACGCAAAGATAAAGATCTGTTGCAGAAGTTGTCGAGCATCTCGGAGGCCCGCTACCGCGTGGGCAAAGGCATGCAGCAGGACGTGCTCAGGTCGCAAGTGGAGATAACGCTGTTGTTGCAAAGGATTACCGTGCTGGAGCAACAGCGTGGGACGGCCCAAGCCAGACTGAACACCTTCATGGCTCGCGATCCCGGATCGCCACTGCCTCCTGCCGCCAGCGTCGAAGCTGCCGCGTTGAACGAAAAGCTTGACGCCCTCTACGCGTTAGCGGCGAAGAACGACACATCGCTGCAGCGGGAACAGCAGATGGTCGAGAAGAACCGACTGGCAACGCAACTGGCACATAAGGATTACCTGCCTGACTTCGGCGTCGCTTACATGTACCAGCAACGGCCGATGTTGCCTGACATGAACGGCATGACATTCACGGTGAATGTGCCGGTCTTTTACAAAACCAAGCAGCGCGAAGAGGTCAGGCAGGCGACGGAAGAAGTGATCAGCGCCGAGCGCAGCCGGGATAATCGTAAGAACGAATTGCAGTTCGAGCTGAAAGAGGAATACCTCGCTGCCGAAGCGTCAAAACAACTGCTCGATCTCTTCTCGAAAGCGGTTGTACCGCAGTCGTCGTTGGCGCTGGAGTCGTCGATGTCTGCCTACGAGGTCGGTAACGTCGACTTTCTCACGGTTCTGTCGAACTTCAGCACGATCCTCAATTATGAAGTGGACTACTACCGTGAACTTGCCAATTACCAGACTGCGCTCGCGCGCATGGAGAGCCTGGCTGGTATGGAACTGACTTCAGCACGACCGCTGCCGCCCAATGGCGGAGCGAATTCCGCCAAGTGAAGGAAGCAAAGAACATGAATAGCAAACTTTTGAGAATCGCTGCTCTGGTGGTCGCGGTCGTTGTTGTCCTCGGGATGATGTACGGTAGCCGGATATTGAGCTGGCGGAGCCAGCGTGACGACCACGGCGGAGCCCAGGTCTCCCTGGAAGAGCGCAAAGTGCTGTATTACTACGATGCCATGAACCCGCAGCACCACTCTGACAAACCAGGTAAGGCGCCCGACGGAATGGACTTGGTTCCGCAATACGCGGACGAGCAAACCAGCAGGGCGACAATGCCTATGGGCACGGTCATGATCTCGCCTGAGAAGCAGCAACTGATCGGTGTCCGCACCGGCAAAGTGGAAAGGCGATCATTCGAGCGCACGATCCACACCACCGCGCAGCTCACGGCAGATGAGACGAAGATTGCACACATCCACGTCAAAGTGAGCGGCTGGATCGATAAGGTCTATGTGGACTACGTCGGCCAACTGGTGAAAAAGGGACAGCCGCTGTTCACGCTCTACAGTCCCGACCTGGTGGCAACGCAGGAGGAATACCTGATCGCGAAGCGTGGACAGGCATCATTAGGAAGCTCGCCCTTCCAGGAAGTCTCCGATGGCTCGAATTCACTGTTCCGGGCTGCGCGCGACCGCCTCAAGTTGTGGGACATCAGCGACGAGCAGATCAAGAAGCTCGATGAAACCGGTGAGGTCACTAAGAACCTGATTTTCTACTCGCCTATCGCAGGGTTTGTAACCGACAGAAAAGCGTTTCCGCAGACCTCGGTGACTTCCGAAACGGAGCTGTATACGATCTCCGATCTCTCCACCATCTGGGCCAACCTCGATGTGTACGAATACGAGGTTCCGCACATCCACGTGGGCCAAGCCGTCGAATTGGAACTCAGCTATTACCCCGGACGGAAGTGGCACGGACAGGTCAGTTACATCTACCCGATGGTTGACGCCCAGTCGCGCACCTTGAAGGTCCGCGTTCAACTTCCCAACCCTGAGTTGGAACTGAAACCACAGATGTTTGCTGACGCGCAACTGAAAGTGAACTACGGCAGCAAGGTGGTTGTGCCAGCGGAGGCCGTGCTGGATTCCGGCAATGAGCAGATTGTCTTCGTGGTGCATGACGGCGGCATGTTCGAGCCGCGCCGGATCACCATGGGGCCGCAGTTCGACAATAGCATCGTTGTGCTGTCCGGGTTGAAGCCAGGCGAACAAATCGTTGTCTCCGGCAACTTCCTGATCGATTCCGAGAGCCGCCTGAAGAGCGCCATGGGCGGCATGCAGCACTGAGGAGGACAAGATGAGCGCACAGAAAAAGACGGGTCTTGCGGTACTTGGCCTCGTAATGTTGGCGATGCTTGGTATCGGCTGGTACGAGTTCAGGGAATTCCGCACTCCGAAAGAGTGTGGTTTCTGCCAGCGTCCCTTACAAGCAAGGCTGCGCGTCGTGGTCGAGATCGGTGGACAGCGGAGGGAAGCGTGTTGTCCACAGTGCGCCGTAAGCGAATCGCGCCAGGAGCACAAGCCGGTGCGCCTGATCTCCGTACGCGACTACTCGACCGCGAAGGTGATTGACCCGGCGCAGGCGTATTACGTCAACCACAGCCGCGCCCTCGCCTGCAGTCACGACGCAATGCACATGGATGAAATGAAGCACGCCTACGCGTTGAAGTTTGACCGTTGCTCGCCCGGTGCTTTCGCTTTCGCGAAGAAAGAAGAAGCGGAAGCCTTCATCGCTCAAAACGGCGGACAGATCCTGAGCATGGAGCAACTGCTTGGAGGGGCGAACACCCAGTGATCAACAAGATTATTGAATTCTCGGCAAAGCGAAAGTTCCTGGTTTTCCTGCTGGTGGGAGCTGCCGTCCTCTTCGGCTGGCAAGCGATGAAGAACACCAAGCTCGATGCGATTCCTGACCTCTCCGACACGCAAGTGATCGTGTACTCCAGGTGGGATCGCAGTCCTGACATCATGGAGGACCAGGTCACCTATCCAATCACCTCGGCCTTGCTCGGCATGCCCAAGGTGAAGGACGTCCGGGGCTTCAGCGACTTCGGCTATTCCTATGTCTACATCATCTTTGACGAAGGGACGGACATCTATTGGGCGCGCTCACGCACGCTGGAGTATCTCAACTCGGTCACACCTCGCCTTCCGAAGGGCGTGAATGTTGAGCTAGCGAAGGATGCAACGGCGGTGGGATGGGTCTACGAGTACGCACTTGTGGATACGACGGCACAGTACAGCCTGGAACAGATGCGCACTTACCAGGACTGGTATCTGCGTTATGCGCTGCAATCTGTGCCAGGCGTGGCGGAGGTTGCTCCCGCGGGCGGCTTTGTCCGTGAATACCAGATCAACGTCGATCCCAACAAGCTGCTGGGTTACAAAATCCCGATCGACATGGTTATAAGCGCCATTCAGAAGGGAAACAACGATGTGGGTGCGCGGCTGGTGGAAATGACCGGCCGCGAATACATGGTGCGAGGACGCGGGTATATCAAGTCGCTGAAAGACATTCAAGACATCGTCATCATGTACAACGCACAGACCGGCACTCCCGTGCTGGTGCGTGATGTCGCGACCGTAGTCTACGGTCCTGAGATCAGGCGCGGCGTGGTTGAACTCGATGGACGGGGCGAGACCGTCGGCGGCGTGGTGATCATGCGTTTTGGTGAGAACGCCGAAAAGACAATCGAGCGTGTAAAGGCCAAATTAGCCGATATCGAGCCCACGCTGCCCAAGGGCCTGAAGATCGTCACTACCTACGACCGGTCGGAGCTTATCGATCGCGCAATCGACAACCTGAAGCACACGCTGATGGAAGAAATCATCATCGTGAGCCTGATCATTCTTATCTTCCTCTGGCATTTTCCCAGCGCGATCATCCCGATCATTACGATCCCAGTAACGGTCATTCTGATCTTCATTCCGATCCAGATGAGCGGCATGACAGCGAACATCATGTCGTTGGGCGGGATCGCGGTGGCAATCGGCGCCATGGTCGACGCCGCCGTCGTGGTTGTGGAGCAGACCCACAAAAAACTTGAGCATTGGGAAGCGGAAGGCCGTCCCGGCGATTACCACAACGTCGTGATCTCGGCAGTAAAAGAGGTAGGTGGCCCGAGCTTCTTTGCGTTGCTGGTCATCGCTGTCGCCTTCCTGCCGGTGTTCACTCTGGAGGCGCAAGAGGGCCGTTTGTTCAAGCCGCTGGCCTACACCAAGAATTTCGCGATGGCAATCGCGGCTGTGCTGGCTATCACGCTCGATCCGGCGATGCGGCTGCTGTTTACCCACATGGCGAACTTCAACATCCGTCCCCGCTGGTTGGGGAAGGTCGTGAACTCGATTCTTGTGGGCAAGATCGTAAGCGAAGATCATCATTTCATCAGCCGTCCAATGATGAAGCTGTACCACCCCGTCGTTGAATTCGTCCTTGAGCACAAGTGGAAGACGATCGCGGCAGCCGTGCTCGCAATGGCGGTCACGGTGCCCATTTTCTTCAAGCTGGGTTCCGAGTTCATGCCTCCACTCGATGAAGGCACCCTGCTGTACATGCCGTCCACACTGCCTGGCATCTCCGTGGCGGAGGCATCTCGCATTCTGCAAGTGCAGGACAAGATCATCAAGGGATTTCCGGAAGTCGAAACGGTATTCGGAAAGGCCGGTCGAGTGGAAAGCTCAACCGATCCGGCCCCCTATTCGATGATGGAAACTGTCATCGTACTCAAGCCACATGAGCAGTGGCCAACCCGTCCGCGCTGGTACTCCAGTTGGGCCCCCAAATGGATGAAGAACTTTCTGCGCCGCTTCTGGTCCGACCACCAGTCAACCCAGGAACTGGTCTACGGCGCGGGCGGCATGAATGACGCCTTGCAGATCCCAGGCATCGCCAACGCCTGGACCATGCCCATCAAGGCCCGCATTGACATGCTCACCACCGGCGTCCGCACGCCCTTGGGCGTGAAAGTGCTTGGTTCCGATCTTGGAGAAATTCAGAAGATCGGTGAAGAAGTTGAGATGGCCCTGAAGGACGTCAAGGGAACTACCAGTGTGTTTGCCGAACGCACTTCTGGCGGCTACTTCCTCGACTTCACTTTGAAGCGCGACGAGTTGGCGCGTTACGGGCTGACGATTGACGCAGCCAATGACGTGCTGATGTCAGCCATCGGAGGAGAGCCGGTAACCACGACGGTCGAAGGCCGCGAACGATACCCAGTCAACGTGCGCTACCTGCGCGACTATCGCAGCGATCTTGAGGCACTAAAACGCGTGCTGGTGTCCACTCCCTCTGGCGCACAGATACCCATGGGACAGATCGCCGACATCACGGTCAAAACGGGGCCGGGAATGATCCGCGATGAAAATGGGCGTCTCAGCGGCTACGTCTACGTGGATGTATCCGGCCGTGACATCGGCAGCTACGTCACCGATGCAAAACGGGTGGTTGCCGAGAAAGTTAGCGTTCCGGCCGGCTATCAACTCGTGTGGAGCGGTCAGTATGAGTCGATGGAGCGGGTGAAAGAGCGGCTGAAGATCGTGCTGCCCATCACGTTGCTCATCGTCTTTCTGTTGCTGTACTTCAACACCGGTTCTGTCACGAAGACCGCGATCATCTTATCAGCGGTCCCGTTCTCGGCCATCGGCGCGGTCTGGTTGCTCTACCTGCTGAACTACAACATGAGCATCGCCGTGTGGGTGGGCTTAATCGCCTTGCTCGGCGTCGATGCCGAAACCGCCGTCTTCATGCTGCTCTATCTCGACCTCGCATTCAACGACGCCATCCGCAAAGGCGAAATGCGCAATTGGGATGACCTGCGTGAAGCAATCGTCAACGGTGCTGTCAAACGGCTTCGTCCGAAGGTCATGACCGTGGCTTGCATGTTGTTCGGCTTGCTGCCGCTGATGTGGTCCTCGGGAAGTGGAGCCGATGTGATGAAGAGAATCGCCGCACCCATGGTGGGTGGCATCATCACGTCTTTCCTGATGGAACTTGTGGTTTACCCGCCCGTCTATGCCATTTGGAAATGGAACTGGGAGGTCAAGCCAGCCCTGAAGAAAAACCCAGCAGGTGTGCAACTCATTCCGGCAAACGAGGTGGCGCATGTGTAAGACGCTCCTTGCCGGCTCGCTCATGGTCTTCGCCATTCTTGGACTGTCGACTGCTGACGCTCAATCAAAGCTAGCCCAGGCGTCGGTACAAGCGTCTGACCAGTTCTCTGCCATTCACGACGTGCTGGATCGCACAGCGAACGACCTTCTTGCCGGCGCGGTCCAGCGCATGGCCGATGCAGCCAATGACGATCGTGGAGGTACGCGTCCTCGCTCTCCCGAATCGTTGCTCCGCAGCTTCGATCAGAAATATCGTTCGAAATTATCCCCCAACGTGGGTGGAGCGATGAAGCGCCTGGATAAGCTCCGCCCATTACTTAATCCCATCCTGGAGCGCGAAGGTGTTCCGCAAGAGATAGCTTCCGTCGTCATTGTGGAAAGTGGTGGCAGAACGACCGCGTTGTCACCCAAAGGCGCACTTGGCCTCTGGCAGTTGATGCCCGACACCGCTCGCCGATATGGACTGGTCGTCACTCCCTCAAGGGACGACAGACTGGACGTCGAGAAGGCCACTGGCGCGGCGGCGCACTATTTGCGGGATCTCTACCAGCAGTTTGGCTCCTGGCCTCTTGCCCTCGCGGCTTACAACGCCGGCGAGCAGAGGGTTCAACGAGCAGTCGAACGCTCCGGCATAACCGATTTCATTCAACTGAGCAGCCTGCGCTTGCTGCCACAAGAGACTCGTAACTACGTGCCAGCAGTTCTCTCCGCCATGCAACTGCTTGGTGTCATCTATTTACCGATTGAGCCCACGAAGACCGCAAAGCGAAGCGACCCCAACGGAGTTATCTTCGCGGTTCCGGGCGCTCAACCGTGAATTAGTTATGACTGTCCTCGAAAGAAGGAAATTGGCACGTGCCCTGTGTTCCGCCTCACTGCAGATTGGAAATCGATTCTGCTATGCTTAGCCGAAACTCAGGACAATGCAGGGTATTGCTTGAGCCTGCGGCCTTGTTGGACTTAGCCGCAGCAGCCAGAGCCGGCCTTCGGCGTTCCCGCAGGCTGGCCTAGGTATTGGTCCGGCTTAAGATCGAACTTCTCTTTGCACTTGGAGCCGCAGAAGTAAAACGTCTGCCCTTTGTACTCGGTTTGTTCGGCGGCGGTAGCGGTCTCTATGTCCATGCCGCACACAGGATCTTTCATGACTGTTGTGCTCGTCATTTTGACCTCTCCTTCGTTCGCAACTTTTGGCTCGATGGCAGGCCAAATGTCGATTGGCGGGTTTCAGCGACTCATCATGCACTGACCTTGCTTCCGCGTCGTTTGGAAATCGCTAGCGCGGCGCACTGGTACAGAGATTAACAATTGTGGTGCCGTTTCTTCTGAGCAAGAGTGACCACTGTCGCCCGGCCAATCGCATGTACCCTCCAAAATGAGGGTATATGGACCACAATGAGGCGCACGAGAAAGCGGACGACCCGCATGCCGGTCACAAGATGCCGGCCACTCACGGTGGCCATGACCGTCACGCCGGTCACTCCGTCGCCATGTTTCGAGACAAGTTCTGGCTGAGCTTCGCTCTCACGATTCCTGTCGTATTTTGGTCAACCGACGTTCAACACTGGCTTGGTTACACCGCGCCCTCCTTCCCTGGCTCGCAGTTCATCCCTGCCATCCTCGGAACAGTCGTCTTCGTTTACGGCGGCCTAGTCTTCGTCCGAGGGGCATGGGGCGAACTTGCCGATCGCAAGCCCGGCATGATGACACTCATCAGCCTGGCGATCATAGTCGCCTTTGGGACGTCGCTCGCCGCAACATTCGGCCTCTTCGAGATTGAAGTCTGGTGGGAACTCGCATCGTTGATTACGATCATGGTCCTCGGCCATTGGCTGGAAATGAAGGCCATTTCCCAGGCTCGTGGCGCGCTCAATGCACTCGCGGCATTGCTCCCAGACACCGCCGAACGTGTAAGCGGAACCGAGACCCAGACCGTTCCAATCGCCGAGTTGCACCTGGGTGACATCGTCCTCGTGCGGCCCGGAACCCGCGTTCCGGCAGATGGCACAGTCGTCGACGGCTCCGCCGACGTTGACGAGTCGATGATTACCGGTGAGTCCCGGACAGTCTCGAAGGGACCAAGTGGCAAGGTCATCGCGGGAACGGTCGCCAGCGGCGGCAGTCTTCGAGTCCGCATTACGGCAGTCGGGGAGCAGACGGCGCTATCCGGCATCATGCGGCTAGTTGCCGCTGCGCAGGCTTCTGGGTCTCGCACCCAAGCTCTCGCTGACCGTGCCGCCACGGTCCTCTTCTACGTGGCGGTCGCGTCTGGGGCAATTACCTTCACCTACTGGTGGTTGGCGGGGGACAAAGAACACGCCCTAATCAGGACGGCAACCGTTCTCATCATTGCCTGCCCGCACGCCTTGGGACTGGCGATTCCGCTGGTGATTGCGATCTCCACGTCACTTGGAGCCCAGAACGGCCTACTCGTCAAGGACAGGCTCGCACTCGAACGTGCCCGCAATTTGGACATGGTGATTTTCGATAAGACCGGAACGCTCACGCGCGGATCGCCTGCGGTGTCGGGAGTCGCGGCTGCGCCCGGCAGCAATGAGAGTGATTTGCTTGCCCTCGCCGCTGCCGTAGAAGCCAACTCCGAACACCCGCTCGCGAAAGCAGTTGTGGCCGAAGCCAAGCGTCGAAACCTGCCCACGTTGCAGGCTGCCGACTTCGAGGCGCTGCCGGGTCGCGGGGCAAGAGCGTTGGTAAACGGCAAGAAGATCGAAATTGGCGGACCGCGCCTTCTGAGCGAAGACAAAGTAATAGTCCCCCCAGAAATTGGAAAATTGACGACCGCCTGGGCGTCCGAGGGAAAGACCGTTCTCTCTGTCGTCGCAGACGCGAAACTGCTCGGCGCTTTCGCCGTCGAGGACGAGATTCGGCCCGAATCCCATGAAGCCGTCGCGGAACTTCATCGGCTTGGCATTCGGGTCGCAATGATCACTGGAGATTCCAAAACGGTGGCCGATTCGGTCGCCCATCGCATTGGTATAGATGAGGTCGCAGCCGAGGTTCTTCCCGCTGACAAGGCATCGGCGGTCAAACGTTTTCAGTCCGGCGGGAAAAGGGTCGCTATGGTCGGGGATGGCGTGAACGACGCACCTGCGCTGGCGACCGCGAATGTTGGAATCGCAATAGGCGCAGGCACCGACGTGGCGATTGAGTCGGCCGGAATCGTGCTCGTGCGCAGCGATCCACGGGACGTTGTGGGAGCGATTGAACTGTCTCGTGCTACCTACCGAAAGATGATCCAGAATCTGGTTTGGGCGACGGCCTATAACCTTGTCGCCATCCCGGTCGCAGCTGGCCTTTTCGTCCGCTGGGGCTTCGATCTGCCTATGAGTGTGGGTGCAGTGGCGATGAGCCTCTCAACTGTCATTGTGGCCGCGAACGCGCAGTTGCTTCGCCAACTGAATCTGCAGCATGCGCCCCTCTAAAAGGGAGAACCTGCTTCGAAGATAAACCCTCAGACAGTGGCCTTCACTGACGATGCTCCTCACTATTCACGCCGCCGCTTCGTCAATGATAGCGAGGAGTTCTCGTTCGACGCCCTGCGCCAGAGTATCCGCATGCAGAAGGCCGGTCGCAGCGAAAAGATCCGTCGGTTTGACCGTGGCAATTGTAGGCGTCCTCTTTAGGGCTAGCGTTGCCGGAGAATCCTTGTAGCGAAACTTATCCAATTGTCCCAGTGCGGGGCACACAGAATTTACTTGCGCCCCCGGAATATCAGGGCGAGAGCGATGATCAGCACCACTCCTAACAAACAAATCCAAACCACGTTTCCACCCATATTCCAACCTTGCATGCCATTTCCGTGCACGGGACCTCCTCCTGAGTTGCTGCTTGGGAATACGGAACCCTGTCAGACTTATTTCTTCTGATCGTCCATGATCCCTTTATTTTTCTTCATCGTCTGCATGTGGTCCGTCATGGTTTGCAGGTAGTTAACGATCGCTTGCTGCAGTTCCATCTGGCCCTTCATGCTGGCTTGTTCGGTTTCCATGTGGCTCTTCATGGCGGCATCGGCGGCAGCCATCTTCGCCATGCTGTCCTTCATCAGGGCCTGTATCTGTTCCATCTGCGCAGTCATCTGCTCCATTTGCGATTTCATGTTCTTCATGTCCATGCCGGAACCTTGCATGGCGTCCTGGGCCTGCAGCGGCGCAGCGTAAAAGCCCATTAGCAATAGCGCGAGAATCGATACGGACAGCAGTTTCGTCATTGTCATTGCTTCGTCTCCCACGTGTTCGGAATCGATTGTTGGTAAAAACGGGGTGAACGCTACCGCAACCACCACAGTTTCGTGGCCAAACGACGTTACCAAGCTGACCCGTGGTTTATCTGTTCACAACTGCTCACAGCCATATTTCATAGTCCCAGAACGGAGCGTAGCGGAAAGGGCACACGACGGGCGGCATGTAATGATGCAATCGCGCAGTCGGGCCTCGACTCGGCCCGTCGGGGAGCCAGTTACGAGTTACACGGAGGCCAACCGTTTTAGAACGATGTCTTCACCGAAATGTGAAGCCTTCCACAGGACAGAAGTATTCTTGTGGGACGTTTCGCCGGATAGGTACCCCGTATGGTCAAAAAATCGAACGGGTTGGAAAGGCGAGGCTTGCAGCCTCGACCTGTACATGCTCTTGAGGTTTCAGAAAGCAGCTGTGTGAGGAAATTATGAGACCGGAAACCAAGCTTTTTCAAAGCGTTTGAGATTTTTGACCACACGCTTCGCCATGGATGCGAGGCGCA
>PLQW01000237.1 GCA_003160215.1 Acidobacteriaceae bacterium
TCCTTCCAGTTGCTGAAGTCGGGGATGAAGTACTCGCGAATCTCGCGGGCCGAGTCAATGCCGATGTCGGCATCGAACAATTTCCATTTCTTGATCGCCTCAAACGGGACCAGCGTGATGGGAAACAATAGCTGCTTGCCTTCCCGCTTCTCCCGTTCGCGCGCATTGGCAATTTCGGTTTTGACCCAGTTACTGCTCATGCTGTGCTCGGAGAGGATCAGCAGCAGCTTGTCATGCAGGCGGATAGCCTCGTCGAGTTGCTCGTGAATCTTCCGGCCTCCCTTGATGTCGTGCGGCGCAAACCAGCAGCGCACCCCTTTGGCTTGCAGGTCGGCATGGAGCCGCTCGGCAAACTGCTGGTCTTTGGTCGAATAGCTGATGAAACAGGAGTAGAACTCGATGGGCCGCCCCACCATCGAGCCGATGTAGGCGATGAACTCGTCGGGAACACCGCAGCCGCGCAGGAAGACCTCAGGAATCTTGCCTCGGGACTTGTAGATGGTGTCGATGCCGACGGTGGACGGTGCGTAGTGCCTGACGGTTTCAAGGCCCTTTGCAACACTGAGATCAACAGCAGTAAAGCGGGTGGACTGCGCAAGGACATGGGAAAAATCGGTTCCAACTAGGTTAGCTCGGCTGAAGTCTGTTCCTCCGAGGTTTGCGGCAGTAAGATTGGCTCCGTTGAGATCGGCCCCGGAGAGCCTTGCGCCAGTAAGATCCGCTCGGTCCAGCTCTGCCCCCGTCAGATCAGAGCCGCGAAAAAGGGCCCAACTGCAGTCCGCCTCGCTTAGACTTGCCTCGCGGAGATTCGCCCCGGCGAGGCTTGTCGAGTTGAGCTTCGCCACCCGGAGCTGCGCCCCGCCCAAGTCCGCCCTATCGAGGTCCGCCCTACCGAGATTCGCCCGGCTGAGGTCTGCACGCCTGAGATCCGCCCGACTGATGTTCGCCGTACGCAGATCGGCCCCAAAGAGGTTCGCCCCGCGAAGGTCCGCCCCTTGGAGGTTCGCCTCCCTTAGGTCTGCTCCGCTGAGTTCGGTCACGCTGAGCCGGGCTCCGCTGAGGTCTGCGTTACCCAAGGGCTCTGGCTCGTGTATGCCCTCGCCAACCTCGGGAAAAAGGTACCGCTCACCAAGCTGAGCCTCCCCCAGATCTGGTTTCACGGGAGGATGGTCCACTCTCCACTTATTCCATTGCTTGACACCCTGCTTCAGGATTGCGAGATGTTCAGGGTTCGCCATTGCCGCGTGACCTCGCTTGCTTCCTCGATGCTACCGATGATCTTGGAAAGCCACACTGTATGCGAGGGCCCCCGGCCAGTCAACGCCTGCTCAGTTCGTTTCGCCGCCCGCCCGGGCAATGTCCATGCCAGCACCCCGCGTCCTCCAGACAGGGATACCCCGGACACGTAGGAAGAGTTAGAGACATAGGACACGCTAGAGACTCAGGACACGTAAAACGCGAATACTACGTGACGCACAGAGGCTATTTTTGCGGGGTTTCGTCGACCAGGCCTTAGCTTATTGGCGATTTTTCGCACATTCTGAGTTCAGAGTCGCGCCCGTCCGCGCTGCGCGCCATTGGCGTGCGCCAGAAACGCCGTGCACAGCCTCACACCTACGAAACTGAGTCGTTGATGTTGCAATCGTAAGTTCTTATCATGGAAACATCGTGCTCGGATTGCCTTCCGTGTCGGCAACCGAAAAAGCGAAGGCTGGCCCACCGGAAGCGCGCTCCGGTGCTCGGCCGATGATCGGAGGGATCAGTGACAATTAACAAGACGACAGGGGCAGAAAAGCGAGAAAAGCTGCGTAATGAGTTTTGGGCTGACGAAGATGCATGGACTGGAGTAAATGAAAAAGGCTGGTTTCGTGCTCCCAGGACGCTGCCGTTGCTTCTGGTTCTCATGCGCTCAAAGGCACTGAGCGGACGGCTTGACCCCACCCAGGTTTATCTTGAACTGCTTACTCGCCACTTCGACGCGGGTGTGATAGAGATGGCTCACGAAGCCGATCATGCATACGCGGCGGGATACCTTGGAACCCGGGGTGTCCGCAGTTGGCAGGAGCGAATGAATCTCTTGGAGAAACTTGGCTTCATACGTACCAAGAAGATTGGCAATCAGAAGTATCGCTACGTTTTGATTGTGCACCCCGCGACTGCAGTTGAGCGGTTGCGCGATCAAAAGTTGGTAGACAGCGCGTGGCGGGATGCGTATCGGGCGCGCCAACTTGAAACGAAAGAGGAATCGTACGAGGAACGCAGGAAGCGTCTCAAGAAGGTGATTCCATTCAATCGCCCAGTAAAGAAAGCGAAGAGGGCATGAACGTCGGAAAGCGAGCCGTTGAAATGTCTGAAGGGACCGCAAAACAGAAACCATGCTGGCGCTGGGACGAGGCGCTCCCGCTGGCAGTAAAACAGCTAAATGCGGCAATCGCCGAGCAGTTGAGAATATTGCTGGAGACGAAACATCTGTATCAGAGTGCGCGGATAGATTTTGAGAAGATCGTCACGGAAATACGTGAAAAAGTAATATTCGCGTACCGTCTCGACTTCGACAACCACGTACAGCAAATTCCGGCACAATTCACATTGACGAGCATTAACCAATCCCTTGTGGGAAGAACAGGTGTCGAAATACCTCTGTTGCTGCTAATGCCTGTCAACGTCAAGTTATTCTGTGAAAAGTGTAACCGCCGAGAGGCTTTCAAGCCTATCTGGTATCGAGATGCGACCAACGATCTGCGAAAGCCGAATTACGAAGAGGCCATAACCCAACTACCGGCAACATTTCAACTGTTCTTCCTTGTTTATCAATGCCAAAGCTGTCAAGGTGTTCCCGAAGCGTTGCTTGTGCGTAGACAAGGGTGGCAGCTGTCTCTTCATGGACGGTCTCCAATCGAGCACATAGAAATTCCCGCCTACATTCCAAAGATTGAGGGCCATTGGTTTCGAGATGCGACGATTGCACTTCATGGTGGGAAAACGCTGGCTGCTCTTTTCTATCTCCGCACGTTCGTAGAGCAGTTCGCGCGTCGTCAGACCAAACTGACTGGGAGGAAGACCGGTGACGAGATCATGTCTGCTTACGGCGACATCCTCCCGCTGAAACAGCGCGATTTCATGCCCTCACTGCGAGAATGGTATGAGAAGCTCAGTGAGGCCGTTCATGAGGCAAGGGAGGATGGAGCGCTGTTTGAGGATGCCCGGAAAGAAATCGAGCGCCATTTTGAGTTTCGAAAGGCGTTCGGAATACCTGAAACCGTTCCGGCTGCGAAGGACAAACAGCTGTGAATGAAAGTGGAGGGACTTTTCCTCAAAGACAGAATCCTGTGCCGTCCCAGGGGGCTCGATCTCCTTTCCTACTCCACCCACCGTTGAAACGGTGGGCTATCATCTTTCGCGCCCGAGGCGCTGGGGTTCCGTCCAACTGCCATCATTCCCATTCCGGGAGGGGGAGCAAAATAGGCGCGCCAATTGCTACTTTCGTAACTTGACTGCGGTGTCGAGCCGACCCATACTTTGCTTGTAGGGCAGGAACCGCCGCGCCCGGCGCTCCTGCCCATTTGTGTTTGTGGAAGGCCAGGGTCTGGTGCCAGAACGGGTAGAGCGGACCTTCAGCCGGGGTCCCCGATTCGCGCCGCTTTTGCGCGAATTGGGGTGGGAGGTCCGCGCCTACGCTGACCCTACAAAGCTCTGGCTTTCAGTCCGTTGCACCGCAGCGGACTGAAAGCCTCATCAAGAGAGGAGCCCTTGACGCAGCGCTAAAGCGCCGCTCTACCCGAGAGGGAGTTAATCATGCAAGTCCTTATTCCGAAATATCTTACCCGTAACTATCACGGAATCAATATTTTGCGGGGAAGCGTGTAAGATATTCAAAACATGGGACTTGCGGCCAGACTTAAGTATAACGGAATCAATATTTTGCAAGCAAAATATTGATAACAAAGATTTTATATTTTGACGGGGGGTACCTGATGGATCTTCCAATTTGTGAGCACATTAAACCTGGCGGCGCGCGCTGCGGCTCGCCGGCAGTACGCGATCAGAAATACTGCTATCACCACGCGGGTTTACGGAAAGCTGTGCCACGCAACAATCTATTTGTGTTTTTGGCGAACCCGCGTTCTGAGAACGACCCTTATGCCCAGTTCGAGCTGCCGTATCTGGAGGACGCAGCGGCGATCCAGATTGGGTTCATGCAATTGATCCACGGTGTGTCGCAGCAGCGGCTGGAGCAGTGGCGGGCGAGGATGATTTTGTCGGCTTTGCACGGCGCAGCGGCCAACCTGAGGCTGATGGATGCGGAAGCGGCATCGAGCGAGAAGGTTGCGAAGAAAACTCCGAAGAGCGTGCGTATTAGTGAGAACGAAAATAATGAGGAGAGTGCATGAGGGTTTGTATGCCCCAGAGAAAAGCAGGTCCCGCAGTCGCGCTCAGTCGGTCGCCCCGGCGACCTCCCTCGCGCTCCTTCGGGATGACAAGGGGGCTAGGGGTTAGTGCGAAGAGCGAAAGGCGCGAAGCGAATCGCGAACAGGGCGAAGAGCCTTTCCCTATTTCCTGCTCTGCCAGCGCACCCCAATGCGAGCCAGGATCGGCTGGCCCAAATTCACTGCCGGTGTGCGTGCAATCTCGTACTGATCGTTGGTCAGGTTCTCGCCCTGGAAGAACACGTCGAAACCTTTCGGCAGCGGATGGGACACGGTTGCGCTGAGCACGAAGTACGCGCCCAGCGGCAACAGGTTCTGATCGTCATCGAATTCATTGCTGGCGGTGCGACCTTGTATGGCGACGAAGATTTTCTGCGGCGCGACCCAGGTTCCCTGGAACACGAACTCGTTCTTCGGCACAAGCGGAACCTGGTTCCCAACCAGGGCGGGGTTCGCAGAAAACGAAGAGACGGTGGAATCGATGAACTGGTAAGCGCAACTCAGCCAAATGCGGTTGGTGACCGTGTAGTTGATACCCGCCTGCAGTCCGGGCGTTTGAATGCGGCCCAGGTTCTCGCGCATGCGCACGATGAGTTGCGGCGTCGTGCTGAGGGTCACGTTGGAAACCGGATCGGTGACAAAGCCCCAGAAGCCGACCCCGTAAAGCGTCATGCGGTCTTGCAACGTGGTGACGCGCACTCCACCTTCGCCGCCGGTAAAGTGCTCGGCGCGCAAGTAGGCGTTGGCGAGCGTTTGTACGTTGCCAACTCGAAAGCTGCGGTAGAGTTCGTTGAGCGTGGGTGCGCGAAACGAACGATAGGCCGAAGCATAAAGCGCCGCATGTTCGCCGGCGTGATAAGACGTAGTCAGCCGCGGGCTAAAAGCATTCTGACCGCGGTCAGGGTAAACAATGAGTGTCGGTTTGCCCTGGGTTGGAATGCGCGTCGAGCTGGCGTCGAAGTTGCTCCACAAATCCTCGCGTCCAGAGAATGTTACCGACCACTTGTGCGCGATCTTCACGATGCCTTCGGCGAACACGCCCAACGATTGCTGCGTGCCGCCATTCGACAACTGCGCCGTCGGCTTGTCGAGCGAATAGCTAGTCTCGTTGCTAAACCCCTGCACATACAGGCCGTCGAGTCCAGCCAGCAACGTCAAGCGGCTCGCGACCTGCTTCGACCATTGCGCCAGCAGCCCCATTTGCTGCGCCGGAACGTACTGAATGTTGGTCAGCGATTCGCTGTTGCGGTCGGCCGCAATCGAAGAGAACGTCTGATGATAGTTTTCCGTTCCGCCGTACAGCCGGAGCGTGAATAGTCCGGCCGCGGAGCTATCGTAGTCCGCGCCGAATGCCAATTGCCGTATGGTCGTGTCGTTAATCTGCAGCGGCGTACCATTTTGCCGGTCCTCGCCGTAGAGCGAGCCACTCAGGAAGACGCGTCCGCGGTTGCCGAACATGCGTTCCACCCGCAAGGTTCCGCTGCCGTACTGCGATGCGACCGGCGTGTCCACGGAGCCCCGCACATCCTTCGGCACGGCGGTGTAACCGTCGGTGCGCAATCCTTCTCCGCTGACCACCACCGCCCATTGCCCGAAGCGCATCGTGCCCCAGCCCGAACCGAACGGCGAGTTCTCATTTCCATACGACCCTTCGACCAAAGCGTCAGTCTGCACCGCATGACGCGTCTCCAGATTGACCACTCCGCCCAAAGCGTCGTTCCCATACAACGCCGAGACGCCTCCCGGAATAAGCTGCACCTGGTCCAATGAGGCTTGCGGTATGCGCGCCCAATAGATCCAGCCGCCAAAGGGATCGTTGAGCGGAATGCCATCCGCCAGCACCAGCGCCCGGCTCGCGCCACTGGCGCCTAGGCCGCGCAACGACACACCCTGCGATGTGGGATTCGCCGTCTGGCTACCCGATCGACGTAACAGCGAAAAGCCAGCCACGTTCCGCAATTTATCGTCGGTAGCGAGCGCGCCCCATTGCTGCAACTGTGTAGAGCTGACTGCGACGGCGTCGGGTTGCGCCTCCACGTCATCCACGCCGGTTGGCAGGATGGAGGTGCGGGTCGCGGTCACGTCGAGACTTTGTTGCACCGTCGCCGGCACCAGCGTAATGGAGAGCGGGTTCGCTCCTGCTTGCCATGCGGTTGTGCTGGTCGCGAAACCGGATGCGTTCACCACCAGAGTCCCGCTGGTAGCGGTTATTCCCGTGAATACGAAACTGCCGTCGGCTTGGGTCGTCCGGGTAATCTCCTGCCCGTCAGCGCGCAGCAGGACCTGCGCTCTGACAATCACCGCCCCGCTGCGATCTTTCACCATGCCCCGCAATTCCTGCGGCGGCACAGCCAAAAGGCGTAACTGCGTCACCAGGAACAGGAGTGCCATAACCGCGGCAATCCGAAGACGGGGCGCGCGCAACATTCGTGTATCTTCGCATACCGAAGCTGTCATTGTTGAGATACAACACATGTGACAAATACCGAACCTCCTGTCTCCGGTTAGCCCCTCAGTCCGCCGCCAACGTTCTGGAATGTGCCAGTAATAATTACGTCAGCCGCTGCGGTGCGATAGTCTTATACTGGTAGGTTGTTAAGGTAATAGGAGAAACGAAATGATCAGCTCTGATGACAGAACTGCCCTTCTCGAAGAAACTTCCATTCATCCTCCCATGCGGCTGCTGTTTGGTCCGGGACCGAGCCAGGTCCATCCCCGGGTTTACCAGGCAATGGCTCAACCCATCGTCGGCCACCTCGATGCCTATTTCTTCGAGATCTCGACCAACATTCAACGGCTCCTTCGCACCGTGTTCGGAACCAAGAATGAGTTGACCTTCGTCATCTCGGCCACTGGCAGCGGTGGCATGGAGGCCGCGATCTCCAACTTTGTTTTGCCGGGGATGAAGGTGGTGTCGTTCGCCAACGGTTTCTTCTGCGATCGCATGTCGGAAATGGCGCGCCGTCAGGGCGCCGAACTGGTGCGCTTCGAGAAGCCATGGGGCGAAGTCTTCGGAGACCAGGAAGCTGCTGAGTTTATCCGCCTTGAGAAACCCAAAGTCGTGATGTACGTGCAAGCCGAAACTTCCGCGGGAGCCTTTCAGCGCGGCGACGCCATCTGCAAGGCCGCGCATGAAGTGGGTGCGCTGGTGATTGCCGACTGCGTAACCTCGCTCGGCGCCATGCCCGTCGAAGTGGACAAGACCGGCATTGACATCGCCTACAGTTGCACCCAGAAAGGCTTGAGCTGTCCTCCCGGCCTGTCACCCATCACGGTTTCGCCGCGCGCCGCCGAGTGGCTGAAGGCGCGCGAAACCCCCAATCGCTCCTGGTATTTCGATCTGAAGCTGATTGCCGACTACTTGACGATCTCGCATCGTTATCATCACACCGCCTCGGCCACCATGTTCTATGCCTTGCACGAAGGCCTTACGCTCATCGAAGAGGAAGGCTTGCAGAATCGCTGGGAACGTCATCGCCGGGCGCATCTGGAGTTCGTCAAGACGCTGGAGGCCATGGGGCTGGAAATGCTGGTAGCGCCCGAGCATCGCATCTGGAACTTGAACACACCGAAGGTTCCGCAAGGTGTAGACGAGGCGAAGGTGCGGACTACGCTGCTCAAAGAGCACGGCATTGAAATCGCCGGTGGCTTCGGCCCGCTCGCCGGAAAGATCTTCCGCATCGGCTTGATGGGCCCGCTGGCAACGACGGAACACGTTCGCGATTTTTCGGATTGTTTCGCAGCGGCGTTACGTGGCGCTGGCTACAAGCACTGACGTAGTCGCTCATCTATGAACTGCCCCGCCCCAGCCAAACAAAGGCTAGAACGGGGCACCCAGATTTACGGTTTCGTGTGTCTCGACTACGCTTGGCCGGGGCACCCGGCAGGATCGATGAAAGGAAATCCCCACCCAAGCAAAGGAAGCTTGGGTGGGACACCCGGCAGCCGGCTACCCACCCACGAAAGATCTCGTCAGTTCACATAGTCGTACACGTAATCGGCAGCGGCCATGAAGTCGGTGCTCAGGCCGTCTATACCATTTGGAAGATGATATGTTCGCTTCCAGATCCACCACGTGTAATGGATGCCAAACAACTTAAACCTTACAGGCAGGCCACGGTGTCGCTGAACTTGGGCTGTCTTAAGAGCGTCGCTGACCAGGCCCAGCGCGACGCCATTTGGATTTGTGGTGTAGATGGATGCGTCAAGAACTGCCCGTGAGTCCCAACGTTCCGCGTCGGTCCTCTCCTGAATATCGTGGTGATCCTCTGCGGTCGTAACAAAGGAATAGTGATTGTCGTAGTAGTTTAGTGGTCCGTATATGAAGGTATAAGGGGATATCGGCTCAATCATTCCCCACGGAGCTTTGGAGGGAGCACAGCCTCCCGCGGCACGCGGTGTCAGATCAAACGGAGGAAACGAGAACAACCATTCATAGTTCTGCTCAAGAAAGTATTCCACTGGTTGGGGAACTGGAACTATATCGTTCTTCTGGAAATTCATTCCCAAGTCGAATAGCCTAGCAGCCTGTGGTGAAA
>PLQW01000091.1 GCA_003160215.1 Acidobacteriaceae bacterium
GGTCTATGCCAACTCTGAAACTCGTCTAAGTTCGTTGACAAGTTTCGCTCCATCGCATCGGCAACTTTGGAAGGAGCACATCCTCATAGGGTTACGCATCAACCCTTAAAGTAACTTGCGAAGCTCTCGCCGCAGGATTTTTCCCGAAGCCGTTCGCGGCAGCGTTTGCACGAAATAGATTTCGCGCGGCATTTTGTAATGGGTGAGGCGTTCGGCGACGAATTCCTGCAGTCGAGATTCGGCCTCCTTGTTGGCTACCTCTTCTTCGCGCAACACCACGAAGGCGCACGGAATCTCCTCGCCCGCGCTGTCTACTCGCGAAACTACGCCGCAGTCGCGCACTGCCGGATGTTCGAGCAGCACGCTTTCCACCTCAGCCGGCGCAATCGAGAAACCCTTGTACTTCATCATTTCCTTGCGCCGATCGACCACGTAATACTGGCCGCTGTCGTCCACACGCACGATGTCGCCAGACCAGTACCATCCGTCGCGCAGCACGGCCGCGCTGGCGTCTGGAGATTTCCAATAGCCCAGCATGAATTGCGGTCCGCGCATTACCAGCTCGCCAATTTCGCCCGGCGCTACGTCATTCTCCTTTTCGTCCACAATCCGGCATTCGGTTTGCGCTACCGGCGAGCCGACGGAATCCGGTTTGTACAGCTCGGGGAGAAGAAATCCCACATGCGTAACCGGCGAGGCTTCGGTCATTCCATAGCCCTGGCGAATCGGAATGCCAGTGCTCTGGGTAAAGCGGCGCGCCAGTTCCCGGGCTAGCGGAGCCGCTCCCGACTTCACCCAGCGCAGGCGATGTTCACGCGGAAATTTCCCCTGCTCGGCTGCCTGGCAATACGCCAGCAGCGTTGGAGGCACGCAAAGGGTGACCGTCACGCCTTCCTGCACGATCGTTTCCAGCGAACGTTCGCAGTCGAAGCGTGGCATCAACACCAGGGTGCACCCGCGCATCAGCGTGAGATTCAAGCCCACGGTCAAACCATAGATGTGATAGAGCGGAAGGAAGCACAACAGCACATCCGGGTCGCTGATGGCGCCAAATTCTCCCGGGGTGAGCGTCTGATAAACGTTCGCGACTAGGTTAAAGTGCGACAGCATGACACCTTTGGGTAACCCCGTGGTCCCGCTGGAGAACGGAAGCGTGGCCAACGCTAGGCGGGAATCGTGCTCCGGTTCTGGCAGCCGTACGCTAAGGTTTGGCTCGAAGAGAGACTCCCACGGCTGCGAGCCGCTCGGCCCAGGGTTGCGTATGGTGTAAACATTGCGCAAGGCAGGAAGCCCGGAGAGATCAATGCCCGTAAGCAATGCGCCGTCGCTGATGAGAGCGACCGCCTCCGCAGTCTCCAGTTGATAGTGGACTTCGCGCTCGCGGTAGGTCGGGTTCATGGTCGTCGGCACGGCCCCGGCCATCGTGGCTGCATGGTAGGCGATTGCGAACTCCCAACAGTTCGGCAGATAAATACCGATCATCTCTCCAGGGCGGATGCCGGCCGCGACCAGGCCGCGCGCGGCGCGTTCCACCAGTTCGCCGTACGCCGCATAGGTGATGCGCCTCGCGGGCATGCAGGAAGTGTCCACCACGGCGACCTTCGCCGCATGTTGGCGGCAGGAATCGAGTACGACATTGTGGACGAACTTGCCCTCGGGATTGTCGTAGAGCCGGGTGCGAAGGCCTTCAGCCTGGTTTGCCATATTGCGTGCGCAAGAGTGTAACAGGTATTGACCCCTAACACCTCCATGTCACCCGCCGTCTCTGTTAGGCCAATTCCGGTTCATGTCCTCCTCCGTATCCTTCTCCGAATATCTTCGTCTCACACGCGAGAACCGTAACTTTCGCAAACTATGGTTCGCACAGATTGTCAGCGAAATCGGTGACTGGTTTTACACTCTTGCCATCTACAGCTTGCTGCTGGATCTCACCGGGCGCGCTTCCTCCGTGGCGCTGGCCCTGGTGCTGCAAGTCCTGCCGCAAACCTTCGTGGGACCGCTGGCAGGAGCGATCAATGACCGCCTGAGCCGGCGGCGGGTGATGATCTTCGCCGATCTCATGCGCATGCTGATCGTCGGCTCCATGCTGCTGGTGCGTTCGGCACGGTTTGTCTGGGTGGTTTATCCCTTGCTCCTGCTGGAGACGGTGATGGCGGCGTTCTTCGAACCCGCTCGGAACTCCATCATTCCCAGCATTACCGCCGAAGAAGACGTGATCGTAGCCAATACCCTCGCGTCGGCGACATGGTCGTTCAACCTGGCGATAGGGGCCTTGCTGGGCGGAGCGGTAGCGGCGCTGTTTGGTCGCGATGCCGTATTCGTATTGAACGCGCTGTCGTTCCTGGTGTCGGCCGTGCTGATCGGCCGTATGCATTTCCACGAGGCGCACCTCGCGGCGGCGGGCCCGGTCAAAATTCGCGAGCTCTTCGACTGTTCCCCCATTGTCGCCGGCCTCCGTTATATCTCGCACAATCGGAAACTGCTGGCCATGGTTTCCCTGAAAGGCGGCGTTGGCATTCTCGGCACGGCGTGGGTATTGTTTCCCGTGCTGGGCCAGCGGGTCCTGTCGCTGCCTTTTGCCATCTCGCGCGAGCGTGCCGCGTTGTTTGGCATGAGCCTGTTGATGGGCGCGCGCGGACTGGGGGCGCTTATCGGACCGCTACTGGCGTCGCATTGGGCCGGACGCCGGCAGCAACGACTGCGTAGCGGCATATTTCTAGGCTTTCTGCTAGGCGGCATTGGCTACGTGTCCCTCGGACTGACTCATAATCTATGGGTCGCGTGTGCAGTGGTCATGCTGGCTCACACGGGCGCGTCCACGGTCTGGGTATTCTCCACTACCCTGCTTCACTTGAATACCGAGGACCGCTTCCGCGGGCGTGTGTTTTCCGCCGACTTGGGAATTGCCATGCTGATGGTTGCCATCGCATCGTGGGCCGCCGGACAAGCCATTGACCGCGGTATTGCACCCCAAGTGGTAGCCAGCGCAACCGGAATCGCGATGCTGTTACCGATCGTAGCCTGGAGCTTCGCCCTGCGGATGTGGCGCGGAGAATCCTAATTCCTCCGCCAAAAGGGTTGAACACGAAGTAATAGCTGACGAATGCTCGGCCATTGGTTGTGAGCTGCACTTTAACAAGGCGCTAAGCCGCAACATTTTTCGTGTCGGTGGTATGGCTCTGCTATCCTTGCCCTTCCCTCGGAGGACAGCCGTGAGCCGCAAGATTCTCCTGCTTTCATTCTGTTTCGTCGCCGCAACAACTTTCGCTCAGCAACCCATGGGGCAGACTGCAACGCCGGGGACCAGTCCCAGCAATGCGCCCAGTGCAGCCCAAGGTCTGGTTGAACCTACGTTGCCCTACATCCCCAGCCTTGACGTTTCCGCGATGGACCGCTCGGTGGACCCGTGCGTTGATTTCTACCGTTACTCCTGTGCTGGCTGGGAGCAGAAGAACCCCATTCCTGCCGACCAGATCCGCTGGGACGTTTATTCGAAGCTGTACGAAGATAATCTCAATTATTTGCGGGGCATTCTCGAACAAGCATCCGCGGCCAAGTCCCCAGACGCCGTTACCCAGAAGATCGGCGATTACTACGCCGCCTGTATGGATGAATCCGCCGTCGAGAAGCTTGGCGCCAAACCTATGCAGCCTGCACTCGACCAAGTGCAAGCGGCCAAGAACGTTCACGATCTGGCACCGGTGGTGGCGCGCCTCCATCTCGACGGGGATTCCCTGCTCTTCGACAGCGGATCCCAGCAGGACCCGGATAACTCCGACGCCATGATTGTCGGTGTGGGTCAAGGCGGGCTGGGTCTTCCGGATCGCGACTACTACACCAAGGATGACGCGAAGTCGAAAGAAATCCGCGCGCGCTATCTCCAGCATGTGCAGAAGATGTTCGAGTTGCTTGGCGACCCGCCTGCCACGGCGAAAAAAGAAGCCGACACGGTGATGCGCATCGAGACCAGCCTGGCGAAAGCTTCGTTGACGCGGGTCGACCGGCGCGATCCCTACAAGGTGAAGCACAAGATGAAGGCGGCCGAGTTGAATATCCTGGCGCCGAACTTCGACTGGAGCGTGTACTTCTCTACCGCCCAGGTTCCCCCGTTCGAGATTCTAAATGTGGAGTCGCCTGCATTCTTAAAGGAGCTCAATGCGCAGTTGACTTCCACTTCGCTCGACGATTGGAAGAGTTATCTGCGCTTCCACGTTGCGAATTCCCGCTCGCCGTTTCTCTCTTCCGCTTTTGTCAACGAGAACTTCGAGTTCTATCGCCAGTACCTGCGCGGGGCGAAGGAACTGCAACCTCGCTGGAAGCGTTGCGTGCAGTATGTGGACCGTCAACTGGGAGAGGCGCTGGGACAAGCGTATGTACGCAAAACGTTTCCGCCCGAGCTGAAGGCCGCAACGCTCGACATGACCAAGGAAATTGAAGATGCCATGGCGTTGCGCGTGCAGCAATTGGATTGGATGAGTCCGCAGACCAAGCAGCAAGCGCTCAACAAGCTGCACGCGATTCGCAACAAGATCGGCTATCCCGACAAATGGCGCGACTATAGCTCGGTCGTAATCGCGCGCGATGATTTCTACGGCAACGCCGAGCGAGCCGAAGAATTCGAGAACCACCGCGAGTTCAACAAGGTTGGCAAGCCCGTGGACCGTACTGAGTGGGACATGACTCCACCGACCGTCAACGCCTACTTCAACCCGCAGATGAACGACATTAACTTCCCTGCCGGCGTGCTGCAACCGCCGCTCTACGATGCAAAATTGGACGATGCTCCCAACTATGGCAACACAGGCTCGACGATTGGGCATGAGCTGACCCATGGCTTCGACGATGAAGGACGTCAGTTCGACGCCAAGGGTAATCTGAAGGATTGGTGGACCACGCAGGACGCCGAGCAGTTCGTCAAGCACGCGGACTGCGTGGTGGATCAGTATGCGAAGTACGTTGTTGTGGACGACATCCACATCAATTCCAAGCTGACGGAAGGCGAGGATGTCGCCGACTTGGGCGGCACGATTCTGGCTTACATCGCGTGGAAAAGTGCAGACAAGGACAAGCAACTGACGAATCGGGACGGACTAACTCCGGACCAGCGGTTCTTTGTGGGCTTTGCGCAATGGGCCTGCGCAAACGATCGGCCGGAAGACCTGAGGGCGCGTGCCATTACCGATCCGCACTCGCCAGCGAAGTACCGCATCAATGGAGTTGTGGTGAACATGCCGGAGTTCGGCACGGCATTCTCATGCAAGGCCGGACAGGCAATGGTGAAACCCGGCGACAAGGTGTGCAAGGTGTGGTGAGGGAAAGGTGCTATTTATGGGCGCCAGACTTCGGAACGCTCTCGGCAAAGTAGCGATCATGTTCCTGACTTACATCTGTCAGGCCACTTCCGTGTTTCGCAGGTGTGATACGCAAAGAGCAGCGGCGTCCGAGATAGCCGCGCTGAGTTAGAAATTGACGCAAAGCCGATTGAACGACCGCCGTCAGGGCGGGACGAGCTTCCTGGTTGCGAGCATAGCTTTCCACAGCGTCGGCGAGATCATCCGGAAGGGTTACGGTAGCGCGTTTCATCGTTCACCTATTTGATTATGTTACGAACTTGGGTTATCACCAGTTGGTGAAAGTGGTGCAGCCCATACCTCGAAGTGCGGCCATCCTAAGCCGAAAACGGTTCTTCGGCTGCCGGGTTGAGCCATCCGTCCAAACTTCAGTCGGGCTCTCGGTCAATGGGCGAACCGTAATCCGGCTTGGGCAGCACAAGGTCGCGGTCGTACGGCGGGTCTTCGTGTCTGGGAATGGGATCGTTGGGAAATTCTTCCTGCCAATGCTGGCGCGAGGCGTCGTCCGCGTAATACTTGAGGTAGAGCCGGTTATCTTCCTCGCCGCCGCCGCCGAGCATTTGGATGTGGCACGCAGAATTCGAAGCCGGCGGCAACGCCTTGGTTTCCTCCCGCAGGGAATCGGTCCAGAGATGCGTATAGAGCTCGCGGTCGCTGAGATGATCTGTCTCTTCGATAAACACTCCAAGCAAGGCGAGCTTGTGAATCACCTCCCAGAGTTTTGCGGTCAGTTCCTTATCCTTAAGCGAATCCGGCGGGGGGAGTGACACGCCCGCCTTCTCCAGCTGGTGGAAGTTGGTCGCCCACGGAGCCTCCTCGTAGTCCACCAGTTGTTTCCAGAACGCCTCTTCCGCCTCAGCTGGGCAGTCGTTCGGGCTGTCAATCTTCATCTGGCCACCACAAAGCTCTTCCGCGCGGCGTTTCAAGTCTTCCATCCTCTTATGCCAGTCGTCCTCAGCGTTAGGCTTTGCCACGATTACCTCCCGGCGCGCCGGACGGCGCATCGTCCGCGCCTGCCTAAGATACGCGCCAATCTTACACCAGGCTGGGCCGTCACGGGGCGCCGCGCGGTCCTTTTATTCATCCGAACAGTCTCATCAATCCCTTCGCTGGCAGGTCGGGCACGAGAAATCTGTTGGCATTGCTTGCCGAATTCGTCAATGCTTCCGCCGCGCCGTAGCCGCTGCGCACGGCACCCTCCATGGTCGAGGGCCATCCTGTCGCAGTCCAGTCTCCGGCAAGAAACAGCCTGGGCCAAGGAGTGACCTGCGAAGGACGGAAAGCGTCGCTGCCCGGAGTGGGCGAGAACGTCGCGTGCACTTCCTTGATCACGGTCGCTTTTGTCAGCGTGGCCTCGCGCACGGCGGGGAAAAACTCTGCCAATTCCCTGACCGCCATCTCGATAATCTCAGCGCGCGATTTCTCGACCAGCGTTTTCGACGCGCTCACAACCAGCTCCAGGTAGCTTCCGCTCGGCGCCGAATCCCGCCGGGTCGCAAGTATCTTCGACTTCTGAAACATCCATTGAATGGTGCGCTCCAGCAGCACCGCATGCTCCAATGGCGTGACCTCGCGATCGAACCACAAATGAATTCCGGTAATGGGGGAAGACTCCAAATTGCGCAGTTGATTGCGCAATCCTTCCGCCTCTGACCCATCCGGAAGCAGCTTTTCGACTCCGCCGAACGGTGTCGCGAGAATCGCGTAGTCGGCGTGCACATCTTCGCCACCAATACAGAGCTGCACGCCATCGGCATCGGCGCGAACGGAATCGACAGCGGCCCGCATATGCACCTTGCCGCCGCGTGCTTCGATGTAGTCCGCCGCTGTCCCGTAAAGCTGGGAAAGTGGGACAGACGGAACTCCCATACGTCCCGCTTCAGCCGACTTCAGGAAAGATTCGCGAAACACTTGTGCAGCGTAGCGAACGGACATCCGATCCAGGTCTTCGTTGAGCGCGCTGACCAGCACCGGCATCCAGAAGCGGTTGATTGCCTTCTGCGGCTGACCGTGACGCAACAGCCACGACAGGAAATCTTCGCCGTCATCCTTGGGAAGCTTGGGTGCCAGCGCCATCATCGCGCGTCCGATGGCCAACTTGTCTTTCAGATCGAGCACGGTCGAGTCGAGGAACGACGGCGCAGCATGAAAGGGCGGCGGCAGCGCTCCCGGCTTCAGCGTCGAGGAGCGCCCGCCAGGAAGAATGAACGTGATCTCGTCGTACCAGCGGATCTGCTGCTCAACGCCGAGCCGGCGGTAGAAGTCGATGAGATTAGTGCAGCAACCGAGCAAGACATGCTGGCAGTTGTCCACAACTTCCGCGGTGCCGGGCAGCTCATACGAGGATGCGCGCCCACCCAGGTAGGGACGCCGCTCAAACAATTCGACTTGATATCCGGCGTCGGCCAGCGCGCTTCCCGCGGCAAGACCGGCGAGTCCGCCGCCAACAATGGCGACCGACGAACGCTGCGGGCTGGGCTGATCGGCGTTCATGTCAGGCGCTTCCAAAATCCCTTACTTAGCACGACCAGCTTTTCCGCGGTGCTCAATCGGACCCGCTCCGAAAACACGTCGTAGTTGCGCGCTGCGATCCTCTTCAGCAGCCGCCGATAAATCTCAACTAGCGCCCACAATGCCGGCTGGCTCTCTTCGTCGATCAATGGCAGCAATTCGTCCGCCGCGCGATAGAATTCGCGCGCGCGCTCCGCCTCGAACTCCAGCACCGGGCGCAACGAAGCGGATGCAGTGCCGTTCGTCAACACCTGGGCCTCGACCCCGAAACGCGCCAGATCTTCCCGCGGCAGGTACACGCGCCCCATCTCAGCGTCTTCTTTCACGTCGCGAATGATGTTGGTGAGCTGAAAGGCAATCCCGGTTTGCTCCGCCAACTTCTCGGCGCGCGGGTCGCGATAGCCAAAGATGCGAATACAGATCAAGCCGACGACCGACGCCACGTGATAGCAGTAATCGTAAAGCTGATCGAAGGTGTCGTACTGAAGTTGCGCAGTGTCCACACCCGGCGCGGGTTTCGGGGCACCCCCCTGCTGGGGCACATCCATCGCCGTGCCGTACACCAGCTTTTCAAGCAGCTCAATGGGGATTTTGTAGAGCTTCTGCGAATCCGCCAGGGCAAACAATACCGGATCATCAGTAGGCTCGCCTGCAACGACGCGGCGCAACGACTTGATCCATTCATCCAGCTTTTCGCGACGCTGCTGCGCCGGAATGGAAGGGTCGTCAGAGATATCGTCGGCATGGCGCATGAAGGCATACACGGCCGACAGTGCGTTGCGCTTGGGTGCCGGGAGAACCAGGAAGCCATAATAGAAATTCTTGGCGGCGGAGCGCGCGATATGACGACAAACTCCGTAGGCGGCCCGCAACTGTAGCGGGTGTTCGTTCACAGCAGCTTTCCCACGGCTGCTCGGGCCAGCAGCCACACTTTACGCGGCTTGGAGATGACTGGCCGCCGCTGCAATACGTCGTACCCTTGCCGCTCGATGGCGTTCAGGATCTCCAGCCCGCCACGGCTGAACAATTCGATGTCCAGCGCCAGATGCTTATCCACCATTCCTGCCAGCGGCAGCCCCATCTGAAACCACTCGCGGCCGCGGGCGACTTCAAACTTCATCATCTCCACGAATGCAGGCCTCGCTCGACGCTGCGCAATGTCATCTTCCCTCACGCCATACTTCGCAAGATCTTCCAGCGGAAGATAGACCCGCCCTTTGCCGTAATCCACGGCAACGTCCTGCCAGAAATTCGCCAATTGCAGGGCGGTACAGGTGAAATCGGAGAGCTTCTGCCGTTCTGCATCGCGATAGCCACACAAGTACAGCACGAGATGTCCGACGGGGTTCGCCGAATATTGGCAATACCCCAGCACATCGACAAATGTTTGATATCGTGTGGTCGTCTGGTCCTGGCGAAAGGCCCGCAGCAGATCGGAAAATTCGTGTTGCGGAATTTCCAGCTCGCGCACGGTCTGCCGCAGAGCGACAAAGACCGGATGCCTGGGTTCTCCGGAGTAACACTGCTGCAGTTCCGCTTCCCATTGATCGAGCAGCGCCACCGACTGTTGCGGATCGCCTACTTCGTCCCCCAAATCGTCAGAAATCCGGCAGTAAGCGTAAACGTTGTAGAAATGCTGGTGCAGATGTTTGGGCAGGAACCAGGTTACGACCGAGAAATTCTCGTAATGCGAGTGCGCCAGCCTCGAACAATATTGCTGCGCTTCCTTGAGTGACGGCGCCAGTTGAGGAATGGCGTACTCCGCCGGCAAAGCCTGCCAGCCTGCCGAAGCATCCATTCTGAGCTGCGCGGGAGATACGTGATTGTCGGTGGGAACGGAGGACATCAAGAGGATTGTACCGGGTACTGCCCCGCCCTAGCCAAAAGAAGGCTAGAACGGAGCACCCAAGCACCAACCGTTGTTGGTCGGCGCGGAGGACATGAGAGGGTAATGGTCCCGAGACCGCTTACGTTCCCGGGATGATGGCCGTCTTGATGTCGCCGTTGCGATTGAGCATGTGCCGCAATACCTGCTGCAAGCGCGAAAGGGGCGCTTCGCCGGTGATGTAGTCGGTGCCCTTGATCTTGTTCTCGCAGATCAGGGCGAACGCTTTACGCACAGTCTCTGGCGTGTGATGGAACGTGGCCTTTAGCGTCAGCTCGTTATAGTGCAGGCGCTGCGTATCCAAGGCGACCGTGGTCCCGCTGGCGCAACCGCCGAAAAAGTTGACGGTGCCGCCCTTGCGCACCATGTCAATGGTCCACTCCCACGCTTGCGGGCGACCTACCGCCTCGATGACCACGTCACAACCGCGTCCCTCGGGGGTAAGCCTGCGCACCGCCTTCACGGGATCGTCCACGGAGCCGATCTCGACCGTACTGTCAGCTCCCAGGCGGCGGGCGGCACCTACTTGCGACTCACGCTTGACCACGGAGATGACGTTGCAACCCGCCAGCTTCGCCACTTGCACGAACATCAAGCCGATGGGACCGGCGCCGATGACGGCCACCGAGTCCCCAATCTCCAATTTGGTTTCGTGCAAGCCGCGCAACACGCAGGCCAGCGGCTCAACCATGGCGGCCTCTTCGAAGCTGACGTGCTTCGGGATGGCCAGCATGTTGGTTTCTACGATGCGCCGGGGAATACGAATGTACTCGGCATAGGCGCCGTTGTTAAACAGCAGGTCCGAACAGAGATTCTCCTGGTGCTTCGAGCAATAGAAGCATGTGCCACAAGGCGCAGAATTCAGCGCCACTACCCTTATACCTTTGCGGAAACCTCTAACATTGGGCCCAACCTCTTCGATGACACCTGCCAATTCATGGCCAAACAGGGCCGGAGGCACAATCATGCGCGCATGATAGCCACGCTGATACACCTTGAGATCGGTGCCGCAGGTCAGTGCCACTTGCACCTTAACCAGCACTTCGCCTTCACCCAGCGTGGGAATCGGCACCTGCTCGATTTTGACGTCCTCTTTGCCATAGAGGACCGCCGCTGTCATTTGTCCGTTCACCTATTGGTCCTTCCATAAGCTGCCCGGCTGAATAACCACCTTCATCGAGTCCGGTTTGGGATGGGCAGCCAAATCCAGCGCTTCGACGGACTCGGCCAGCGGAAAGCGGTGACTGATGAGCCGCTCTAATTCCATTTCCCCGCTAAACACGAATCGAGCTGACTCTTCCTGCAAATCCACGGAAGCGCTGTACGACCCCAAAAGACTCTTTTCATCGACGCAAACCGCCGCCGGATCAATGATTGCCTCACCGTGCTGCGTCTGCGCAAACAGCAATACTCGCCCGCCAGGACGCGTAGCGTCCATGGCTGCACGAATTAAAGCGTTGCCGGCTACTGCAAGTATGACCGCATCCGCCCCTCGGCCCTCCGTCAGCTCTTTGATGGCTCTTACGGTTTCGGAGGTAGAAGCGTCGATGTTCTCGTTCAGACCGAACGTCTGAGCTATTGTATGCCTCTGGGAAAATAAATCGGAAGTTATTACCCGTGCTCCACAATGGCGCGCCAGCACAGCAAGGACAATGCCGATCGGCCCCTGACCGATTACCAGCACCAATTCCCCAGGCGTAAGTCTCAGCGTTTCAATACCTTTCATGCAGGTATTTACGGGTTCAATAAAAGCAGCCTGCTCGAAGGAGACGCCTTCCGGAATACGAATGACTCCCTTACGAACGATCCACTCCATCACCCGAACGTATTCGGCAAATCCCCCTCCGCTGGGCTCGTAGCCTGCGGTCGCGCCGACTTTCTTGTAGGTGGGACATTGGGCGAACACCTTGTGCCGGCAGTAGTAGCATTCGCCGCAAGGGATGTGATGGAACACCATCACGCGATCGCCGAGTTCGTAACCGGCTACATCTTCGCCGAGAGCAACAACCACTCCGGTGGTTTCATGGCCAAATATCCGCGGGGCGGAATGGGAACCGGTTGCAATCTTCTTGAGATCGGTGCCGCAGATGCCGCAGGTGTGGACCCGAACCAGGATTTCGCCCGGGCCAATCTTTGGAACTGGGATGGTCTCCAGCCGAACATCATTGACACCGCGATAAACCGCCGCCTGCATGGTTGCGGGGAGGGATTGCTGACCGATGGAACTACCGAGTTGGGTCGCGCTCGACATTGCGAAATTCTCTCGTGCTACGCCAGAGGGACCTTCTCCTCTCGAGCGATGCCAACGTGCTCCTGAATTAGATGTTCCACGACGGTACACAGGTTCACTGCGGCAAGCCGGCTATTGGCCCTCAGCCGAACCAGGGTTGACCACCACTGCGGACGTACTGCCATGTGGGCCGCGAGACGTCCGATGGCGAGTTTCCCATTTTCTTCGATGAACTGCGAGAACGGCGGCATGATGAACTCAGCTTCATCGGAAACGGCTTTCACGGCCGCGAACTCAATTCCATGCTCGCGTGCGACCGAAGCTATTGCGGCACTCTCCATGTCCACCACATCCGCACCATACTGCTCCATCAAAATTCGCTTGTCCGCCGGACCACTCACCGAGTCAGCGGTGGCTACCAGCCAGTCACCATGTCGCGTGCCATAACGGTCGCCCGTCCGCGCGTCCACCACTTCGCGCGCCCAGCCTACGTCGCCTACTCTGAGCTGGGGAGAAACAGCCCCAGCAATGCCCGCAGCAATCAGTATCTCCGGCTGCGCCCACTGCACCAGTTCTTCGGCAGCGCGGCGAGCGGGTGCTCGTCCAATACCACCGACACCGACAGCCGCGTTCTCCAGTTCAAAAAGTTCGACGCCGTTGACCTGCTGTGGCCGCACTCCTCGTAACAGCGGCGCCAGTTCGGACCGCATAGCGATCATGATCGCGATTGCCTTATGCGCCATAGCCGTTAGCCTGGAACCACTCCACCGCCCGGCGCAACGCGCCATCGACCGGCCCCGGATTCCAGCCCAGCTCGCGCTCCGCCTTCGCGCTGGTGACAAACATCTTCTTGCGTCCCATGCGAACCGAATCCAGCGTCACCCGTGGCTCGCGCCCCATTATCGTGCCACTGACCAGCGTGTCCACCACCCCAGTGGCATAGGCCACCGCGTAAGGCAACTTCAACTTTGGTGAAGGCAGACCTGTAATCGCCGCCAATTTATCGAGGATCTGTTTCAACGTCAGGTTCTCACCACCGAGGATATAGCGCTCACCCGGCACCGCTTTTTCCATCGCGAGCAAGTGTCCTAGAGCGCAATCCGCGACGTCCACCAAATTCAGTCCCGTATCTACATAGGCCGGGAATCTACGCCGCAGGAAGTCAACCACGATCCGGCCAGTGGGGGTCGGCTTGATATCGCACTCGCCGATCGGAGTCGTCGGATTCACAATCACGACGTTTTGCCCGCCGCGTCCCGCCTCGATCACAAGCTGTTCCGCCATGAATTTGCTGCGCTTGTAATCGCCAATCATATTGGAAAGCGTGACCGGCGTTTTCTCGTCGGTAAGACGGCCGTTGTTGCCGAAGCCCATGGTGGCAACGCTGCTGGTGTAAATAACCCGCCGCACGCCCGAATCTCTCGCCGCTGCCAGGACGTTCCGGGTGCCCTCAACGTTGGAGTCGTAGAGTTCCTGTCCGTTGCGCGTCCAGAGCCGATAGTCCGCGGCTACGTGGAAGACAAACTCGCAGCCCGACATGCCTCTCTTCAGCGATTCCGAATCGCGCAGATCGCCCACAACGCGCTCCGCCGAAAGGTCGGCAATGTTGTCGATACGGCTGGTGGGACGCACCAGCAGGCGCAACTCCGCGCCTCGGGAAAACAGTTGGCGTGCAACGTGGCTTCCCAGAAATCCGGTCGCGCCTGTGACGAAACATTTCATCTGTCAGTTGGAAGTAGTCAGTTGGAAGTAGTCAGCGGGCCCACAGTGGCTAACCCAACCGGTCGTCATTCGCAGGGTGCCCCACCCTTCTCGCTCGCCTTTGGCGAGAGGGTGGAAACCGCTCAAAAATCAATATCCCGGCCGGGATCCTTATCGCGCTCTATAACAATCCCGGAACCGGCCAGGGGCGACTCCATCAGAAACTCGGAGAGAGTTTGTTTGCGCTGTTGACGCTCGGCCGGCTGCGCCGCCTGTTCCAGCAGGATGGCGGCATAGGCCAGCACGTCCATGCCGCGAGCGGCAGCCTGGGCAGCCAGTTCGGCCTCCAACTCAGGCTTGATGTCGAGAGTGATCGTCATCGTCGCAGCTCCTCCTGGCCAGTATAGCCAGTTCTTCAGGGTCGCAGAAAGCACGACTGCCACAACCTTCTCACCGGTTTTTGGCGAGAAGGTGGGAGCCTGTCTTGGTCAATGGCTACGCTAGTCTCTGCGCGCCACCCGCAACTGCTCCTCTTGCGAGGCCGCTGACGCTTTGGCGTACGTGGTCAGCGCAAGCAACGGGAAGTACTGCCGGTACATGTGGTACATCAGATAGAACACGCGAGGAAATCCCGTGCCGGTATAGAGCGTCTCATCCCACGACCCATCCCGGCTCTGCGTCTTCAGCAGATAGGCGATACCGTGCTGAAGCGAATCGTTGCGGGTGTCATTGGCGGCGAGCAAACCCATCACCGCCCACGCAGTCTGGGAAGGCGTGCTCGGACCGACCCCCTTGGTGTTGGGATCGTCGTATGAGCCGCAAGTCTCGCCCCAACCGCCATCGGGATTCTGCATCATGCGCAGCCACTCGACGGCCTGCAGTACGAAGGTTTCGTGATAATCCACGCCGACCGCCTCCAGCCCGCGCAGCACCTGCATGGTGCCGTAGATGTAGTTCACGCCCCAGCGTCCGAACCAGGAGCCGTCAACTGCCTGCTCACGCTTGATGAACTCGAGCGCGCGCCGCACCGGTTCGTCCTTGAGCGAGTAGCCATAGCTCGCCAGGCATTCCAGCACCCGGCCGGTGATATCTACCGTCGGCGGATCAAGCATGGCGTTGTGGTCGG
>PLQW01000206.1 GCA_003160215.1 Acidobacteriaceae bacterium
AAACCAACTTGCCAAAAGCACCCGCCGGCCTCTAAGGCCGTGGTCCGCGCGCGACCCACCATTCTAATCGCGACCACCATTCCAATAAAGACCTGTTTCTCACCAATGATCCTCGATCCCTTGTGATTTTAGTATAAGGTCCTTCGGGTCTAATAACGGCCGATCAGTCGCAGTCCCTCTCCAGAAATCCTGCGTCAACCATTTAGCAGAGTTTGTTTGGCAGTAACCGATTGACACTCAAGTTTTATTCTACGGTTGTACCTGACAGTATCGTGCCTTTGAACACGAGGGTGACGGTGAGTCCTTTCCGTACGTTGATGACGAGTGCCGGTCGGAAACACACCAGGCAAGTGCCGCCATTGTGTCGAACACTTGGATAGACAATACCCACAGAACCTTGTTTCAGGAGGTCACGCGCGAGGGTTTGTGAACTCGCATAGCTTGCGGGGTCGAGACAATTTGCGAAGAGCTTGTCCTCTCGAATGTCGTGGAACTCAGCCCGAAAATCGGCGAGGTAATCAGCGTAGGTTGTGACCTCCTGTTCCTGCCAATCGATTTCCTGCAGCTCATGAGTCTTGTGAAACGCCACTTCAGCCTGAGCGGTTCTTAAAGCAAAGGCTGCATACCACGCACCACGGTCCGATAGATTGAATCGGCTGCCAGAAGGGTGTGCGTGAGTAAATGCAGCGTTCACAATATGAGCGTAGGAAATTCCGAAAACGAGTTCGTGGACGCTGATGCCAGGCAGCAGGCCCGCTTCACCCAGCAATCGATCATTGGTTGCCCCTTCGAGCTCCAGTAAGTGGTCCAAATTCGCATCGTCTGCAGTCAACCTGGCGAGCACGCTTTCGCCTTGGCCGATGTATTTGGTTGGGATAAGACGATGTGTATCATCTTGGCGCAGGTCTGACGTCCTCGGCAGATTCAACGTCCGCCTCGACGTGCGTCTAATAGCTGACGAACCCGCAGCATGGCTGGAACGCCGCCTTTGGTCATGTACGCCAGCGGCGTGTCTCCTCCGAATATTGGATTTGTGTTCGGCAAGCTTGCCCACGTATCGGCGAGCTTCTCGCTGTACAGGATGTTCAAGCCTTTGAAGATTCCCAAGATTAGGGAAACTCGGGTAAGCTGGTCTTGGTCAAGCTTTCTTGTTCTGCCCCCTTTGAGCTGATAAAAGGCGCCGTTTGAGATTCCCCCTAAAAGCTGGCGGGCATCTTCGTCCCGTAGCTTCCACGAGTGCGCCAGCTTGAAAAACCCCTTGATCGCGGAAGGACTCAGGCGAGCCTGAACCTCTTTCTTCGAAAGATCGGCGGGAATGTCCCAAGAAAATCCGGCAACCGGCTGGTGTACCGTCTCGATTACTCCTCCAGACATGAGCCTATCCTCCAATTAAGTAGCATATTATCTCCAAATCTGGATATATGCAAGTCTCAGATTTCTGGCGGTTTCTGCAAGTTGCTGCCCAGGCAGCTTGTTTTGCCGATCCGGGCGGTCACGGCCACGATTCAGCCAAGCCGACGGCGGTAAGGCTTAGCTACCTTCGCACGCATCGGATATGCTATCCGCCTGACCACAGGCAATTAGCGGAACGAGGACTTGCACCTCGCAAGATTCGCAGCTTTGTCGGCTGCTCACACCCTTGCCTCCCGTTTTGTTGGAGTCCTTACAAACAGCCTGCGCTGAACTGCTCTAATCGCGTGAATCCGTGGTTAAGATTTTTACGGACTACCTCGTGCAACTGGGCTCACCATCTCCAGTTCGGTCACGTCGAGGCCAAAGTTCTGACTGTTCTCCGGTTTCTGACCCTGTTCGCTCTTCCCTTCCTGCGCCTTCGATCCATTTGACTCTCCCGCATCAACCTACGAAGGTGTTTCTCACCGAGCGGAATGACAAAGTCGAGAAACTCCCGCCGTATCGTGTTAATCAGTCTTTCGCAGTAGGCATTCGCCTGCGGTGCTCGCAGCGGTGTCTTCAAGCACCTTGAGTCCTAACGACCGCAGCTGCTCATCCGCCTCAGTTGCAGGAGCAATTCGGCTCCTCCACTTTGATCCGGCGCAACAGGTACTTCGCAGCTTGCGTGCAAGACCAGGCATCCTGCATTTTCAATGACATCGCAGGTCGGACATAATTATTGCGTAACACAGGGCGGCGCCCTGCTTCGAGAATTTTCGCACACTGCCGTTTCCTCGGAACTTTGCCGCGTAGGACGGCGGATTGTGTTGGTGCCACCGCGTTACATTGCCTGAAAGTGCCGCGGAAGACGCTCCTCGGTGCCACAAATCCCTTCTACCTCGGTGGTCTGGAAATCACTAATTCTCGTCAATATACTTTTGGAGTCAGGTGTGCAATATGGACACGCGAAGTTGACGCCGGAATCCGGTGCAACCTGTGAGCAGCACGTCCTGGCAAGGAGAATATCGGTGAGCCAGAATCAATCTGCCCGGCAAAAGCAAGCAGGAGGAGAGATAGGGTGCAACCCCGTGCAATATACTCCTGAACCGTGGCGTATCTTGGAGCAAACTCCGGGGGATGCTTGGGTGGTGGTGGGTGAATCTTCAGCGCATGGCGCTCGCGCGCTTGCCACCATTCCTGACGCCGCCTCCGACGGGGAACAGCAAGCAAATGCCCGCCTGATTGCCCAGGCTCCGTCCATGCACCGCGCCGCCGTCAAGCTCTTGTGTGCTTGGGGAACGGAGGACGCTCCCGAGGCCATGGAAGAGCTCGCCGTGATATTGAGTCAGGCGGTGAGAAGCTAACCCGGCAGGTGAACTCGAACCTCCACAACCTCTTCGGATTCGAGCCTGCGACTTTTGTTGCTTCTTCTTCCTCGGTGCTCATGAACAAGACGCCAAGGCCCGGCCTAAGTCTCGACCGATAAAACTCAACGGTCATCACCCGCCGTGCAGGATAAGGCAACCCACACGGCGGCGACCTTAGGCAGGCGACAATCATCGCCCGGGCGAAGTGTGTCAACGCCGCACGGTAACGCCGTCGCGCTTACTTGGATGGCGGGAACTGGGGCAACTTCGTGCCAGGTGTGGGTGGCTACCTCTCCGGGTGGGCACGACATAGCCGCGGTCGGGACCGGCAATCTGTCCGTCACTATCCCTGGTTTGCCGCAGAATTGCATCCAGATCTACGTCAACTGTACGGCCACACCGGCGGAATCTGATTGGTGCTGGATCTCCTGTCAGCTGGTTTATTGCTTCGCGCCAGGCTTGCCGCCGCCGCCGGGCTTCGGCGCTGTCCTGCTCGGCCGCGTAAAGCGATTTTTTTACGCCGCAACCCCAGCCGGAGCAGCACTTCTGCTCGTCACCAGCGACGAAAACTTGCTGGGTCTGAGGCCATCCGAACCGTAAAGAACTGAGAGGTGAAGTTTAAGCTTTGCGGCGCTCGACCCTCATGGGCACGCTGGCTCCGGAGAGGACGCGGTTGCGAGTTGCCCTTCCCAGCCGCACGTTTGTTGGTCACGTCCTCCGTTCTGCTGCTCATAACAAATGACTTGTTGGCTTCGTTTCGCAATATCACCCTTTCCCAGCACAGACGCCGGCTAGATGCGGGCGACCGGTCTTGCCGGCGACGCTTAGCTCATGGATTTGATATTGGTCACAAGCAATGACACGGAGATTATAGTGTTTGGTAAAAGAGCTGCCGGTCTCCTGATTTGGTTTCTGAATTGAGGCCGCGGCGCTAGCTTTACATGGTGCGCGTTTGATCACGTGCTGACCGTGTCGCTATCCCGCAAGTCGGTCGGCTGTGTGCTTTGACTCCGGATCGTATACAATACTTACAACAGTTACAATCGAGGGAATATTGATGAAAGCAACCCGTTCGACGGTTCTCAGCATGCGTTTGTCCCTGGAAAGCGGCAAGCGTCTAAAGCGCATGGCGAATCGACACGGATGGACCCTGAGCGACGCGAGTGCGCGCCTGGTTGAGGAGGGCTTAAGGCGGTCAGAATTTGCGTTCATCGACTTTCGCGATTCATTGGCAGGCCGGCAAGCCTACATTCAAGGCAGTACGCTCGCAGTTTGGGAGATCATGTTGCTCGTTCGGAGCTATAAGGGGAATGTACCGGCTGTTGCCAGGCACCTACGGTGGCCAGAAGCCAAGGTCCGGGCGGCCGTTAACTATGCGGAGGTGTTTCCGGAAGAGGTCGATGAGGCCACGTCCGAAAACGATTCAGCAGATTTCGAGACGCTGAAACACATGCTGCCCCAAGCGACCGAATTTGTTTCCACCAAGCCGACGAGAAGCTGAGATGCTCAAGCTTCTTCTGGATGAACATATCTCGCCCGAAGTGGCAGATGGTCTCAGACGTCGCCACCGTTCGCTAGTAGTGCATTGGATGGCAGAATGGGAGAATGGGAACTTCCTGGGCCAGGAAGATTCCGCTTGCTTGCTGGAAGGTGCCACCGAGCGGTTGACGCTTGTTACCTACGACCGCAGGACCATTCCCCGGTTGCTCAAGACGTGGGCAGAAGAAGGGCGAAAGCATGGCGGTGTAATTTTCGTCGACGAAAAAACCATCTCTCCAGCGGACATTGGGGGCCTGGTGTGGGCGCTGATCCATTTGTTCAAAGAAACGGGGAGATGGGACTGGACGGATCGCGTCTACTTTTTGCGGCGGTGATCCCGTGCGCCAGCCCATTTCGCCTTCCCGCATTCGCGAGCCAGTAAATATCCACGTGCCACTGCAGGACTGTTCTTAGTTCCTCGTCCTTCCAATCGCTATGCCCGCATTGTATGAAAGGGTGATTCGGTGGTTGCGGCAACTGCCCTTGATCTATACCGCTGAAGTCACGCGGCTGGACGCCAGTACGCGCCTTGAATGGGTCGTTGACAGCGATTTCCGGTTCTTCCCGACAATGCGGGATGAGACTTTCGGCTACGTTCTGCACCCGGTTGA
>PLQW01000042.1 GCA_003160215.1 Acidobacteriaceae bacterium
TGGGTCTTTACTGCGTTCTCGCTGGTTCCGTAGAACGCCTTGATGCGCAAGTGCATCTTGATCCAGCGAAAGAAAAGCTCGACCTGCCAGCGCTGCTTATAGATTTGCGCGATGGTCAGTGCGGGCAGAGAGAAGTTGTTGGTCAGAAAAACCAGTCTCTTGCCGGTTTCGGCGTCCACGAAGCTCACACGGCGAAGCGCATCGGGATAGGCCGTGGCCGATTGCAAAGACGTCAGGATCACGATCTGGTCTGATCGTACTCCGGTGCTTTTGTCTACCGGATGCGAATAGCGCCGCTGAAGCAAAACATTCGCTTTGGTGCGCACCACGAAGAAGGCCGAAGAGAGCGTGAAGCTATAGAGTCGCTCGAAGTCGATGTAGCCACGATCCATTACATAGAAAGCGCCAGCCTCGATCAGAAGTTCGTCGAGGATATTGACGTCATGCACCTTGCCGTCGGTAATGCGAATGAACGTGGGGATGTTGCCGTGCAGGTCCAGCAGCGTATGCAGCTTGAGGGCCGCTTTATTCTTGCGGAACTTGGCCCACGGGAACAAGGAGAGGCAGAGGTCGATGGTGGTGGAGTCTAAGGCATAGAGGCTCTGATCCAGATCGATGCCGATGGGATCGCGCGCATAGAGCGGGCGTGGTGCAAGCTGATGACCAGCCACTTCCGATCTCTATCAGTTTTTTGGGGCGATTCAGGCGAAGCATGGCATGCAACACGCTCGCGTCTCCCCAACTGTACGCGGGGTTAACAAATCCATAACGCAACCCCGAACCTGGATTGTCGGCAAATGGAGCACTACTCACAAGGGGCAGCAATTTGTGCCAGGTTCGCACCATCTGTTCGCGATCAATATTTATCCCAGGAACACCCTCCGGGGTTCCTCGGGCTTCCATCTGACAAAGGTGAGCCTCCGCCTCGACAACATCAACGATGGGCGAATAGTAGTGTCCAGGAGGAACGAAGAGTTTCTCTTTGGAGACCCGGGTGAACTCTTCGCAATTGAGAAACTGTTCGAGAACTTCGGCATGGGTCAGCGTTGCTAAAGCTTCAACCCAGTATTTCAAAGCCTCATCCTCAGGTTCCCTAATGGAGCAGCCCGTGATACACGACGCGCACGAACCGCTCCCTTTGCTGGAACGAAGAATCGTCTTGTTTCCTGCGGAGGAACGGTAGGCGCCCTTTGGGCATTTGCTGCTCCTGATTGGTGCTACTGGAAGATTTTATCGTTTCTTGCGCCTAGTTGCCTTGGGGTCAACCTCTATCAGCTTCCCAAATGTATTTGAGAGTTACTCCGTCACGGAGAGAGGCTGTCGTCTTCACGCCTGCTCTTGACCCTTCATCACGTCGCTGCGTGAGTTCGGTCACACCGCGCGACGCCAAAATGTGTTAAGTGTAACAACGTGGTAGGCGTGCGTTCCCACGCATGCTCTATAAGACACTTAGCGCCGCCGTGTATGGCATCGACGCCAGCCTCATCGAGGTGGAGGTCGATGTCGCTGCGATAAAGGCCGAGCACGACACGTTTATGACGGTCGGGCTACCCGACACCACGGTGCGGGAGAGCCGCGAGCGCATCCGGGCGGCGCTGAAAAACAGCGGCTACGACATTCCATCCACCACCACCACCATCAACCTGGCTCCCGCGGACATTCGCAAGGAAGGATCGGGGTTCGATCTCCCCATGGCGTTGGGAATCCTCGGCGCTTATGGCGGCTTGAACAATAAGCCGCCGGACGATGCGCTTTTCGTCGGCGAGTTGTCGCTCGACGGCGGAGTGCGCGGCATCCGGGGAGCATTGCCCATTGCGGTAACCGCGAGGGCGAACAAAATCCGCAGACTCATCGTTCCCGAGGTCAATGCGCGCGAGGCCGCATTGGTGGATGGCGTTGATGTTTACCCGGTGCACTCGCTGATCGAGGTGGTGCAGCTTCTGAATACCGGCAACGGCATCCTTCCGATCAAGGTTGACACCCACGCGCTGCTGGAAACTTCGCAGCAATTCGGGGTGGACTTCGGCGATGTGCGCGGACAGCAGACAGCCAAGCGCGCCATCGAGATCGCCGCCGCGGGAGGCCACAACCTGCTGATGATCGGTCCGCCAGGTTCCGGCAAGACCATGCTGGCCAAACGGATGGCCACCATCCTTCCGCCGCTGACGTTTGACGAAGCCCTTGAGACAACCAAGATTCACAGCGTGGCGGGAGTTCTCGATTCCACCAGCGGATTGGTTGGGACGCGTCCTTTCCGGTCGCCACACCACACCATCTCGGACGCGGGGCTGATCGGCGGTGGCATGATCCCGCGTCCCGGCGAAGTGTCGCTGGCCCACAACGGAGTGCTGTTCCTGGATGAGCTGCCGGAGTTTCCGCGCAACGTCCTGGAGGTGATGCGGCAGCCGCTGGAAGACGGAACCGTGACCATCGCACGCTCCGCCATGTCACTCAGCTTTCCCGCGCGTTTCATGCTGGTGGCGGCCATGAATCCCTGTCCGTGTGGGTATTTCAATGATCGCTCACGCGAATGTCACTGCACGCCGATGATTATCCAGCGGTATGTGTCAAAGATTTCGGGCCCGCTGCTCGATCGCATTGACATCCACATCGATGTTCCGTCGGTGAATTATCGCGAGTTGAGGAGCGGGGTTGTGCCGGAAAGCTCGGCCGACATTCGCGCCCGGGTGATTCGCGCCCGGGATATCCAACTGGTCCGCTTTGGTTCGGAGGGTGAACGCATTTACGCCAATGCTCAGATGGGCTCCCGCGAGATCAGGAAATACTGCGAGTTGGGAACTGACTCCGAGCATCTGCTGGAGCGGGCCATGGTGAAGCAGGGGCTCAGCGCCCGCGCCCACGACCGCATTCTCAAGGTTGCGCGCACGGTGGCCGATCTTACAGGAGCCGAAACCATCGAACCTGGGCATATTGCGGAGGCAATCCAGTATCGGACGTTGGACCGTACTTTCTGGGCATGAGGAGCTTCGGCTAGCTCGCGGGCAACGTATTATGGGGACAAGTTATTTATATTCATTAGCTTACAAGGATATCCCCCACTGGTTGTGCGGATTTTGATACCCGGAAAAACAGCAACTTATTGCCCTCCAGCGGGTTACGAGAAATATTGCGAACCTTTACGGGGATGTCGCGTCTAAGCGGAAGGCTGGAGGTTACCAAAGTCACAAGCGCGGGGAAGATTTTCCTTGACTCATGAGATTCGGGCGACTACCTTACTGTTTTCACGTAAGGCGTTGTCCCGTAGGCACCAGTCCAAGGCGTACTGCCCCGAAAACGGCGACACACTGAACGCCATCACCAGGCAATCAGGAAGTCATCTCCCGGCAAGAGCATGGTGCTGAGCTATGACATGCGTCACGTAAGTAATTGTTTCAGAAGGTTTTGCAGTTTCGAAAAGGGCCGGACGGAAAAGGCAGAAAAAATGAGGAACCGAATCGGCGACTGTGGCATCCAACTTTTAGCTCCTGTTACGGGCCGTCGTAATCGGTAATCCTTACCGCCCATTTTTTCATATGCAGGGGCTGTGGTTCTATTCTGGTCGGGCTCCGGGAACATTCATTCATAGAAACATAGAAACGAGGAGAACAAATTGATGCGGTCTGAACTAGTATTTGAAGCTGTCCACACACTGCGCAACCGCTACACGCTGTGTCAGCTTGCTTCTAAAGCAACGCGCAAGTTCCACAAACCCAACACGCGGATTCAGGACACTACCAACGACGTGTTAAACCTCATCGCCGATTCCGAGCGGCAGGACATACTGATCGAACCGGAGACGGCTTCCGAAGCGCAGCGGCGCGCAGCATAACGCGCCGCGCCTTCGGCGCGCTTTCCGCAGTTCCGCCGGCCCGCCCTTCTGCACATTCCCCCGTAGGTGAACATGACAATCTCAGAGTTAAAAGAAAAAAACATCACCGAGCTGACCAAAATTGCTCGGACCCTCGAGCTGCCCGGCGCCAGTGGCCTGCGCAAGCAGGACCTCATTTTCAAGATCCTCCAGGCTCAAAGCGAAAAAGAAGGCCATATTTTTGCCGAGGGCGTGCTGGAAATCCTGCCCGATGGCTACGGCTTTTTGCGCTCACCCGATTACAACTACCTGCCCGGTCCGGATGACATTTACGTTTCTCCCTCGCAGATCCGCAAGTTTGACCTGAAAACCGGCGACACCATCAGCGGCCAGGTGCGGCCTCCGCACGAAGGCGAGAAGTATTTCGCGCTGGTCAAGATCGAGGCCGTCAACTTTGAGTCTCCCGAGGAAGCGCGCAACAAGATCCTGTTCGACAACCTGACGCCTTTGTATCCGCAGGAGCGGATCAAGCTGGAGACGGTGCGTGAAAACATCAGCGCTCGCGTCATGGATCTGCTGACGCCGGTCGGCAAAGGGCAGCGCGGTTTGATCGTGGCGCCTCCGCGCACCGGCAAGACCATGCTGTTGCAAAACCTGGCGAACTCGGTCACCACCAATCATCCGGAAATTGTACTGATTGTGCTGTTGATCGACGAGCGCCCGGAAGAAGTCACGGACATGCAGCGCTCGGTCAAGGGAGAGGTCATCTCTTCCACCTTTGACGAGCCGGCGGCACGCCACGTTCAGGTGGCCGAGATGGTCATCGAGAAGGCCAAACGTCTGGTCGAGCACAAGCGCGATGTGGTCATCCTGCTCGACTCCATTACCCGTCTGGCGCGTGCCTACAACACCATTGTCCCGCCTTCCGGCAAAGTGCTCTCGGGCGGCGTCGATTCCAATGCGTTGCAGCGTCCGAAGCGGTTCTTCGGCGCCGCGCGCAACATCGAAGAAGGCGGTTCGCTCACCATTATTGCGACGGCCCTCATCGAAACCGGTTCGCGCATGGACGACGTCATCTTCGAAGAGTTCAAGGGCACCGGCAACATGGAAATCATTCTCGACCGCAAGCTGGTGGACAAGCGTACCTTCCCGGCCATCGACATTCAGCGCTCAGGCACGCGTAAGGAAGAGTTGCTGATCCCCAAGGAAGATCTGGCGCGCGTCTGGGTGCTGCGCAAGGTATTGAACCCGCTGTCGCCGGTGGAAGCCATGGAACTGCTGATCGACAAGTTGGGCAAGACCCGCTCCAACGGCGAGTTCCTGTCCAACATGAGTGCGTTGTAGAAGCGGTCAGCTGTCAGCTAATCAGCCATGCCGACGCTGCTGGGCGACAACATCTTCGAAAAATAGTTGGGTCGAGGTGATAGGCGCGGAAGCCTGACGGTTTCCGCGGTTGGTGTGTCAGCCTCGGAATCGAACGCAGCGAAATTCCTGTTTCTCCGACCAAAACACACCCGCCACCGGAAGAAACTGTCTGAACAGGAGCCGAAGAACTAGCAATGGCCGAATCAGAAAAAACGAAAGACATATGGGACAAGATAGCTTCCATAACGCCGCTCCTACTGGGAGTTGCCGTCACGGGAGTCGCTGTCTTGTTCACCCAGATATACAACTATCGGCAGCTTCAGTTGAACCAGATTACCGCTCTTGCAAACCTTCGCCCCTTACTCACCTCAGATAAGCCAGCGGAGCGCGAGTTTGGATACGATTCCTTTGTCGCCCTGGGATATGAAAACATCGCGATTCGGATCATCCAATTGAAGAAGGACGAATCCGGTCGTTCGGTGTTAACTGAACTGAAAAAATCCGCCCCTCCCCAAACTCAGTCACAGGCCACCGAGGCACTGAAGACACTCGATCAAGCGAGAAAGCTTGTCCACATTTTCGAATTCGGAAACGCCACAGCTGACGAGGATCCCGCGACCCTTAACGCGTACAACAGCGGGGCACTATGGTCAACAACAGCAGCGAAGGAGTTAGGAATATCTTCTAAGTTGGGGGTCGCTGTTCTTTTCGACACAGCTGTCCAACTTGGTGATGGGAAAGCAAGCCAGCTTCAAGAAGCGACCTCGAAAGTGGTTTCCCCACCTCTCAATACACGAGATAAGGAGAAGGCTTGGCTCAACGAGTATCTCAACCTGCGCGACACTGCAAACCAACGGCTCCCGTACCCGCAGTTTTACCCTGGCTGGAAGAGACGCACAGACAAAATTCGCGGCCTAATAAGGGACGGCGATTGGGACCTCCAGACAATCGCAAACCCTTAACAAACCGATCGATGGACGGACCTCGCGCGCCTTATACTTTCCACGGTAGACATTACGCGCGTCGTTTTGCACGTCGTAATCGCTGCCTAGCCCGCATTATTCATGA
>PLQW01000060.1 GCA_003160215.1 Acidobacteriaceae bacterium
GAGTTTCTCTGCAGTTCAGACTTGCTGGCGGAGGGAGGTGAATTCGAACTTCATGTACTGTTCTGAGATCGACGGCAAACTCCTGGCTTTGCGGCGAGTTGCGACTGGTGCTGCCTGGCTCTTCAAACGGCAGCAGCCTGTCGGCTTCACCGCTGTTGTAGGCCATCGTGATGGCCCAGGGCTGGAGGGAGCGCATCGTCGCGGGACAGATTTACTCCATCCAGCAACTGGCCTCCGAAGCCAAGCTAAACTTTAGGTATGCCGCGCGCATTTTCCGGTTGGCCGCCTTGTCGCCTGAAATCGTCGATGCCATGGTTGACCAGGGGAGCATGGCGGATCAGCCGCTGAGTCACTTCATCGCCGGTTTGCCTCTCGACTGGCGTGATCAAGGATCACGGTTGAGGCACATGACAAGCAAATCACCGCAGATGCTGCGAGAACCCAATCCACACGGTGAAATTCCTCATTGGATGCAAACTCCCTCTCTCGGCAACCCGTTGACTTCCCAAGCACACACCGCTAATGTGTCGGCGTGTCAAGGGCGTATATTACGGTGCCTAGGAGGAGAATCTGATGCGTGAGTGGACGCCGCAATCTCATCTGGAAGAAGCCTTTCGCAAAGTGCTGTTTCGACTTGTAAACCAGTACCTCAGCTTTCCTGAAGACGTCACTCACGGCAAGATTGTTCGCACGCTTGTGGCCTTCCAACAGGCTAGGGCGGCGCTAGAGGGCTGTGCAGGCACACTGGTCCTGCGGACCAGCAGTGAGGAAAACTGCCATCCACATGGCCGAGGGCAGGCGGCAAAAGGTAAATTTAAGAACTGCGCCGCACTGATGGAGAACGGCATTTCTCAATGACCGAGTCAGTTTCGCTTTCGCCTTCCCTTCTTTGCGGGCGGAGAAAAGCAGTTCCCTGATAAACCACTTTAATTCCCTGATAGGCGATTTTAATTCCCTGATAGGCATGAAAAAATTCCCTGCCTCGGGCAGAACAAGAAATCGCTCCCTGGACCATAGCCCACCACAAATGCAGCGTTTACACGGTTGTAAATCCAAAAATCGTTGCCTAAATTCATGAAAATCCCTGTTTTTTCCCCTGTTGGGTTCGCTCATGACTGCATCCTCCGCCAGACAGTCTGAACTGCAGAGAAACTCTGCTGCGTTGCTCCCTTAATTGGCGGAATGAACTGGGCTCGCATGCTGGCCTACATCACCGGCACCGTCGATCAAGAACTGCTGGTGCGGAACGAATATCTGGCTGCGGAGAACCGTATCCTGAAAGCCCAGGTCAAGGGCCGACTGCTTCTTTCGGAAGCTGACAAGGCCACGTTGGCGGAGATCGCTCACCGCCTAGGGCGTAAGGCGCTGGAGGAAGTAGCGGCCACGGCCATGCCGGATACCATTCTGGGTTGGTATCGCAAGCTGATCGCCAACAAGTTCGACGGAAGCGAAGATGAGTTTCTTGACCTTAAGGGATAAGGTTATTCCGCAGGATCTTTCTGACGCGTGGCCTTTACACCTGACAAGATCCCGATACCTAAAAGTACGACCGCGCCCACCGCAATCCAGTGTGCGGGAATGTGCATCAAGTGTGCGCCATAAATCAGGCCGCAGATCATGATCACGAATCCGATAGCGTAAAGGCCGAATGACATTGGAACATCTCCTTCTAGAAGTTAGCTGGGGCGGGTTTCGTCCAAGATCTGACCTCGACCCTTCCTGGCCTGGTCGCGCTTGTCCTGCAAATTCACTTCCCCGGCCAGCGTGACCACGCCGCTCAAAACAGACCCGACACAGTAATGACGCAACCGGCGGTGGATGTTGCCTCAATCTTCGACGCTCTTGGTCGGTTCATCCCAGCCAAGAACATGAAGGTCGACGGCCCATCATAGCTGCGGCGGGGAGGTGGTCGTTGTGGTTGTGGTTTTCTGCACCTGCTCAGGCGCCGGTGTTGTAGTGGTTGTCGTCGTGTCGGTCTGCTTCACCTGGTGGTGCTTGTACTTGGTCTTGGTATCGGTAGTCTGAGTAGTCGTCGGCGAAACTGCCGGATCCTGCGAAGTCGTGGTGGTGGTGCTCTGCGTCTGGGCGGCTGGTGGGTTCTGCGTGGTCGTCGTGGTGCTGGATTGTGACGTGCTCTGGGCCATTACCGGCAAAGACAGGGCGAACACCGCCAGCGACCCCAGGACAAAAGCAAATAGCTTCTTGGATGTCATTTAGATTCTCCTTGATTACATTGGAGGTACGATGCTATGGCTTCCAACAGCACTTAGTCTGTGCACAATTGCTCGTTGGCCAAACGAAAGGCCCCATCCGGGCAAGGCAAGAGGAAGCCGTGGGTGGGGCACCGTCGCTGACCTATTCAGATCGTGTGCCTCGCCACAATCCAAAACGCACCAGGAGCAGTGCATACTCAAGAGTTCGCTGACATCGGGACCTAACTTTTCTGTGGCGTTGAATGNNTCGGTCGTCGTGATAATAGGAAGCGTACTGAGACAGGAGTCTCTTCAGATGTGGCTCATCCAACGCGATCACGTGGTCGAGCAAGTCACGGCGGCAGCTTCCGACCCAACGTTCGGCGACGCCATTCTGCCAGGGACTCCGAATCGAGGTACGGACCGGTGTCAT
>PLQW01000067.1 GCA_003160215.1 Acidobacteriaceae bacterium
ACCTTCGCACAGGCGGACGACCCCTCGGTACGAAAACTCTTCGTCCGCCGCAGCCACCACCCAAATCTCGCAAGGAGGCATCTGGTGCAGAGCCGCGAGCGCGTGCATCATGGCAGCAAGCCCCGCCTTCGTGTCGCAGGCCCCGCGCCCGTAGACGCAGCCATCGCGAATCTCGGGCTCAAACGGCGGGATATCCATGCCGGATGCGGAGGCCGTGTCCACGTGCGCTTCGAAAATCACACGGCGGGCCGGCTGCCGGCCGAGAACTCGCGCGATCAGATTCGGCCGGCCGGGCCNNCCGGGAAACACCTCCTGCTCGTAACATTCGATACCCCGGGAGCAGAAGAACTCACGGATGAAGGCGGCGATGTGGGCTTCCGGCGCTCCTCCTTCGTAAGCCGGGTTCACGCTTTTGATCCGGATCAGGTCGGCGAGGGTGTGGATCACGGGGGAGGGCATGGGCTCCAGGGAACAATAAGCTCGAACCGTACACTGCGTGTATACAACTAGTCAATCGATGGAACGGGCTCTGTCAATGACTTCCGTCACTGTGCCAGCTCATTCGCACAGCCGAGAGCGGCGATCGCAACCAACAACAGACCAAGCCCGGCCGCTAAGCGGCGCCGCGATCCCGGCGGTGATCCCTTCCATTCACCCGCCACGAGTCCGAGAAGATTCGCCACCAGCACTGTGCTCGACATCAGAATGGCCCACCCGAGCGAGACGCCCAGCTTACCCATGCGGCGAGCGCCGACTCCATACAGGCTCATCCCGGCCATCCACATTATGCCCATGAGCAATCCGAGGACGAAGCGCCGGCCGGAACCCGGTACGCGGTAGGCGCCCAGCGTCCCGCGCCGGACCAGAAGCACCAGCGAATATCCCGNNCAGCGGTATCGCGAGCAGCGCCCAGACGGCGTTGCCGGCCAATTCGTGCGGGGCGCCCATAGCTTGCGCGCGGGTGGCTATTTGTGATCCAAAGACGAAACCCAGGTTGGCTCCGGACGAGAGCAGACCCGAGACGATGCAAATCAGAATGCCGGTGAGATATGAACCCGAGCCTCTGCCTTCTTCCTTCCACTTCCCGGCGAAGGAGCAGACGGCAACGCCCGCCAACATGATCACAATCGCAGCGGCCGTGAATGCGATCTGGCCCACAGCGAGGTGGGGAGGAGGTTGGAACAACAAGGGGATGACAGCGCCCGCCGAGGCGGCCACTCCAAGAATCACNNCGAAACCAAGTGCCAGTCCGACGGCATCGACCCCGAGACCGAACGTCAGCGCGCCCACGCCCCAAGCGGTTCCAAAGCCGGCCAGTGCCGCCACCGTGCCGGCACTGGCGCCCGAGTAGACGTCTGCCAACCGCGGGATCGTCATGACCGCCAGCACCCAAGGGGAGATCAGGTAAGCGACCGTCGCGAAGATGAGCCAGTAGTTTTCCCAAGCCCAGCCCTTCATTCCCTTCGCCGGGAACATGAAGCTGCCCTGAAAGACGCCGGCAGCCAGAATGACGGCGATTCCTGCTAGGACCGAATCGTGCATGGAGGTCCCTTTCGTCGAGCAGTTCGGGGACGGTGGGCGGCAGCCATCAGTCNNGGCACGACGCGAACCGCCCGCTTCGCCGCCACCGCCGTAACCACCTCCGGCGCGCGATTCAACAGCACACACTCACAGAAGTAGGCCAACTCATCCCGCAGCGCGCCGTGGGCCGCGTCTCCCACGCGGGGATCGTAACTGACATCGGGAATCTCATACCCCGATTCGCGAAGGATGACGAACGTCGCGGGATGGAGTTGAAGATTGGCGACTCCGGCAGTGCCGATGAACTGGAATGCATCGTCCAAGAACACCCCGGCATGGGTGGGCATCATCCAGATGGTCTCCGCAACGCCGATCGCGCCGCCTTCGAATTCGATAATGCCCCAGAACGTTTCGGGGTACTTGCCGCCGGTCGCGTGGCGTTGATATCCGCGGACGCGCCGCACTGGCTGGCCGACGTACCACAGCATCAGATCCACATCGTGGATGGAATTTATGAGGGCGGGATGAGTTCGACCGTACACCGGCAGAAGGCTCTTGGGGCGGTTGCGGCGCGCATGCATGGAGACCGTAGTACCAAGCCGCCCGGCCGAAATCTCATCCTTCATCATGGCGTACTTGGTTTCAAACCGCAGAATATGCCCGACCATCAGAAATCGTCCGGTTGCGCTCGCCGCTTCGATCATAGCGGTGCAATCCGCGAGGCTGGTGGCCATGGGCTTCTCGACGAAGACGTGTTTGCCAGACACGAGAGCGGTGCGGGCCGGATCGAGATGCATCTGCTCCGGCGTAACCACGTCGATGGCGTCGAGTTCGGGAAGCGTGCAGATCTGCTCCAGCGATTCGCAGATGCGCGGGATGCTGAACTCGGCGGCGACGCGCCGGGCGCGCTCCTTGTCGGCGTCGAAGACTGCGGCAATTCGCGCGGACGGAACGGCGCGGAATCCGCGCAAATGGCTCTCTCCGAATGCTCCGCAACCCACCAGCCCGATATTCACTCGATCCATGAACTTCCTCCTGTGTGCCTTTTTCAAGCCCCGCTATTGCCCGCGCCGGAAGAGCCGGTGTGGCGTATACCGCGTTCGTGAAGTGCCACCACGGAATGTCATACTATCCCACCCGCGTCGGCATCTGGCACGCAAACTTGTCCCCGTCAGCGGAAATGGGACAGTGCTGGAGCCGGCAGTTTACTCCCTGTTGCGGGTGAACTGAACGTTCAGTTGTGTAGCTTAACTTCCAGTCTCAAACGGTCCCATTTCCGCTGATGTCGAACCCCACTAGAAAGTGAGGTGTCCTTCAATCTGAACCGTGCGTCCGCCAACGGTTGTCGATGTGATGTTGGAAGGGCTGGTAAATGGTTGGCCCACACCCGAAGCACCCGTCAGACCCGTCTGCGGTATTCCGAAGCACGGGTGATTCAGAGCATTCGCTGCATCAGCTCGAATCTGGAACTTGATGCCTTCCCACGGCAAGGAGAATGTCTTCCCAAAGGAGAGATCTAGCGTGGCCAGTCCCGGCCCGTAGAGACTGTTCCGCCTCACGTTGCCATAAGTCCCGTTTTCCGGCAACACGAACGCCGCCGGGTTGTACCATTCATGGATGCTCTTGTGTGCAGGTGTCGGGCTTATTCCGGACCAATTTGGGAATGCGCTCCCCGCCAATGCATACGTGTCATGAGGCGAATACACCGTGAACGGGTTTCCGGTAGACAATACAACACTGCCGGAAAGTTGCCAGCCGCCAGCTACTGCGTCCAAGAGTCCATTACTCGTGTTGAGGTGCATCTTGCCTTTTCCGAAGGGGAGCTCGTACACTGCATAGCCCTTAAACGCATGGCGCACGTCGTAGTTGGAATTGCTGTAGTTTGCGCCCGGATCGTTTGCAAGCTGGTACGGTTGTGGACCTCCCTGACCTCCCCACCCTGAAGAATCCTGATCGTCCAGGAAGTGAGACCAGACATAGTTAAAGCTTAGGCTTACTCCGGAGGTCATTCGCTTCGTGATTGAAGCTTGGAGAGAGTGGTAGTTGGAGGTGGCATTATTCGTGCTGCCGCTAATCCCCTGATACTGCGGGTACGGTCGGAATTGTGCATCATTTACGGACAATTTGCTTTCTGGCACCTGATTGAGATCCGTGCTGAAGGGGAGATCGGTTCCATGACTCGCTACGTAAGCGAGCTGGGCCATAAAATTAGTGCCTAGCTGGCGCTGAACGGATAGGTTCCATTCGTAGATCTTGGGGACGGGGCTGTGGTACTGGGTGTAAGCCACACCCTCGCCATTGAATCGGTCAGGGGCTGTGGATCCCACGGAGTAGGGCAGGCTTGTACCGGTTCCGTAGATCGTACCGGAACCGTCCAGTTTCGTGATCGGAGTAATGCCGTTTGTATCGTCGCCCAAATTGCCGCTGGAACCAAGAGGATCTGCATATATGCCTGCACCGTAATTGTCCAAGCTCCAGCTGTAAGCATAGAGACCAAACCCTCCACGGACTGTAGTGTTCGGTTTTGGCGACCAAGCGAATCCTAGGCGAGGGAGGATAGTGTTAGTTACATCGGCTTGCAGGGAGGTCCGACCATTCGCGTGAGTGCTGCCATACCACATCGCGCCCAAAGTATTCGTTGCAGGGTTGGTCACGGTTGGATCAAAGCTGTCCACGTTGCCGTGGACCTCGTTCCAGCCATGGTTGATCTGGTAACGTAATCCCAGACTCACGGTGAGGTTCGGACGAATTTTGTAGTCGTCCTCAATGAACATTTGCGGGCTCTTCATCCGCCCGCCATATTCAGGCGCGTCAGCGGCGTTCCAGCCTTGTACAAACCCCAACAGGAAATCGGCGTAACCCATACCGGTTGTAACGTCCGGGGAAGCCAGCCCGGTGATTGGGTCTACCACCCAATTCTGGGTGTATTGCCCCGTGAACTGTAAGGTCCCGGGATTGACGTTTGCCCATGGGGTGTCGTCCTCGCGGAAGAGCAGCAGTTCTCCACCAAAACGAAGGATGTGTCTGCCGCGGATCATGGTCACGACGTCCGAAATATCGAAGACGCTTTCTGCTGCTGTCGCGTTGACACCGGGAGCGAGGGAGTAGTAGTCAGTCTGGTTGATGGTTGGAAAACCGTCCGCCTTCGCGAATTGCCACCCCAACTGGGAAGGATACCCTCTGCCCAGAGTGGGGTCGTGAAAGGTGTTTAGCTCGTAAGTGTAACCAAGTCTTGCTTCGTTGTATGTTCTGCTGCTGATGTTCCAGACGTCGCTGATCTGCGCGTTGATGTCCTTGCCTTCAGCGGGCTGGCAACCAACCGGACAGGCGGTTACCGCGCTGGGAGTAAAGAGTGGAATGTCGCCGTCCAACACAGAGATGGCCAGCCGGTTGCTAGGTGTAATGTCGTAGTCCAGTCGTCCGAAATATGCTATGTGCGGACGGATAGATGGCACGCTTGAGTAGAAATTGTTTTGGAGCACCCCCGTGGAACTGAGGGTTCCAGGGACAAAGTGTCCCCCTTTGATGTGGTTTGTTGGGGTGGGGTACCACTCTTGAAGGTTCGCGGATACCGTATCGAATATGCCGCTGGGAAATCCGTTATAACCATACTCAGCTTGGAAGGACTGCNNGACGGGGTAGGGGTTGCCGCCGGAATCGTACGCAATGGTTTGCGAAGTCGGGTCATATATCCGCTGTTGCCCGGTGAAGTCCCCACTCATGACTGCGGCTGTTGGAATCGTGCTGGTACCACTGCTGCTTGCGCCGTGATGGACAATCCGGTCGTAGTCGAAGAAGAAGAACATTTTCTTCTTCAGGATGGGACCTCCGATTGATCCGCCAAAGTTGTTGTACCGAATAAACTGAATCGGTACTTTGTTTCCAAAGCCATAATCTGCCGCATTCAAGGCATCGTTCTTAAAGTATTCATACGCAGATCCGTGAAATTGATTGGTGCCGCTTTTCGTGATTTGGTTGATGACTACTCCACCTACACCGTACTGCGCCGAGAATGAAGATAGTGAGACCTGAACCTCGCGCACGGTTTCAAAGGTCGAGACATTTGAATTTTGGCTCGCGCCCAACGTGGTCGAGGAGCCGTCGGCGAGGATGTTGGTATAGGGCAGGTTTCCATTTGCCGAGAAGAGCTGCCCTGGATTGGCGGAACCTGCGGCAGCCGACGCGCTACCGGAAGTGCCGGGAAGCAGGATCGTGAAGCCTTGCCAATCTCCGGCCTGCGGCAACTGTGCCATGTCCTTCGATTCCAGGGTGGTGGTCTGATCGCCTGATTCAGTGTTGAGCAGAGGCACATCGGCGGTAACGGTAACCGTTTGTTGCGCCGAGCCCACTTTCAACTGAGCATTAACGGTCGTAAACCCAACCGCGACGGAGATGGGACCGCGGACGAACTTCTCAAATCCCTCTTTGTCAAAGGTGAGGGTGTAGCGTCCAACCATAACGGAAGACGTGTCGAACACGCCGTCCTGGCTGGTGATGTAATCCCTAGAAACGCCGGTATCGACATTGAGCNNGAGACCTTCACCCCCGGCATCACCGCTCCTGACGTGTCCGTCACAGTACCGCGGATGTCCCCGGAGTTTGTGCTCTGTGCGAAACAGGCCATATTGATGAACAGTGAAAGACAGAGCAGAAGGACTGTGCTTCGCGTCAACCGTCCCCCGTCTTCGCTCGATACCGATCTGATCTCTCTGAAGAATCCGCAGAATCCGCGCTTCATAGTAAGCCCCCTCGAAATGATCGTAACTTTAAGCGTCGGCCGCATCAGGAAGCGTCGCGGGTCACGTCCTGGTCTTCCCGAAATGGCATGCAAAAAGGTTCGACTATAACGTTGCAGGTGACTTATAGTCCAGCCACCCGACTCCTGTCAAGGACTTTCGTGAACACAGTCCGCCGGGCTGTGCCTTGAAAAACTCGACTTCGGCAAATACGATACTGTCCCATTTCCGCTGATGTGGGACAGGGCAATGTCGCGGACGGACACCGTGCGATTCCAGCCACAGTACTGTCGATGGGCGTTCATAAACTCGAAGATCGGTTTCATCCCACGAAAGTTCCAGGGGGCGGATAAAGGCCGGCGGCCAGAACCTGCACCCTTTTTGTGATGAGCCTCACACTCGGTGTTGTGCCGCGAATAAACGTCGTGCACCATGAGAATGGGAATAGCGGCGGTAAAACTGGCAAATTCTTCGTCCTTCCACAAGGTGTGATAGAACGAGACTCCACACCGGAAGGCTCTGTATTGCGCTTCAAAGCTTGATGAAGATTTTGGGCGAATACCGGATTCCCATCCGGCTGGTTATTCACGAGGGTCATTTCTAACAGGGTGAATCCGCCGAATACGTTCAGAGACAGNNCAAAAACGCGCCGTCGGATCACTGACCGGCACAGCAAATCGCGCTTCGTAGGTGCTCATTGAGCTACCTCGTCACAACCCAACGGCTCCGCTCCTTCCGCGGACTCTCTTTCTGACGAAGAAGAGAGCCTTTAAGCTAAGACTACCCTCCGTGTAATGTGGCAAAGGCTGCAAACAGGGTCGGAAGGGCTTTTCTGGTGTCACTTGCCAGAAGGTACCTTCCGGCCCGGTTGAGCGATTCGGAAAGCCTTAGCAAAAGTCCCTCAGAACGAGCCCTTAAAGAGCCCGCTGCCGGTGGAACCCAAGTAGAGGACCGTCGGCGCGCTTGGAGCAACGACGATATTAAGCACTCCCAAATTGTTGAGGCCCGTATTCGCCGACTGCCACGTGGTACCGCCATCGGTCGACTGGTAGAAACCGCTGCCGCTCGCCTGGTCGTAGTACGGATCCTCCGACGATCCCGCGTAGACCTTCGAGGAGTTTGTTGGATCAACAGCCACAGACTTCATATAAAGATCCCAGAACCTCTGTGACCAGGTGGCGCCACCGTCCTGGGAGCGATACAGTCCCCCGTCGGAAGAACCGGTATCTCTCACGGCGGCGAAGACGTTCTGCGGGTTGAGCGTATCGATCGCAAGGCCCTTAATACTGTATGGAGACCCGCTCGACCGCGACCACGAAGTGCCCCCGGTTGTAGTCTTATAGACACCCCCCGCGTTGCCGGTGTTCTCCATGTCAAATCCTGCGTACAGGATAAGGTGGTTCGTGGAGCTGATCACAAGCGAGGAGGTGTATCGATTCCCCGTGCTCAATCCGCTGTTCACAGCACTGAAGCTAGTTCCTCCGTTCGTGCTCTTGTAAACACCGCCTCCATAAAGGGCGACGTACAGAGTTCGAGAGCTAAGCGGAGTCGTGGTGTCGATGGCAACCGCGTTAATCTGATACGAGGTCGGTAAATTGCCGAGCGCGGTCCATGTTTCTCCCGCATCCGCACTTTTTACAAGCTGGCTTACACCCCCCTGATTGTCACCGCCAGTACCCGCGTAAATTACAGATGTATTTCCAGGGTCGACAGCCAGGGCGGTAAAATTATCGCCGACCGAAAGACTGGCCCCCGTACGCTTCCAGGTCGAACCCCCGTTCGTGCTCTTTTCGAATCCAATGTCCCAGAATCCGGCATAAACCTTGTTCGCATTGGTTGGGTCAACGGCTAGCGTCCAGGTCTCAGCCGTGTTCATACCGCGTCCCAGGTAGTATCCCGAACCCACGGGATTCTCATCGTTATAGATTTCATACCAGTTGCTTCCCGCGTCTGTGGACTGATAGATCTCCATGCTGGTGGTGGAATAGAGGTTGGAGTTGCTGGGGTCGATCGCCATTCCGTAGACCATATAGCCTACGTATTGACCCCACTGCCCCAGGTGAAGACCGCCTGAGGTATCTGTCCAACTCGAGCCGCTATTAGTGCTCTTCCACACTGTGGGTGTTACCCAGCTGTAATCTCCCACGTAGAGCGTGCCGGGGTTCCTGTGATCCACGATTAGCTCTTTGAACTCTGAGCTCAAACGAAGATCGTCGNNGCCCGTGGCCCCCAGAACGGAACCGGTCAGGACCGCCGACCACGATGTTCCGCTGTTCGTGGATTTGAAGACCTTGGATTTCACCGAACCCGATTTAGCAAAGTCGGTGAGATAGAGCGTCGTGTGGGTAGTCGCATCAATCGCAATCTTACGCGTATTCGTACTACTCCCAAGCCCGGAATTCTTTGCGGCCCAGTTCACACCTCCGTCGGCGCTTCTGTACACGCCCTTGTCCGTGCTCGCGTAGACGATCGACGAGCTGGTAGGATCGACTGCAATCCCATAAATGATCGCCGTGGTGCTGATCTTGGACGATCCTGTGTTCACAATTGACCAACTCAGTCCCCCATTGATTGACTTATAGATCTTCCCTTGGCCATAAAGGTCGTGTCGCGAGTCCCCGATNNGGGGTCGAGGGCAATCGTTGCAATCGGCGCGCTGTAGGCGTCCGGATTTAGAGCCGGGAAACCATTTCTCAACGCTGTCCAGCTATTCCCGCCGTCGAGCGACTGGTACATGCCTCCGTTAGTTCCTAAATACACGGTATTCGGAACAATCGGATCTACGACAATCGCGTTCACGGAATAGTCCAGCAATCCGTTATTGATGATCGTCCATGTGAGGCCGTTGTTCGTTGAACGGTATACACCACCCACATCGCAACCAGCGTAGATGACGCCGGTCGTCGAAACAGCGGCGGACGTCAGCCAGCCGCCACCACTTGGACCAATGGAAGTCCACGAACCCGCCCGCGCGTCAGGAGCGCAAGTCACGAATGCGATGAACCACAGCCCAATCCACAGGGAAAGCAACCTGCTCATTGCTCCTGAGGTTGGCAACAAAACTCGGCATCGACTTTGGTGCGTCATGCTATAGTCTCCCCTTTCTGTCAGTCATTTCCTCTTTTGTTAAGCAAGCACTTTGCTTCGAAACCAACACGCCAGATTGTGGGAATCGGAAGCGGCATCATACTAGATCGATACAGACGGTGGTGTCAAGCACTTTATAACGTTATAGATTCAAAATCTTGCGCCGACCCGGTGGCTGAGTGGGGGAAGATCGCAGGAGATTAAGGTGGGAAATACCGCCATCCAAGATCCGTGGGTATACGGGCTTCATGTGCAAGAAGGCCTGTCTGAGGCCTCACGCAAACCCTGGCAAGTGCCTANNATTGTACCGCTACAGTTGGGAGTAAACTCGGCGGCGGGAAGATTAGCCGAACCGCACTAACGATTGGCTGCGACCGATTTATGGTCCGGCGCGTTGACCCTGCTAACGACGGCGCTACCGCTGACACACCCTTTGCAGCAACTGGAACGGCGGGCGAGCAGGCGCGGTTCCAACAGGATTGGCAGGGCCCGGGGGTTGGCTCTTCCCGTGATGAGATCTACCAGCATGGCCCCCGCCTTCTTCCCAATCTCTTGCCTCTGTTGATCTACGGTGCTCAAGGGAACGCTCAGGTACTGCCCATAGCGTACGTTGCCGACACCAATTAGTCCGAAGTCTTCCGGTATACGTAGGCCGCGTTGTTGCAACGACTCCAGTGCCCCGATCGCAATCGGGTCGCTGGCCGCAAAGATAGCGTCGGGCGAGTCAGGGAGACTCAGCAATTTGTAGGCAGCTTCCGATCCGCCAGTCTCGTCGTGGTATTGTGCTTCTACTATGTAGGCGCGCCGAACCCTCATATTGTGGCGATGCAAGGCTTGCGTGTAGCCTTTAAGCCGACCAATGGCAGTCATGACGTTCGGGCCCCGAATGTGTGCGATCCGCTCATAGCCTTGCTGAATCAGGTGCTTAGTGGCGATGAATCCAATTTGCTCATCGTCGCCGCCAACGAAATGAGTATCTCTGAAAAAGCGGTCCACCAGAACGAATGGCACGCCGGTTCTGCGCAGTTCCCGCCAAACTTCGTTCTCGGAAGGAGCGTGGGCCGAGGCAATGATAAGACCATCTACCTGGCTCCCGATCAAGGTCTGGATTTCGGAGTCTTCGCGGCTGGGGTCTTCTCTAGTGTTGCACAGCAACAAATGATAGCCTGCGGCGCTCGCCGCCTCGTCAATACCCGTCACGACCTCGGTAAAGAAAGAGCGTGACAAGTCCGGGACAACGACTCCGATCACTTGAGTTCTCTGGGTAACAAGACTGCGCGCCACCCGATTTGGGAGATAGCCAAGCTCGCGCGCCTTACGGAGGACCCGCTCACGCGTCTTCTGACTGATATCAGGCCGATTCTGGAGCGCAGCATTCACGGTCGACACAGAAAGCTTCAGAGCCTCGGCCACGTCCTTGAGTCTTGTCCGCATACCGCTAGAGTCTCGCGCTCCCCCCGTCCAGATCGACGGATTTTCATCCCTACTATAAAACCGAGACATATCGTATCATGAAGACACCCTCCAACGTTATAGTTAACAAGAATGCGTATTTCGCAACAAGTCCCCAAACCGCAAGCGACAACCAGAAAAAGCTTGACAGGCCGGAGGGGATAGCTGTAAAAGAACCTATAACGTTACAGATATTGAAAACAGCGTCACGGCGAGAGATACGCTAGCATGAAAAAAAGTATGGGCAGGTTCCTGTGGGGCGCGCAAAACATGCATTGGGGGGGACGGGGGCCATGCACCAGGGAAATTTCTGCCCCATGCTAACGGAGCTTGGCGCGGACCTAGTGCAATTGGGACATGCGTCTGCTGGGTTCGCGGAGCCCAAAGGAAAACGAACATGCATAGGCTGGCTTTGCTACGTGTAGTCCTCAGTGTTCTAACCCTCATCTCGGCGTCCTCGGCGCAGAGCAATCCTGCAGCCACACCACCGATGGGATGGAACAGTTGGAACCACTTTGCCGAGCGCATTGATGACAAAACGGTTCGCGCACAGGCGAATGCCTTAGTTACGAGCGGAATGAAGGATGCCGGCTACGTTTACATCAACATCGATGACGGCTGGGAGGGCAGACGGGACCACGACGGTTTCATTCAGCCCAACGGCAAGTTCCCAGACATGAAGGCCTTGGCGGACTATGTTCACAGCAAGGGCCTCAAACTGGGGATCTACTCGTCTCCTGCAGAGAAAACGTGTGGCGGCTATGAGGGCAGTGCCGGACATGAGGAACAGGATGCACAAACATATGCCAAATGGGGGATTGACTACCTAAAATATGACTGGTGCAAATCGAGTGGCGCCCTCGAGGAAATGCGAATTGCCTATACGGCAATGCATGACGCATTGAGGAAGACGGGGCGCCCGATTGTTTTGAGTTTATGTGAGTATGGCTGGAACAGAGTTTGGGTGTGGGGACAATCGGTCGGCGGAAACCTTTGGCGCACGACGGGAGACATCAAAGATCAATACAGCGTGATGGCGGAGATCGGCTTCGGCCAGAACGNNTATGGAATGACCCAGACATGCTCGAAGTCGGAAATGGGGGCATGACAGAGGATGAATACCGCACCCATATGAGCCTCTGGGCCATATTGGCGGCTCCACTGATTGCAGGAAATGATCTTAGCCAGATGACTCCGTATACGGTCGAGATCCTTACGAACCGAGAAGTAATTGCTGTCGACCAAGACCCTCTCGGCAGACAGGGAGTCCGCATCGCGCAGGAAGGACCGTTCGAGGTTTGGATGAAGCCACTGGCAGATGGCAGCAAGATCGTGGGACTGTTCAATCGCCAGGGCCAACAAACCGCGCGTATGGCAGTCGAGTTCTCTCAGATTGGATTGCACGGAGAGGTCGGCGTGCGCGATCTCTGGTTGAAGAAAGATCTCGGCACATTCAAAGACACTTTCAGCGCGTACGTACCCGCTCACGGGGTCGTGTTGGTGAGAATTCACTCCCAATAGACTACCGCTCCGCTCTTGCCGGTTTTTNNCGCGCGTCTGCTGGGTTACAGCCTAGAAGAAGCACTGCGCATGCGGTTGCAGGATGTTATCGACCCGCAATTCCGCGCTCAGTTCGATGGCTATCTGCGCGAGATCGGGCGCGCGGGAGAGTCTCGCGGCCTGATGGCGGTGACGCGATCGGGAGAGCGGCGGATCTGGGAGTATCACAACACGCTGCGCACCGAAGGAGTGG
>PLQW01000196.1 GCA_003160215.1 Acidobacteriaceae bacterium
GCCCGCACTACCCGTACGGGCGATACACAGATCCTGGAACTGCTCCAGTGGCAAGTTTACGCTTACCGCAAGGCGCGAAACACCGCCGCCGTTTTTTCCAGCGACATGGCTTCAGCGCGAACATCGGCGCGCAGTCCAGCCGATTTCAGCGCCGCTCGAATGGCAACATCCTCGTACTGACCGCGAAGATTGTTCAACAACGTCTTGCGCTTATGGCCGAAGGCAAGCTTTAGAAACGCGATGAAGGGCCCTTCTTCAACCTGCAATTCTTCCAGCCGTGGAGTCATGGTGAGCCGTAGCGCGCTGGAGTGGACCTGTGGCGGAGGCGAGAACGCTCCCGGTGGCAGCGTGAACAGCTTGTCCACCCGGGCGAAGAGTTGCACGGTGGCGGAGAGCAGTCCATAATCCCGGCTGCCCGGCGCGGCCGAGATACGATCGGCGACTTCACGCTGCACCATGATGACCGCGCGCTCAATATTCTGGTGTAGTTCCAGAATCCGCAGAACGATATCGGAGGTGATGTAATACGGCAGGTTGCCGATTACGTCCACCGTCTCCGGCTGGGTGGGACGGAGATCGTGCAGCGGTCCCGGCCTGCGGCCGACCATCGAGGTGAAATCCGCCGCAACGAAGTCCGATTCGAGGATTTCGACATTCGGCTTGGTCGCATACCGCATGCGCAACTGGGCCGCCATCACGCGATCGAGCTCGATTCCGATTACGTGCTTGGCTCGGATAGCTAGCACATCCGTGAGCACGCCGCGGCCCGGGCCGATCTCGATGACGGTGCGGTTGGACACATCTCCGAGGGCCTCCACGACGCGCTGCGCCGCGCCCAGATCGGTGAGAAAATTCTGTCCCAGCTTCGGCTTGTGTTTGACGCCGGCAACCGATTTGTTCGACGCGGTCCTCGCCACATTGCCCTCTTTCCATTCGCCAATTAGACTCAAGTGTTTCGGCATTTCTTACATCATAGTGCGCAGTCCAGTTACGCAGTTCGGCGTGCCCGCGGAAGCACCTCTCCGTTCGCGCCGGGAGGTTTCATGAATATCGCCTTTGCGGCATCCGAGTGCGTACCCTTTTCCAAGACCGGCGGGCTGGCGGATGTCATAGGCGCCTTGCCGCCCGCGCTCGCCAGTTTGGGGCATCAGGTTACAGTCTTTCTGCCGCGTTACAAGCAGACCAAACTCGACAATCCGCGCATCGTCATTCCCAGCATCACCGTGCCCTTCGATGACCGCTACCGCTTCTGCTCCGTCCTCGACGGCGGTGTGCGCTCCGGAGTGCAATTCTATTTCATCGACTACCCTCCGTTCTTCGACCGCGATTCGCTCTACGGTACACCGTTGGGCGACTACCACGACAACGCTGAGAGGTTCGCGTTGTTTTGCCGCGCCGTGCTGGAGTCGGCCAAAGTGCTCGGCACGCCCGATGTGTTTCACTGCCACGACTGGCAGACGGCCCTGATTCCCATACTGCTGAAGACGCTGTACGAGGAAGACCCGGCCCTTGCGAATACTCCGTGCGTCTTCACCATTCACAATATTGGGTACCAGGGACTTTTCCCGCCCGAGATCCTGCCCCTGCTCATGTTGCCCTGGGATTTGTTCACCATGTCGAAGCTGGAGTTCTATGGCAAGGTGAACTTCCTCAAGGGCGCGATCACCATGGCCGACTACATCACAACCGTCAGCCGGAAGTATAGCCAGGAAATCCAGACCGCGGAGTACGGCTTCGGTCTGGAGGGCGTACTGCGGGCGCGCTCCGGTACGGTTAGCGGCATTCTCAATGCCGTGGATTATGGCGAATGGAATCCCGAGGACGATCGCTTCATTGCGGCGCACTACTCAGCCGGCGACCTCAGCGGCAAAGCAAAATGCAAGGCGGACCTGTTGAAGGAATTTGGCTTGGCGGAAGACACGCAGTTGCCGGTAGTCGGCATCGTGTCGCGCTTTGCCGCGCAGAAGGGCTTCGATCTGATCCTCCAGGTGGCCAACCGCCTGGCCTTGCAAGAGTTGATCATGGTGGTGCTGGGCAGCGGCGGCCGCGAGTATGAAGAGTTGTTCCGCAAGTTGAACAAACAGTATCCGCAGAAATTCGCCGTGAAGATCGCTTACGACAGCGCCTTGGCGCACAAGATTGAAGCCGGCAGCGACATCTTCCTTATGCCCTCGCGCTATGAGCCCTGCGGACTGAACCAGATCTACAGTATGCGTTATGGGACTGTACCCGTGGTGCGCGCCACCGGCGGGCTCGATGACACGGTCGAGCAATTTGACCGGCAGACCCTGAAGGGTACCGGATTCAAGTTCAAGGAATACAGCGGCGAAGCGTTGCTGGAGACGGTGCAGGCTGCCATAGGCGTGTATCGGACCGATCCAAAGGCTTGGCAGGCGCTGATGCGCAACGGCATGGCGCAGGAGTATTCCTGGATCAATTCGGCCCGCGAATACGTGAAAGTCTATGAGCGCGCCAGGCAGATACGGGCGGCAGCGAACGGGTAGGAATTAGCAATTAGCAATTAGCAATCAGGATTATTACCTTGACGCAAGGTAGGGTTATCGCAATATCCTACCCCCGTCAACCTGTTGGCTAAGGGCTGGTGAGGGTGTGTTTGCCGGAACAAGTTCTTTTCCTGCGCGCCGTTTTTGCCCACTGGATTGCTGCCTTGGGCGTTCTACTTACTCTTACCCCACTTATCTCTGACAAGTGGCGGCGGCGCATTGAGGAGAAATTCATGAAGAATGAATTCTCCTTGAAGCATTTGTGGGTTGTTGGATTTGTATTTCTTTTCGTTGCCTTTTATCAGGCGTGGCAGGATGAGCACACAAGTGCGCAGCAACTAATCGAAGAGAAGCGACTACTGGCGGTAGAAAGCAATTTCTGGAAAGATCAAAGCTATCAGAAAGATGCTTCTCTGCGAACAATGAGTGAACTTCTCGCGAAGAACTTTACGACACTCAGCAACACACAACAGTCGTTTGCTCAAATTTCCGGCAGGCTGCTGGATCTTGCAAAGCCAGAGCCGCAGAAAACTACGTACTGGCTTATCGGGTCGATTAGTCAGTATGCGGACAAGAACCGCGCAGCCCATTCGGTTGACTATATAGTGCTGACCAATAAGCCTGTTAGCCCGATAAAGATGCTAGTGACCTGTAGCGGCAAGAATTCAGGGAACCGCTGGGCACATGCCTAACGCTGGCGGGGGGATGGGAAGTGCATGGGGAGCGCCAATTTCCCCCAACAGCTACAGGATAGGAATTAGCGCCCCGCCTTGGACGCCGACTGGTCCAATGATTGTGACGGTTTACTCAAACCAGGACGATGTATCAATGCCATGCAAATTCGAGGAGCAGCCGTAGGCTTAGGCGGCGGTGAGTTTCTTGAACTCAAGATTGTGGGCGCCCAACGTGCGCTTGATGGTGCCACGGAATGGGTAGGGGTTTTTGCGATTGTCGAAACGAAAAGCCATTTCGTTTAGATAGGCTGAAGGTTCTTCGCGCTAACACGATGCCACGTTTCCACAATCCCGCGCTTGAGCAGATGGCGTCTAGTTGCCCACCCCTAGCCCCTAGCCCCTAGCCCCTAGCCCCTAGCCCCTGCCTTCCTCCTCGCAAAGTACAAATAAATCGGCACGCCGGCCAGAATCACGGCCACGCCCCACGCGGAGTTGCGCAGGTTTTCGGTGAAGGTGTAATACAGCAACACCGCCGCTGCCATGGTGAACATCGCCGGAACCAGCGGATATCCCCAGGTGCGGTACGGGCGCGGCGCGTTTGGTTCCTGCTTGCGCAATACGAAGACCGTGCTGGCGGAAATCATGTAGAACAGCCACTCCGCGAAGATGGCCAGCGAGAAGAGCTGGCGGAAATTTCCGGCAAACAGCAGCAGAACGATCGATAGCCCAAGTTGCACGATCAGGGCGATCGACGGTGTGTGGAAACGGGGATGCACCTCGGCCATGGCCTGGAAGAAATAACCATCGCGCGCCATGGCGAAGGGCACGCGTGCGCCGCTCATGATGGTTCCATTGAGAGCGACGAGCATGGAAAGCGCCATGCCCGCCGATACGATGGCCGCTCCCCAAGCGCCGACTGCGACCGCAGTCGCTTCCGACGCCGGTCGTGGCGACGCTGCGATGCTGGCCGCCGGTAGCACATATTGCACCGCTGCGTTCGTCAGCATGTAGAGAACGGCGACCACGCCGACGCCTGCAATCAACGCGGTAGGAATATTGCGTCCCGGATCGCGGACTTCGCCGCTCACCATGTTGAGGTCGTTCCATCCGTCATACGCCCAAAGAGCGGCGATGAGCGCTGCCATGAATCCCGCGAAGCCACCGGTGGCGCCTTGGAAGCTGGTGGTGAAATTGCGCCACGTACCGCTGGCGGCGCTGAATCCCAGGAAGGCGATGGAGAGGACGATCGCGATTTTCACCACTGTAAACACCACCTGAAACTCTCCGGCCCGCTTGATGCCGATGTAGTTCAGCGCCGTGATGAACACGGCCGCCGCTATGGCAACCAACTGTCCGTAGCTGATGGCGAAGGGCGAGTGGACTGCATCCAGGTTAAAGAATGCGAGCGCCGGAAATGTGCCTAGGATGCGGACGAACCCTGTAGTCAAGGTTGCAATCGAAGCGGGCTTGGCGATAGCAAACCACGTCCACGCGTAGAGAAATCCGGGGAGCGGTCCGTAGGCGTCGCGGATGTAAACGTATTCGCCGCCGGCTTGCGGCTTCATGGCGCCCAGTTCGGCATAGGTGATCGCGCCCGCGAGCGAGAGCACTCCGCCCACAATCCAGGCAAGGTAGACCAGCCACGCCGAGCCAACCGCCTGCATCATCTCGGCGGGAACCAGGAAGATGCCGCTGCCGATGATGGTGCCGACGACAATCGCGCTGGCATGGCTTACCCCGAGGTCACGCGCGAGCGCCGGCTTTGGATTGGGCGTGTTAGAAACGTGCACGATTCTTTCTGCCATCGGTTTCGGTAGTGCTGAAGGTTTGTACTACCTTTGAGCCCGTTGTTGAGATTCGCACAACATTGGGACATTCCCTTGGATTTGTCATCACGAGCGCAGCGAGGGATCTGCTTTTGCGCGTTTGTGGGGAAAGCAGATTCCTCGCGCCAAAACCGGGCGCTCGTAATGACAATTCATAAATTACGATTCATTCTCTTGGCCTACCGAGGAACGATTATGATTTGCAATCTCCGATAGGTCCTTATTACCCATTCGACCGCACTGGGCGCGGAAGCAACAGACTGGAACTATACCCGACGGCGAAGGTGATCACGCTGCCGATCAGCACGTACCAGGGGAAGGGAATCGGCTGCGTCAAGGCCAACATTGCAAACGGCGCGCCAGTTACTTGCTGCAGCCAGTGCAGCAGTCCGGCTCCCTGCCAGATGTAGACGTTCGCGCAGAAACCGATCGCCATCCCGATCATGCTGCCGTGCTCATTGGCGCGACGCGTGAGTACTCCGAGCAGAAACACTCCCAGCAGCGCACCGTAGGCGACGGAGGCGATGCTAAGGCCAAGCTCGACCACCTTTCCGCCGCGCCGCGACATGATCGCCAGCCCGAACAGCACCAATCCCCACGCGATCGTCGCCAGGCGCGACAGCAGTACGCGCCGGCGCTCAGGAGTGTCAGGTCTTTGCCGCAGATAGAAGTCAACCATCGTCGTGGACGAAAGCGAGTTCAGCGCCGCGCTCAGATTCGACATTGCCGCGGCCAGAATGGCTGCCACGAGAATGCCCGAGATGCCATGAGGCATGTACGTCACGATAAAGGTGGGAAAGATGCGATCAGGCTTGTCGAACGGCACCGCCGGCGGCGAGATGCGATAGAACACCCACAGCATGGCGCCGATCAGCAGGAACAGCGAGAACTGGAAGAACACCGCGATCCCGCTGCTAAGTAAAGCCAGTTTCGACTGCGCTTCGCTCCGGGCCACGAGCAGTCGCTGCACAATCAATTGATCGGTGCCGTGGCTCGCGGTGGTGAGAAAAGCTCCGCCGATGACTCCCGACCAGAACGTGTAGGTCCGATAGAAGTCGGGGGTGAAGTCGAAGACGCGAAACTTGCCTGCGTTCGCGGCCTGCTCGTGAATGGTGGCCCATCCGCCCGGCACCAGGTGCAGGATGGTGAACAGTCCAACGAGCGTGCCAGCAAGATAAATGGCCAGTTGTACGACATCGGTCCAGATGACCGCGGCCATTCCGCCTTCGAAGGTGTACAGCAGGGTGAGCATTGTTACAATGCCGATCGAAACCACATCGCGCTGCAGTTCGCTTATGTTGCCGAGAAGCGGCCCCAGCGCAATTCCTACGACGAGTGCAACCGCAAAGATGCGCACCCCTTCTGCCGCGGCGCGCGTCACCAAAAACAGGCCAGCGGTCAGCGAGCGTAGCCGCCCCCCGAAGCGTCGCTCGATGAGTTGATAGGCCGTGAACAGGTCGCCGCGAAAGTAATGCGGCAGCAGCAGGTAGCTGATGATGACGCGTCCGACCAGATAACCCATTATCAGTTGCAGGAAGGTGAAGTTGGTGTCGTAAGCCAATCCGGGCACGCCGATGATGGTGAGCGTGCTGGTTTCGGCGGCCACAATGGAAAGCGCAATCGCCCACCAGGGAATGTTGCGGTCGGCCAGGAAGTAGTCGCGCAGGGAACGCTGTTTTTTGCGGAAGCGCAGCCCGAACAGCGTAATGCCCACCAGGTAAACCGCAATCAGCGCAAGATCGAAGAGGTTCATGGCGGGAGACGAAAAGTGTCATCCGGAGTGTCACATGGGTCTGCAGCCCACCCATGGGAATGAAAATTGACCATGGAGGCACGGAGGTCACGGAGAAGACTGGATAGAGACCAAAAACTCCGTGCGTTCCGTGTCTCCGTGGTAAATGATTCTCGGCGGACCGCTACGCTGGGATGCGCGACATGGCCTGCTTCAGCGCTCCCAGAAACTGCTGGTTCTGCTCCGGGGTACCGATGGTGGCGCGGAAGGCATCGGGCGCTCCCCAGGATCCACTCATGTGACGGACGATGATACCGTCCTCTTGCAGCGTCCGGCAAAGGCTGGTCGCATCTTCCCCCACTCGGCAGAAGAGGAAGTTCGTCCACGTGGGAGTTACCCGAATTCCCATGTCTGAGATGGCCAGGGTCAACAACTTCGCTTCGGCGGCATTCGTTTCCACCGCTCGCTGAATATGGTCGGCATCGGCCAGCGCGGCGAGCGCCGCCGCCTCGCCCAGCGAGGAGACCATGAATGCCGATTTCAGGCGTGCGAAGTAGCCCATCAACTCCGCGGGACCCATACCATAACCAACCCTCACCCCAGCCAGGCCATGAGCCTTGGAGAAGGTGCGCAGCACCACGACGCAGCGTTCCCGGCGCACATAATCCAGCGCGTGCGAATAGTCAAAGCCACGCTCCGCCGCGAAGTAGCTGGCGTAATCGCAATAGGCCTCATCCAGGACGGTGATGACGTGCGGTGGCAACTGGTCGAGGAAACGGTCAATCGCGTTCGCGTCCAGAATTGTTCCGGTGGGATTGTTCGGGTTCGAGAGGTAGATCAGACGAGTATTGACGTCAACCGCCGCCAGAATGCGATCAAGATCGTAGCCATCGTTCACGGTTGGCACTTCTATGAATTGCGCGCCAGTTGCGCGAGTAACAATGGGATAAACGATGAATGAGAGTTTGCTGGTAATGGCGTTCAGCCCAGGCCCTAGCAACGTCCGCGCCATGATGTCGAGCAGGGCACTGGAACCCGCCGTCAGCAGGATCTGCCCCCCCTCGATGCCGTGGATCTCCGCCAGACGTGCGGTCAGCTCGGTAACGCCGTTGTCCGGATAAAAATTGACCTCGCGGGCAGCCGCCTTGATCGCTTCAATTGCCAGAGGAGAGGGCCCGAAGGGGTTTTCGTTCGAAGCCATCTTGATACAACGCATGCCGCTCTCCAATTCCGCCTGCCGCAGCGATTTGCCGGGCTTATAGCTGGCCAGCTTTTGCACGTGCGCTGGGACTAGCTTGCTAAATTCTGTCATTCTATCCTCAATTATCTTGGCGACTGATGGCGCTCGTCGCAAAGCGGCGGTCCGCTACCGGGCACAATCGCGACTGTGCGTCCGGGTCGGCACGGCTGTCGGATTTTTCAGTTGCGCCACTTCCTGCGCCGTTAGATGCCGAAACTCGCCCGGTTCGACGTCCAACACCAACGGCCCGTATCGCACGCGCTTGATTTTTTCCACGTGGTGCTCGATTTGTTCGAACATCCGGCGAATTTGCCGGTTGCGTCCTTCCACCAGCGTAACCTCGTACCAGGGATTGGCGGCATCGCGCACCAGCTTGATTCGTACCGGCGCGGTCTTTACCGCCGTGGACTTCCGCTTCCAACCTGTTTTTGGCACGCGGTCCGCAGGGGTCTTTAGCGACTTACGTTCCGCCGGAAGCATGATGCCTGCGCGCAACTTGTCGATCTGTTCCTCGGTCGCCTTGCCGGCGATCTTGACCAGGTACGTCTTGGCCACGTGCGACGAGGCATGCATCAGCTTCTGCGCCAGCTCGCCGTCGTTGGTTAGCAACAGCAGTCCTTCGCTCAGGTAATCGAGACGACCGACAGGATAGATGCGCGCTCCGACACCTCGTACTAAATCTAATACCGTAGGACGGCTTTCCGGGTCAGTGACCGTGGTCACGTAGCCCCTAGGTTTGTTGAGCAGCAGGTAGACTGGGCGCTCCGGCCCTTTCAGCAGTTTGCCGTTGACCTTGATGTGGTCGAGTTCGATATCGGCCTTGCTGCCCAGTTCGGTGACGATCTGTCCATTGACCGACACCAGACCGCTGGTGATGAGTTCCTCGGCCTTGCGCCGCGAGGCGATTCCGGCGGCGGCGATGATCTTCTGTAGTCGTTCAGCAGGCATGAGGCTACGGCTTCTCCGGCGAACTTCCGCCTTCGGCTTCGGTGGCGTAGGTTCCGTCGGCGGGCATTGCACTGTCGCCTACGAGGGGGTTGGCATTGGAGTCTTCAGGAACAGCCTCGGTCACCGGTTCCGATTCATCTGCCCCTGAAACTTCGAGTGTACGCTCGGCGCTGGGCCCAGCTTTTTCCGTACCGGCCGCGGCGAACAAGTCAGCTTGCGGATCGCCCAGCTTCTCGAATTCCTCGATGCTAGGCAACTCGGAGACGTCGTTGAGTCCGAAGCGGAGCAGAAATTCTTTGGTTGTCTTGTAGAGAATCGGGCGGCCGATGACCTGCTTACGGCCCGCAGTAGTGATCAGTTTACGATCAAGCAGGGTGGCGATCACGCCGGAAGTATCCACGCCGCGAATCTCGCTTATCTCCGGTACCGTAACCGGCTGCTTGTAGGCGATTACCGCGAGTGTTTCCAGCGCCTGCAGCGATAGCCGCACCGGCGGCTTCAGGCTCTTGGCAAAGTTCACCACCACATCGTGATGCTCGGGCTTGGTCGCCATGCGATAGCCGCCCGCGATCTGCCGAATCTCCATGCCACGTTCAGCGGAGGCGTACTCGGCAACCAACTCGTCGATGATGCTGCTCACGTGCGCTTTGATGAGTTTCAGCTCTTCCTTGGCCTCGGCTTTTTTGTCCTTCTCGCTGAGGGGCGCGCTCTCAGCGCTGCGCGGAGCTTCAGCGGGCGCATTCTGGGTGGCTTCGGCTGGTGCAGGCGTATCGTCGAATGCAGTATCATCTGCCAGGTCGTCGCTCTCAGTCGGTGCGGGGCCATCCGAAATGATCTCATTGAGCGCAAGGCGGCCATCCTCCTCCGCGCGCAACTCCGTGAGCACCTCGTCGCGTAACAGCGAGGCAAGCTGGTCCAGCGTCACCGGTTCTTCGGTGGCGTAGATGATGGCTTCGACTTTTGGTTTAAGAGTCATCTACGCGTCCTTATTCAGCATTTTGACCGCTTCTTCCATTACTTCCTTCGACCGATAATCCGGATCATGCTCCTGACCGGGGTTGGGCGGAATGAAAGCCTCAAGCTTCTCCTTTGGCGGAATCATTTGCTGGATCTGCGTCTCTGGCACTCCTAACAACTCTTCGTAAGCCAACTCAGCTCCATCCTCGATAGCGTCATAGACAACGTCCAGTTTCGAAATACCCCTAAACCGTATCTCAACCAACTGATTCTTTGGATTCGTATGTGTTGTCTGGCCATCCTGACCTGTCTGAATCGCTTTGTCATAGGCTTCTTGAGGCGAGCGTGCCTTTAACAGAATCAGATTACGATGTAAGACATTACATCGGGCGCCATGGACGGTGATCTCCATCACCATTTCCGCAATGTACCACTCAGCGTCGACAGGAATGTACCCCATAACTGTTGCTCCAATCATTCGCCTCACTTCAGGGTATGGAATTGTCAAAGAATCCGAGTGCCGTAGGCACGGCAGAGCGCTTGTGCCGGCCTTACGGGACTCTGGCTGACTGACAACTGACAACTGCTCATTTCCAATCATCCTGCACTGGCGGATTCTCGGCCATCAGCGCGTCGAAGCCGGTGTGCTTCTTCAGCACGATCTCGCCGAAAACGTTGTCCTGCCGCGCCAGCACAGCCTGTAATCGAATCAACTCCAGAATCGCCAGAAACGCGCACACCAGCGCCGACCGGGAGTGCATGTTGCGCAATAATTGTTTCAGCCGGATGGGCCGGTCCTCCAGCGAAAGCCGCCGCCGCACATAGTCAATCATTTGCGAAACTGAGGCGGTATCGTCGTCCACGTTGAACGACGGCTTGTGCCGCGCCCGGTCCAGAATTTGCTGGAACGTTCTGACCAGGTCCACCACATCGGCGGCCATTTCCGGCTCCGTGCCCTCGGCATCGCGAAATTCCTTCAGCGCCGGATTTGACCACACCGCCTCTTCGATTTGCTGCTTCTGCATGAGCATCTGCGCCGCCGTCTTGAAGCGCTCGTGCTCCAGTAGCCGATTGACCAGTTCCAGTCGCGGATCTTCTTCTGCCGCGAGCGCGTCGGGATCGCGCGGCAACAGCATCTTCGACTTGATGTGGATCAGCAGCGACGCGGTGTAGATGAACTCGGCCGCAACGTCCACATCGAACTGCTTCATCGTCTCCACGTATTTCAGGTACTGTTCGGTGATTTTCGCGATCGGAATGTCGTAGATGTCGATGNNCGATGTCCTGCTTGCGAATGAGATCGAGCAGCAAGTCGAGCGGACCGTCGTATACCTGGCCCACCATGACTGAGAAGGACGACTGGTCGGCGCCGTCCTTGCGCGGCATCACGTGCGGGGCAACCGCGTTAGCTTCGGTATTCGCCGCGTTCTCGGGATTCTCGGACATGGAGCTTATTGCGATTATAGGGGTCCTTCGACTACGGTTCGCCCGCCGGGGCGGTCGAATCTCCGCTCAGGATGACAAAGGCGCAAACCCAATAGAACCAATATGCGTTGGACCTTTGTCATTCCTGTTTCAACCTGCCCCAGCAGGTCCATTGCTCAGGATGACACATCACCCGATTTGTCATCACGAGCGAAGCGAGGGATCTGCTTTTTGTTCTACTCCGTGAAAACAACAGGTTCCTCGCGCCCAAAATCGGGTCGCTCGGAATGACAACCCATATTCCTCGGTGCCTCTGTGGTGGAACTACTACTTGCCCTCGGCGACACTCTGCTCTGGCGCTTCGTACTCATGCGACAGGTTCGCGGCTTCGCGGGCTTCTACCATGGTCGCCTCCGCAACGGCACGCGCCTTGGTCGAGCCCTGCTCGAGAATATCCCACGCGAGCTTGGGATTTGCCTCATACTTCTGCCTGCGCTCTTGCAAGGGGCCCAGCACGCGCCACAAGCTATCTGACGCCCACTGTTTGCATTCGATGCAGCCAATACCTGCGGTGCGACAACCTTCGTTCACCTTGGCCATGGTTTCGGCGGTGCTGAAAATCTTATGCAGGTCACCGACGGGGCAGACGTCGGGATTGCCGGGATCGGTACGCCGGATACGCGCGGGGTCGGTCACCATTGTCTTCAGCTTCTTCCGCAGAGAAGCTTCGGGCTCGCTCAGCAGGATGGTGTTGCCGTATGACTTCGACATCTTGCGGCCATCGGTGCCCGGCAGCTTTGGCGATGGCGTCAGCAGCGGCTGTGGCTCGGGAAAAACCACCTTGGATGGATCGTATTCCATCAATTCTTTAGGAGTGACAGGTCGCCTCACCATATGACCCCCTGGCGGAATGACGAGACGATCAGAACCCTGAGCATCTTCGAATCTTGTAATGCTTGCCGGACTCTTGTAACCCTGCTTTGGATAGATGAAGTTGAACCGACGTGCCACTTCGCGCGTCAACTCCACGTGCGGCACCTGATCTTCACCGACCGGGACGAAGTTCGGCTTGTACAGCAGGATGTCGGCCGATTGCAATAGCGGATATCCGAGAAAACCATAGGTGCCGAGGTCCTTGTCCCTGAGGTTCTCGCGCTGCTCCTTGTAGCTGGGCACGCGCTCCAGCCATCCCAGCGGAGTGATCATGCTGAACAACAAGTGCAACTCGGCGTGCTGCAGCACGTGCGACTGGATGAACAATGTGCTGCGCTCGGGATCGAGCCCGGCCGCAAGGTAGTCGATCATGACCTCAAGCGAGTTTTGCTTGACGCTGCGCGTGTCGGCGTAGTCGGTGGTCAGAGCGTGCCAATCGGCGATGAAGAAAAAGCAGTCATACTGGTCCTGCAAGCCCACCCAATTGCGCAGCGCGCCGACGTAATTGCCGACGTGCAGCTTTCCGGTAGGTCGCATGCCGCTGAGCACACGGCCTTGTTTGGGTGGCAAAGGCATTAGAGTCCCAAGAGAAATCCGTTAAAGAAATTCAAGACCGGGTACATGAAAGCGCCCAGTACGCTGCCGCCGAAGAACATGAGGATCACCAATCCCCACATGCCGATGTTGTCGTACACCCGTAGCACCCCTTGCGAAAGGAAGTGCCGGATGACGTGGCTGCCGTCGAGCGGCGGAATCGGTATGAGGTTAAAGACCCCCAGCAGGACGTTGATCTCCATGGCTGCGTACAGCAGTGCGCCGATGGGAACAATGGCTCCCGCATCGGTTGGCATGATCTGAGCCAGGTCGCCGGTTGAGGCCCCCCGGGCCAGCGCGAAGACCACCAGCCGTCCGACCTGCGAAGCATGTGCCACGACGGTCAGCCCAACGACTGCGGCCGCCGCTGTCAGGAAGTTGCTGACCGGCCCCGCCACCGAGACCAGGATGTCATCCCTGACGTAGTGCTTAAAGTTGCGCGGATCGACCGGCGTCGGTTTGGCCCAGCCGATGACCGGGAAATGGGTGATCATTGCAATCGCCGGCAGCAGGATCGTACCGATTGGGTCGATGTGCTTGATGGGATTCAGGCTGACGCGCCCCAACATGCGGGCGGTCGGATCGCCCAGGCGCGACGCCATCCAGGCGTGCGCCGACTCGTGCACACTGATGGCAAACAGGAACACGATGATCTGGAAAACAATGTCGATTGCGCTAAAGTGCATCGCAGTTTGAATTCGATACTAACATGGGGAAAGTGGACGGAGTTTGACGGGATCGCCTTTAGGAGGCTGCGGAAGTTGGTGCATGCTGCTTTGAAGGGGCGCCCCTTCAGGCGCGCCGTTAGGTCCTCTATTTGTGTCATCCCGAGCCGACTTTTAGTCGGCGAGGGATGGAAAAATACTGAATACCGCTCGGGTAGTGCGGGCCTTCTGGCCCGCGTTGCGCGGACTTGGTGAGAGTCGGCTTTAGCCGTCGAGGTACTTCGTTTCGAACTCTGCAAAATACACGCATCCTAGCGACACCGAGGCATGTACCTCAGATCCTAAAGGCCCGATTTCTCATCAGGTCGTTGACGCGGCGCTGAAGCGCCGCACTACCCGAAATTTCTGTTCAGAAGCTTTGGGCAGTTGGCTAACTTGAGGTCCTTCTACTTCTGTGTCAGGCGCACGCGTCCAGTATCCACAATCGCGTTGTCAATGCGCAGCGGCAGCTTGAACCTGCTGGTGATGCCGACGTTCGGATACTTTGGCGTGAGGAAATGCTGAACAAAAAGCTGCAAAAGCATTTGTGGCACCTCGATTCCGTCCAGCGAAACCGATTGCGCGCGAATGCTGCCGGTGCCGTTGGAAGCCGTCGCCTGCGCCACCACATGGATGTCGTGGGTGCCGCTAAACAGGCTAAACAGAGGATTCGCCGAGGTCTTTCCTTGCGTTAGGGCTTCGAAATCAACCTGGGCGTGACCATCGATTAGCCCCGGCGTTGAGATGAGCCGCACATGGCTCACTCCCTTCGGCAGCTTCACGCCTCCTTCGTTGAAGTAGGCATTGGCCTCGTGCTCGGTGAGTTCGGTCGGCTTGGGATCGGGATGAGGCTTCGCCGCATTCTGTTTCAAGTATGCGATCTTCTGCTCCATCGCGCGGTAGTCGGGACTGTGATTGTCATGCTGAGGTTCTGGCTTGCTGCCGGCCACGACTGTCGCTGTAGCCGCCAGCAGGACATCGGGAAGGATGAAGAATAGGCGTCGCTTCATCGCAGCGCTGCCTCCGCCGAGGGCGCCGTCAAGGTTTCGACGCGCGGTTTGTCCAGTGGCCCGGAGATCACATAGGAGCGTCCGCCGGCGCGTTCCAGCCGGAAGTCCAGGTTGCGGTCATAGGAGGCTGTGCCCTTGACGGCGTAGTTGGCGCCGCCCAGTTGCAGCTTACAGTCAACCAGAGTGAACGTTCCGTTCGCCAGAGCCACTTTGCCGACGAAGTTCGAAAATGCCAAAGGAGCGCCTCGGCCATCGAGGACAACATGGCGCAAGGAGCCGTCGCTCCAGGTGAAGTCAGCTGAACCGGTGGCCGAACCGCGGAGGCTGGCGGGGCTCAATCCGCGCATCGCCAGGCTGTATTGCGCGTCAACCGCTCCGGCAGCCCAGTTGTCGCTCATCAGAGTTCCCAGTTGCGCCATCGATACCCGAGTCATGCTGCCGGTGCCTGAATAGGTTGGGGGCGCCACGGTGAAGTCGGCGGTCCACGTCCCGTTGTGCCGGCCTCCGAGGACGTCCGCGCGCAAGTCGCGCACGCGCAGCTTGCCGGCGTCGAACTCGACGGTCGCACTCACGTTATTGGCGACGACCGTCCCCAATTCGAAGCGAGCGCTCGACAAATGTCCGCTGGCATGCAACTTCAACAGCGCATCCTCGTGCCGTTGCCCTATATCCAGCAGGTGATACCACGGCCGATTGAAATAGCTTGGGTTTACCAGTTGATTCAGCCGCACGAGCGACGCGTCATCGGAACGAATGTCGAAGTGCAGGGTGCAGCTCTCGGGAGCGGTGCAATGCACAGGAAAACTGGCCGATCCACTGATTTCCGGTCCCTTGGCGAACGCTGCCGTAAACGACGTAACGGTCATCTCCCGATCTGCCAGCGTTGCCGCAGCCGAGGAAATTAGCAATGGCTCGGAAACACCCTGCAACTCGGCTGTCGCGCTGTGCAGTTGCATGTTGCCCGAAGAAACCGGAGGCGCAAATCCAACCCATGTTCCGGCTACATCGAGGTCAACTTGAGCGGCTCCTGCGAGGCCCACCCCTGGCGTGCCAACTCCCAACGCTTTGGCTATGTTCAACAATCGCGCCAGTTCCGCTTCGCCCTTGAGATTGACGCTGTAATGGTCCTCATCGAATACCGCGCTGGCGGTTGCGGGTGAAATCGCCCCGAGTGGAATTGGAAAAGGCTTCACTAGAAGGCGCAATTCCGGATTTGCCGGCGGTTGAATGGCTTTGTGCGAAACGGAACGCTTGGGGTGTGGACTGCTGGGAGCATTCGGCTTGGGGACCACGACCTCGATGGCTCCGATCTGCAAGTCTTGCTTCAACACGCCGGAGCGCAGCGCCAGAAGGTTCGTGCGCCCGCCTCCTGCCCAGGCGGGCGTGCCTCCTGGCTGCTTGCGGACGGAAAATACTCCTTCAAACTCGCCTGTTGCCGTGAGGTCCTCAGGCAGGTCCTTCTTCGCGTGGCGGGCAAAGGCGACAATTCGCGCAGCCGGGATTCGCTCAGCGGAGACGCTCAAATCGTAGCCACCAGCGGCCCACCCCTCGGCATTGCCGCGAACCTCGATCACGCCAGCGCCGACCGGCGATTGGCACTGCAGGTCGTGCAATGCGTCATCGGGCGAGGAGTAGGTTCCGGTGCAATGTACGAGAAGGCGCAAAGCTTCACCGACCGCAATGTCGTAACGGCGAAAGTCGTCAACCCGCGCATCCAGCGTGACCCCAAGCGCAGCCGGAGTCCCGGTCAAGGATGCGCTGGAGCGGACGTTGCCGCGCCAGCCCCGGTCACGTCCGTAGATCAGCTTCGTAAGTTGGCCAAGTGGACCGCCGCTGAAGGTGAACTTGAAATCCAGGGGCGTGTCACGCAAACTTGAAGCCCGTTGGAACCTCCCATCCAGCTTGAGGATGCCGCTGTCATGGACGTCCACATCGGTGCGCATGGGGCGCGCTTCCAGCCTGATGCCCCATTGGTTTTCCGACTCCAGCCAAAGAGCGAAATCGGCATCGGTGAACGCAAATGCCTTCTTCACCTGGCCGAGTTTGAAATTAATTCGCCCGCTCGAAGCTTCGACGTAAGGGAAGCGGGGGCGCACTTCCGGACGAGTCTTCGTGGTGGGCGCCGAGGCGACCTGCGAGGCCCGCTCGACCAGCTCCTCCACGTTCCAGTGTCCGTCGGAACGGCGAACCAGATTCAAGCTGGGACTGTCGAGGTCCAGGGTCCCGATCTCGAGCCGGCCGCGCCAAAGTGAGGTCAGCCGAAGACAGGCAGTGACGGTGTCGGCGCGCAGCATTGGTTCCGCGCCGTAGTTGGGGTCCTCGGCTACAACAAAATTGGACAGCACGATCCCCGGGCGAGGCAGAAGTTTGAGTTCAATGCGGGAAACCGTGACCTCCCGCCCCAGCGCCCGGCTGATGGCCTCCGCCACCCGGTTGCGATAGCGGTTTACGTTGACGAATGGGGGCACCAGCACCGCCAGGAGGACGATCAGCAGGATCGCCCATACCATCCGCCGTGCGGTGCGGCGCCGCATCAATGCACCACATGGAACATGCGGGACCAGCGAGTCTGATCAAAGAAGTGGAACAGGATGTTGAACGCCCACTGAATGCGATCTCCGAGCCCCTGCCGTTCGTACTCATCGCGCGGGGTGACGAACGACCAGTAGATGAACATGGGGCGTCCGATGATGTTTTCGCGCGGTACCAGACCCCAGTAGCGGGAGTCGAGGCTGACGTCGCGATTGTCGCCCATGGCGAAGAAGCTGCCAGACGGCACGACCAGGTCGCCATTCTCCACATGTGAGGGCATGGTCAGCCGCCATTCGGGTGTTACGTTGTAATCACTGACCGGCTGACTGGGGAAATTATCGCGGTACCCATTGAAGTCGCCTTTGCGCACGACATAGGGTTCATCCAGACGTTCGCCGTTGCGGTAGACAACTCCCTCCTGCAGATGGATCCGGTCGCCCGGGACACCCATGACGCGCTTAACGAGATAAAGCCCAGGTTGCGCCGGGGAGATGAAGACAAAGATATCGCCGTGACGAGGCTCACGATAAGGAATCAGCTTGCCGATCCAATTGGTTGCCGGAGCCAGCAAAATGCGGTCAACGAAGAGATGGTCGCCAATGAGCAGAGTGTTCTCCATCGAACTCGAGGGAATGGTGAAGGCTTGTAGCGCGAAGGTAATAATGAACAACCCGGTCACCAGCACAATGGCGATCGAGGCGATAAATTCCGAAGTCGTCTCCTTCGGTTTTTCCGGTTTCTGCGGCGTCACCGGCGCGGTCTTCACAATCTTTTTCGTAGCAGCCAAATGTACTCTTCCTTAGGAATCTCGTATCGCCGTCAGGCGCCCTAGAGCCGTTTCACATCTGGTGTATGGGCATGGGTGGAGCACGCCTTCAGGCGTGCATAACTGCCGTCAGTTCCTGGATCGCGCTTTAGCGCCTGAGGTAATGTTTCCGTCACCTCAGCGGCTAAAGCCGGCTCATTTCCGAATCTTAACTGCACCGCTGAAGCGGTGCTCCACCCTATACACTAGGTATGAAACTGCTCTAAGCCGGTCTCGGTGAATCTTACGCCCTCTACGGCCTAGCTAAAGCTGTGCCCCTTCAAAGACGCCTTATTGCACGGTTCGCAGCATGCGGCGCCAGCGCAGGTCCTGCAACATGTGGGTAACATCGTATGCCAGACTCGAAAGTTTATCAGACGGAAGCCTGCCAGCGGCGGCGGAGGCGGATCGCAGCACGGACCAGTAGATCACGAGGGGACGGCCAACGATGTTTTCCGCAGGTACGAATCCCCAATAGCGGGAGTCGGAGCTGTCATCGCGGTTATCTCCAAGAGCGAAGAATGAGCCTTCGGGAACGATCAACTCGCCGTCTTCGAGGAGCTTGTGGACTTGCAGATACCATGGCGCCGACATTCCAAGGACCAACAAATTGCCATCGGGAAAATTGTCCCGGAACCCGTCCCGCTGCTCCCAATGAAACGTGGCGTAAGCATCGTCCTGGCGTACGCCGTTGACGTAGACATGTTTGTCGATGAGCCTGACCCGGTCGCCCGGAACCGCCACCACGCGCTTAACAAAGTGCTGCCGCGGATCGAGCGGATAACGGAACACAATGATGTCCTGTCGTTGTACGGGCCGGTAAGGCATGAGCCACCGCCAAAACGTCGAATGTGCGTCGTGCACCTTGTCTACCAGCAGGTAGTCCCCAACCAGTAGGGTTTTCTCCATCGACGGAGAGGGAATCTGGAAGGCCTGCACAATGAAGGCGATGACGAAGACCGCGATCACGATCGTCGTGGCGAGCGATTGCAGGGAGTTCATGCCGCCCGAATGACTGCGCGCTGGGTGGTGCGCCCCGGAAGTTTTCGGCTCCTGGACAACAGCCTCGACGGACGACTTGGTGCGGACTTCGTTCATGAATGTTTGGAGAACTCGTTGGGGCTATCGGTGTCCCGTATCTCAGAACCTCTCTTTAGCGATTGTAGAAAATCCCAAGCCTCCCGTGCAGCTCTTTGCTCGGCCAGCTTCTTGGTATTGCCCTCGGCGCGGCGGGCAAAGCCCTTATCTCCGTTGGGAGCGGCCGGAACCTGCGCCTCCATGGTGAATACCTTGCGATGGTCCGGACCTTCTTCCTTGATCAGCACGTAGCGCGGCTGCGAACGTCCACTGGCATGTACCGCTTCTTGCAACGCCGATTTGTAGTCAATCACGGGTAGCTTTCTGCTGCCGCCCTGGTGCACTTCCGCAAGGCCGGGTCCAAGAATCGATTGCTCGATGAAACGATGTGCCACCTCTAAGCCGGCATCGAGGAACAGCGCGGCTATGACGGCCTCCAGGGAATCCACCAGCAGAGCAACCTTGCTGCGTCCGCCGCTCCGTTCCTCACCTTTCCCCAGGCGAAGGTATTGTCCGATCCCCAGTTCCCGTGCCGGACGAAGCAGGTGGCGTGCGCTAACCAGGTGCGCGCGTAACTTGGAGAGTTCTCCTTCCTGGTATTCAGGAAAGCGCTGGAAAAGTTCCCGGCTGACCACGAAACCCAGGACTGCGTCCCCCAGAAATTCCATCTGCTCGTTATCGGGAGCAGGAACAGAAACGCCGCCGGCAGCACTCTGAGACTCCAATTCACGCGCATAAGAAGCGTGAGTGACGGCCTGCTCCAGGAGAGCACGTCGCCCGAAGCGATGCCCGAGAGCTTCTTCCAGCGCGGAGAGGTCATGAGGGTCGGAGTTCATTTGCGTTCGATGGCTCGAGAGACTGCTGAAAAAGCGACGTTCGGGTGGTACGGGCGTTCAGAGATTGTGTTGCAACCTCGTATCGGGTTGCCACGGTGGAAGGAAGCGACAAAAATCGAAAGAGCTTAGCCCAGCGCTTTAGCGCTGGGTAAAGTGGGAAATAAGACCGAGTCCCGTAGGGACGGCAGAGCTTGCGACATGGTCTCTTCAATCCCGCGTTCAAGTTATTCATGATAGTCAAGCGTCTTAACATGGGTGGGAATTTCTGTCGTCCCTACGGGACTCAGATCCATCTCCCACTTACCCAGCACTCCGCCTGCGGCTCCGTGCTGGGCTAAACTGAGCCCCGCCTACGGCGCTGGATTTTCGCTCATCAAGTCCAGCGGCAAATACCGAGTTTGGCTCTCACCCACTCTCTTCACTCCCGTGTGCAAGCTGTTCATTCTTGTCATTCCGCGCGAGCTTCAACCCGCGAGGGACCTGCTTTCCCCGACTCTTACAGCAGCCTGTCCAGCCGCGCAACCGCCCCCCCAAGTAAACGGATTGGAGTTCATCTTAATGCGGTGTATTCGGCGGCGTCTGAGCGGGCGCTTGCGTTGCCGGCGTGGCCGGAGCAGGCGTAGGCGGCGCTGTACCGCTTGGAACCGCTGGCGTACCGCCAGCAATCAGCTTCTGCAGCCGGGCTTGTTGCTGCTTGGCCAGGTTCTGGGCCGCACTGCCTTGCGGCGCATATTGCGCGGCTTTAGTGGCGGACTCGAGTGCCTGCGGATATTGTTTTAACTGGTCCTGCGCGACCGACAGGCGCAAGAACACGACCGCTTCCGGTTGCGCCTTGCTGGTATCCACTGCTTTCAGGAGCTCCTGCTCGGCAGCGGCATAGTCTTTCTTGTTCAGGTTAACCATGCCCAGCGAGTCGTAGGCCATGGTTAGAATGCTTGCCTTAACCGCCGCGACCCGATCGGCTGGTGCGTTTGGCGGCACTAGAAGCTCGTTAATGTTGTCGATCGCGCCCTGGGCATCCTTGGCAGCTTCGGCGAGACGCTGGTTGCGGTCCATATCGGTGTCGCGAGTGCCCTCCACTAACGCGGAGCCGACCTGTACCAGGGGAACGGGGTTGGTCGGATCCGCCGCTATGGCTTTGCGCCCGGTTTCGATCACCTTCTCCGAATTGTTGGCCTGACCGTACATGTTCATGGCGCGGACGTAGAGAGCCGCCTTCAGTTCGCTGTTCGGGTACTTCGCAGCGAAAGCGTTTGCCGCAGCTTCCATTTGGGCAGGGTCAGTCTTGCTTACCGCATCCTGGTAGGCTTTCATTTCATCCTGCGACTTCGCCTGGAGTAGCTTGTGTCCGCCAGCCTTGGAAGACGGCGCCTGCGGATTGTTGGAGGAAGCGCTTGGCGCGCCGCTCTGCGATTGGTTCGGAGCGCCGCCCAGTGTCTGCGGCTGTGCGTTAGGATTGGCGGCCTGCTTCTGGGCCGGCGTCATCTGGGCCGTCGCCGTCAGGGCCAGCAGCAGCGTTACCAGTATTGCGAAACTCGATCTCATTACTACGTGTCCTTTCTGGGGGAAGAAACGCTGGCCTTCCCGTCAATGCGAAGCTATGGCTGCTTCCGCTTTACGTTTGGGGGCTGGTAGGGTTCTTCGATCCCGCGCTCCGCCGCCTTCATGGTATCCGGCGACGTATCCCCGGCGCCGAGTGCCGCCCGATATTGCGCGATCGCGTTTTCCCGCTCATCCTGCAAGTCCAGAATGCGCCCCAAATAGATGTGGCACCAGGCTGCGGTGCGAGGGTCCTTGGTCGCATTCAGCGCCTTTTGAAAGTTGTCCTGCGCCCCCTGCATGTTGCCGCTCATGGTGGCGGCCCGAGCCAGCACGAAATAAGCGCGCGCCGGATCTTCCTTTTCCTTGAGCGCCTCTTCCGCCAGCTTCTGCGCTCCCGCGGGATCGCCGCTCACCAGCTCTCGTTCGGCCAAATCCACCTTTTGTTGAGATACAGGTTTCGCCGCTCGCATCACCTCGGGCGCAGCTTGCGCTGCAAACTCGATCCCGCTCGCGCGCTTCTTCTCGTGATCGACATCGATGTTGTGCAGCCAGTTTGGGAAGGCATCCTGCAGGCCGGTGTTTTCCTTCTCGAAGTCCCTCAATTCGTCATAGAAGAACCGGGTGAAGATGAAGCCTTCGGCTTCGTCCCGCTGTAACATGGCCTGGCGTTCCTTCTCCGGCAATTTGGGAGCGGAGGGATTGCGCGCTTCGATCGCCCGAATCAAGCACTCGACGACTAGCAGCCCGGGATCCAGCTTGTAGTCCTCCGCCATGGGCGCTTTCTGTACTGCCACCAGGACTGGTTTCAGGCGCTGCAGCGCCGTCGCCCGCTTGGCGATCAGCGGATCGAGCACGAAATGCAGATAGGTGTGCCGCAGGGCGTCCATGTGGATGTTATCGCCGCTGGGAGAGATCACCAGGTAGTAATAATCCTGAAGGTAATTGCGCGAGTTCACCTGACCGGGCGCGCTCATCGGTTCCAGATACACGGTGAAGCTGCGGCCCAGATACCCGGCCAGTGGCATCCGCAGGTAAGTGTCGGTTGAACCGATCATGTGTGCGACCGGCTCGTGGTAGCGGTCGATCAGGGCAAGATATTCGGATTGGTGCTTGAGCCAGATGGAATGCAGATTGGCGGCGGCGTAATACTGCTTGAGCAACGGTACGAATCCCAACACATAGGTCGAATCCGGAGGCATGTCGGCTTCTTTAACGCTGGGAGCGAAATCTGGCGCCGGCCCCAGGTACAACGCCAGCGAAACGTATTGCGCCAGGTCGTGCGCTCCATCGCTCTGCTGGTGCTCGCGATAGAACTGGCACATTTGTTTAGCGGCCGCCGCAGCGGCAGGCGATTTGCTCGCCTCAACGAGGTCCGCCCGAACTTCCATGCGGATGGGCGATGACGACTCTAGCTCCTGATCGTATCCGCAGACGTTCATGGCAGCCACCACGCTGAACAACGTCTCACTCACGTCGAGCGTGGCCTTGGACTGCGCCTGGGCGGCGCAGGCAAACGACGCCAGCACCAGCGGCAGGACAAACAAACGGCGACAACAGCCCAGAAGAGCCTCCTGACACGATTTCGGCGCGGAATCAGTTTCTACAGTTTACGAGCGGAGTATATGGCACGCAAATCGCCCAGTGCCGGCTATCCCCTGACCTGAACCTTGGAAAACGACAGGACCACCCGGCTCGCCGTGGGCTGCCCGAAGGCGGTTGCCGGATGGAAGGTGGTGAAGATCAGCATGTTCTTCAGTTGCGGCAGAATGTCCTCTGCGTTTTCCGGTGCCGACAGAATACGGTAATCTTGCACCCGGCCATCGGGCCCGACGGAAGCCTCCACGATCAGCGACTCCGCATTGGCCACGCCCGACAATTCGAAGGGAGTGAATTGCAATTCCGCAGGTGTGTAAAGCATGGTCGGCACATCGTTGGACGCCCTCATCTGCGCGGGATAGAGGAAACTGATCAGCAATCCAAAAATGATCAACGTGGTCACTACGCCAGCCGTGGCCGGAACCATGGTTGCATTGAAAGCATTCTCCCAACGCACGCGCAGCATCTCCCATCGCGAACGTTGGGAGTTAGCGAGTTCCTGCGAAGCCGCGACGCGAAGTCTAAGGGCCAAGTCGGGCGGGGCCGCTTTTCGCCCCAGGGACCCGACCAGCATCTGAATCCGTTGTGCAGACGAATAATATCCGGCGCATTCCTCGCAGCCCTGCAAGTGTTCATTCACCTGAGCCAATTGGCTGCGCGTCACTGCCCCGTCCAGGTACGACGACATGAGACCCTTCGCAACTGAGCATTTCATGGCATGACCTCAACCTTCTGACCAGCAACTGGGCCGTCCTTGCGGCGTTTTCGATTGCGCTCCACGCCCGGGTCCATCCCGAAAGCCTGCAGGTGGCGCTCCATGCGTTTTCGCAGCGCCTCGCGTCCGCGCACCAGCCGTGACTTCACCGTACCCAGAGAGACGTCCGTCACCTCGGCGATTTGCTCGTAGGACAGTTCTTCGATGTCGCGCAAAATCACGGTCGTCCGGTACGGCTCGGTGAGGGCCTTCAGTTCGCATTCCACCCGGGCCCGTAATTCTTCGTCATATACGTTTTGTAGTGGAGACTTGCCTTCGTCCACCAGCGTGTCCTTCATCCCGAGGCAAGGCCGCTCGTCTCCGTCCCCGCTCGCCGGCTCGATTGACGTCTCCTGGACTTTGTGCCGGAACCACCAACGGCGATGATTCGAAGCCTCATGGACCGCGATCCGGTAGATCCAAGTCTTCAGGCTGGAGTCGGCATTGAAATTCTTGATCCCGCGAAAAACCTTGATAAATACTTCCTGGGTAGTGTCGGCGGCGTCGGAAGGATCGTCCAGAATCCGGTATACCAGGCTGTAGACCGGTTGGTTATAGTGCGCGATGAGCCAGTAAAAAGCATCTTCCGATCCAGCCTTTAATTCGGCCACGATCTCTGCTTCCGCGGTACGGACGTCCAGCGCACTTGCGAGGTCACTCAATGTTGTTGCTCCCGCCATGTAGGCGTACCTCAATGATAAATAGATTCGGAGCCCGCAACAACTTTCCGCGACGATCTCGGCGCTACCACCACCCCGTTCAGCAAACCAAGCAATATCGCCGTATTTACACAAATGCGGCTGGTCCCCGGGGCAGGACTTGATGAAATAGACCCCAGATCGGGTCCAAATGTTCCCGTCAAAGACCGGGCACCAATTCTGAAGCCGCTCTAAGGTTTGGGAGGAGAAGTCCCACCAGTGCTGTCCTTGGATTTTGTCCCGGAAGCGTCGGAAGGCGAACCGCTGCTAGAGGCTGCTGGCTTTTTCTTTTTGTGCACGGTCTTCTTTGGCGGCTCTGTATCGTCCACGACAACTTTCTTGGGAGACGCTGCCGCCGCCTGTTGGTACGTGCGAACCTGGGCCCGTAATTGAGTCAGTTCGGACTGGGTCGAGGAAGTCAGATGCTCGACTGCATCCCCCAGGCTGCGTCGCACGGAATCGATGGTCTCGAGTTGCTGGGTCAGGGCCTCGTAGTCGCTCTTCGGTCCGAAGGCCCCGGCCGATTCGGTCAGAGATATGAAGACGTCGTACAGTGCGTTGAGATTGCGATAGAGCTTGAACTCGGCACTCAAGTCCTGAGGCGCCGAGCGCACCGCGTCGATCAATCCAGGCAACGCCGAGGTCAGGTTCCGCCGAACGGAATCGGCATTGGCCTGAGCTTGCCGTTTGGACTCTGCGTCCGTCTTCCATTTGTCGATTCGGAGGTGACCGAGATCAAGCGTGGCCTGCGCCGCAGCCGACTGCAGTCTGTCCAAATCGGCCGACACCGAAACCGTAGATGCACTGCCGACTGACTGCGCATGCCCCGGCCCCGCGGATGCGCCCGTGCCATTCGCTGGAGTCTGCGCCAGCGCTGTAGCGCTCGCGAGGAAAAGGTACAGCAGCGACAATCTCATATTCATTTTCCGCTCCCAGCAAGGAGAATCTCAGACGACAGTCGCAGACGAGGTGGGCGCGAGGACCTCATACGGACCGAGTTTTGTGCCCACTGACAATGGCATGGTGAGTCGGCAAAATTATAGCCGATGCTTCCGCAAGCTACTGGAATAGATACGAGCGAGACGGCCGGGCAGTTTGACTAAGCCATGCCGGTAGGAGAAAATACAGATGGCGCTCCCCTCCGGGAGTGACTTCTTTTCGCAAAGTGGGCCTGTGGCGCAGCTGGGAGCGCGCTTCCATGGCATGGAAGAGGTCGCCGGTTCGATCCCGGCCAGGTCCACCAAAAAATCAACAACTTAGAGCAATCTCCTTTCTCCGATTGGTAGTTCTTGCCATGGCTTCACACGGGGAACCAAGCATGCCTGAAGCACCATTTCACAAGCTAGCGAAAGAAGACGAGTCAGATTCGCAAAGTAGTCCGATGCCCATGGTATTCGACAATTCCCGCTCACGATCACCCCGCCAGCGCTATGGTGAACAACGCTCCGCACAATCACCTATCGAACAGCCGCAAGGGCGTTGAGTTCTTCGTGTAACTTGCGTAAACGCTCACGCTCGGTCTGCACGGCATTAGTGCCAGCGGCCATGAGATGTCTGGCTTTTGAAAGTGCCTGCTCGCCTGAGGCACTTACCTCGCAAAGCAGCTTGCGCACGTCGGATTCAAGTCGCAAACGGCTCTCCACCACACGCTGTTCCACATCGCCTTGAACTCGCGAGGCATTGATATCCAGGAGATGTTCTAGAAAGTTCTCTGCGTCTTTTTGCACCCAGCGACGGATGTGAAGAGCCCCCATCAGGGCGTCGATCGAATACAACAGCGGGGACGCTGGCTGCGCGATGGTGATCATGTCGTGAACGAAAAACCGCGAGCGGGTACACTCTAGCCACTGTTCTTGAAGCTGTCCCGCAACGCATCTTCGATGGTGTATTGAATAACGCGCTCGTACTCTTCACCGAGGAAGTGTTGCAGCCGGGTGGTGTCCATGGTGTACGAGCCAATCAGGTATGGCAGCGCAGTGGGCGGAATCGAGGAAATGCCCAGCTTCCACAATAGGCGGAGGACGGCACGGCAAGCGGCCCGAGTGGGGGCGCGCTTGATCCTGGCTTGCGCTATCTCAGCGCATCGTTGAATGGTGATGGGGTCTCCGCGCGCGGCGACGTTCAAAATGGTGAGCGACGGATCGCTGGCCGGCCGGTTCAAGAGATGCACCAGCAACCTTGCCATGTCGTCCACGTGCACAAACTGGAAGCGCTTTTCCAGATATTTGTTGCCGCGAGGCAGCAACCACGGTAAGCGCTCACCTGCGGCTCGCATGCGGGCGGCACGTTGGCTGTTGCCAAGTGGAGTTCCGCGCAGCACTCCCATCATGTAGTTCTGCACGCTCGCGCCCACGAAAATGTGAGGACGCACCATGTAGGTGCGACATTCGCCGAGGCTCTCGGCTCGATAGCGAACCACCTCGTCGCACTCACGTTTGTGAATGGCGTAGGGCAGGGTGTGGGCACGGAGCGGAGCTTCCTCTTTGACTGGCCCTGGGGTTTCCGGACCATAGACGACGACACTGCTGGGGAAAATGAACTGCTCGATCTGGCCGCCGGTACGGTTGACTACGCTCACGGCTTCCATAACCCGGGCCGTCCCCGCGACGTTGATCTGCCACATCCGTTCCGGGTCGAGAACGCCCGAGCGCACGGGATCTAAGACGAATGCGAGATGAATTACGGACCGCGCCCCGGTTTCTCGCAGCAACTCAATGAGCTGCCAGCAAGACGGCTCACGGCCCAGATCCGCTTGCTCGAATCTCGCCAGACCGGAACTGCCGGGCGGGCGTTTGTCCACGCCCACCACGTGAAAATCGGAAAGCAACGGCAGTAACCGGGCGCCCAGATTTCCAGAAACTCCCGTGACCAGGACAGTTCGTTCCGGCGGCATGACTATTTTGGAGGCGCCCCCGGATTCGGTGCCGGCGCAGGTGCTGCATTCGGATTTGGCGGAGCCGATCCTGAGTCCGGCTTAGCGCCAGCGCCTTTTGGAATGATGGTTGTTTGACGGGGCGTCGGCGCTGTCTCGGGCCCAAAGTAAGCTTCGTTGAGGACTATGGTCGCCGAACTCTGGATTTGTTGAATCTTATCGGTGATCATTTGCCGCTGCAAAGTGGACGAGATGGTCGCCTTAACGTCGCTGAGCGGAACCGGGCGAATGGAAACGAGCTTGTAAACATAGAGCGAGCCGGGGTCAGAAAACACAGGGGAAACCTCACCGGGCTTCAAGTCGAAGACGGGCTCATGCGCCTCAGGCAAGGTACCGGGACGGCGGGCGCCGACATTGACGTCGGGCGGGGCAGTGGTGAGACCAGCGTGCTCCATCGCTTCTTTTTCCAACTTAACCGGATCCTCGCCCGCGACCCAGCGTTCCCTGATTTTGTCGGCGTAAGCCTGTTCCTCGGCATCGCTGGGCTTAGGCTTGTCGCCACTGGCGGCGGTCCGCGGAACTATGATGCGCAGCAGCGTAGCTTCGACGTACTTCTTGGGGTTCTGCTTGTAATCGTCTTCGATCTGCTGATCGGAGACATGCGAGGCCTCCTGGATGATGTGCTGGTTCAGCGCGTCGGTCAGGATCTGATTCGTGGCGAACTGAAGAATCTGTCGAAATCGCGGATCGTTCTCCAGGCCAAGCTCGCGCGCGGTGTCGGCAAAGACCAGCAGCTTCGAATATTGCGAGGCGAAGTTGCGCATCACATCGGGAGGCATGGGAGGCTTGTCCGGTTGTTGTAGCGCTTTGGTCATCTTCTCAAACTGCTCGCGGGTGAGGCTGCTCACGCAACCGGCGGGCGGCGTTGTGGCGCCGGCCTTGGGCTGGCACACATTTTTCAGAGTGATGACTGCTTGATCCATTGGGACACTCGATGTGGCGGGGCTGGGAGGCGCCGGCGTCGAGCTTTGAGTATTAGAAGTGGATGCCGCAGGCGGAGCAGGAGGTTGGTTCGAACCCGGCTGCTGGCCATAGGCGGCATAGCTAAGAGCACACGAAAGCGCAAGGACCAGAAAAGTAGAACGTGGCATGTAGTGGTGTTCCTCCAGGAATAATGCCGCCGTAAGGCGGAGCAGGTCGCTAGATACAAAAATGTACCACATTAGGGCTGACTCTCGTCAGAAGCTTGCTGCAGCGGATAGTCCAGAGGTTGCGGATTTAAGCGAAAGGTGAATAATCGAAACCATGGCGGAACCCGTCACGACCGCGGGCATGAGGGTGGAGAAGAAGGCGGTTGCCCTGAATTCCATCTTTGCCGCGGTTGCTATCACCCTGCTGAAGGCAATCGTTGGGGTGACGACCGGCAGTCTGGGTATTCTCTCCGAGGCTGCGCATTCCGGCCTCGATCTGGTGGCGGCGATCATCACGTATTTTTCGGTTCGCGTCTCCGACAAGCCCGCCGACGCCGATCACCAGTATGGTCACGGGAAAATCGAAAGCTTCTCCGCCTTTCTCGAGACTGGTTTGCTGCTGCTGACCTGCGTCTGGATCGTATATGAGGCAGTCAATCGCCTCTTCTTTCATTTCGTCCACATCGAGCCCACCATCTGGGCATTCGCCGTCATGGGGATCTCGATCGTGGTTGACTACTGGCGCTCACGCCGCCTGCGACGCATAGCCGACAAATATGACAGCCAGGCGCTGCACGCCGATGCGCTGCACTTCAGCACCGACATCTGGTCCAGCGCGGTCGTCATTCTCGGATTGGCCCTGGTGCTGGCGGGACGACAATACTCGCATCCCGGACTGGCGAACGCCGATTCAATCGCCGCACTCTGTGTGGCTTGCATTGTGGTGTACGTCAGTTGGCGCCTGGCGCGGCAAACCATCGACGCGTTGCTTGACGCAGCTCCCGCCGGCGTACGCAACCGGATTATCGAAGAGGTGTACCGCGTAAACGGCGTGCTGGAAGTGGGCCGAGTGCGGATCCGGCGCGGCGGCAGCCACTATTTTGCCGACGTTTCCGTGGCCATGTCGCGCAATGTGACGTTTCAGAAGTCCGAACAGGTTTCCAACGAAGTTGCGGCCTGCGTCCGCGCCGTCCTGCCCGCTGCCGACGTTGTAGTGAACACGGTTTCGCGGGCCAGCCGGCAGGAAAGCCTCTTCGACCGGATTCGTGCGGTGGCCACTCGCAACAACCTCAACGTGCATGACATCAGCGTGCAGGACCTCGGCGGCAGTCTGCACGTGGAGCAGCATGTTGAACTCGACGAAAGTCTCAGCCTCAAGGAGGCGCACGATCGAGTTACCCGTTTGGAAACCGAGATGAAGGAGGAGGTCGCCGAGATCTCCAGCATCCTGACCCACATCGAGAGCGAGCCGGCGACCATCGAAACCAGCGATGGGTTGGTTCGCGCGCCGGGCTTTGAACACCGGCTACAACAGGTGAGGGAGGGATTTCCTGAAGTCGTGGATATGCACGACCTCATATTCAAACGGGTTGGCGGACGACTCTACCTGTCGCTGCATTGCACCATGGACGACGATCTGCCGCTCTCGCGCGTGCACGATATTCAAACTACGATGGAAAGCCGGTTTCGCCAGGAAGTCCCCGAGTTGTTCCGCGTGCTCATTCATCCCGAGCCGCAGACGGACAACCGGCGATAGAACAGATTCTGATCTCGGGTATTCGGGTGGAGCACCGCTTCAGCGGCGCATTAGTCACCCGCTTCGGTAGCTGAAGCCGTGCCCCTTCAAAGCGTGAGACCCTCATGGGTGGGCCCTTCTTCGATGGCAGCATCCTGCTCATCGTGCGCCGCAGCGTTACGGAGTGGGTAGGAATACATCTTGCTGGCAACGTCCGTCGGCGCGTGCCGCCGGATGGCAATCATCTCGGCCACGATGGCAACCGCGATCTCTTCCGGCGTGACCGCTCCGATCTCGAGACCCACAGGCGCGTGTATGTCTTTGAATTTCTCTGCCGGGATTCCTTCTTTTTCTAGTTCCTTGTAGATCGAGATGGTCTTGCGACGTGAACCAATCATCCCAAGATAGCGCGCGCGCGTATTCAGAGCCCAGCGCAGCACACGCATGTCGTCGCGGTGTCCGCGAGTCACGATGACAATGTATGACGACTCTGGCGGAGTGAGTTGCGACGTCGCCAGCTCGAAATCTCGGGCAATCACCTCGCGGGCGTCTGGAAAGCGCTCACGGTTGGCGTAAGCCTCGCGGTCATCCACCACGACTACGTCGAAACCGGCAATGGCCGCGACTTTATATAGGTTGTATGCGACATGGCCGGCGCCAAAGATGTATAGCAGCGCAGGCGGCAGCACCGGCTCGATGAAGATTTCCAGCGTGCCGCCGCAGACCAGGCCGGTGTCGTACTTGGGATTGTTGTTGAGGTTGAAGGTGAGCGAGCGCGGCTTCTCCTCTTCCATCACTTCGCGCGCGACCTGCCAAACCTCGGCTTCCACGCAGCCGCCGCCAATGGTGCCCACGATGGAGCCATCATCGCGCACCAGCATCTTCGCAGTCTGGAAGGAAGGGATGGAACCGCGAACGTTGGTGATGGTGGCGACAGCGCCGCGGCGTCCCTGGCGGCGAAGCTCAACGATTTGCTCGTAGATGTCCATGGAGGGCGAGTTCAATTATTTAGATGCTTGGCGGCAAAGTCAAAGGGCTGAAAGTAACAGCGGGTGAGCTGCCAGGTTGCCGACCACACATCCACAATCAGTGGTCGGCTTCCCGAGGTCCTCTTTTCTTGACGACAAGCAGCCGATTCATGAGAAGCCCTCTTTTCGCCAATTGAGTCAACTTCCGAATAGTCCGTGGCTCGCTAGTTGAAGGGGTCGCGGATGAAATGGCAATCTTACGGCAACAAACCACGAGTAGTCCCTTCCAGGATGGCATCGTCAAATCTTGCTTGGCCTCGACCAACTTCAGGAGGCTCTTTCAGGTCGTTATTGCCGGTCGTGAAACCCGATAAAGCTGCCAGGCAAACGCTCCCAAACCTAGGCAAACCACCCCCAAGCGGACGAGCCCGCCAAGATACGGGATGTATCCGACGATGGTGAGGATCAGCAGGCCCACCAGTAGTCCCAGCAGCCAATCGCTCTTAGTCGCCCCAGCCGGCTTCAGGAGCATGTGCCCCAGGAATGCTCCAACCCAAATCTTTGCCAGGTAGATCGCAGCCAGGTACAGCGCGAGCAACATTAGCGAGGCCGGAAGGCCAACCAGCGTGATGGCTATCAAGATTATGGCCACAGGCACGCCCGCCAGGACCCCAACCCCAAGCCCGAGGCTGCGCCAGCCTGAGCCCACCGCCTGCGTGCTGGCCTGGAAGAAGCCGGGAAACAGAACCAGGCCCAACCATCCCACCAGCATGGCGGCAGCGAGCCAGACAGCTTGGTAGAAGTAGAATCTGGGGCGCGTGAAATGGCTCTGCCGCACGCGCACCTGGATGTCACGTGTGCCCGTAATCGTCGCGCCGTCGGCAATGTGCACGTTTTTCAGTTGATGCACGCGAGCGCTCAGGCTACCGCCGATTCGGGAGGTGTTAGTCAGGGTAAGGCTATCCCCGGTCATGGTCAGTTCGCGGCCGATGCTGCCGCTCACATCGGCATTACCGGCGAACATGGTCACACTGCGATTCACCTCGCCCTCCAGGCTGACGTCGCCGGCGGCAACCACCACTCCGTCGCCCACGCGACCCCGGTCATTCACACGCAAGGATTGCACCAACCCGTAGATGCTGTGGCCCAATTGCCCGTCCAGGTCGAGCGAATTTGAAAAGTTGTAGATGTTACCTTCCACGGTTCCGCTCACCACAGTTCTCTTGGCAAAACTCACTAAGTCACCCTTGACAGTGCCACGCACTTCCACTGTCCCGCCAAAAGCCAGCAAGTCCCCATTGACGACGCCTTCCACGCGCACAATGTTGCCGGAGGCCAAGAGGGTGTCGTCTACAGTCTCGTGCGCCGCTACCGTGACGACCTCACTGTGACGCCGCTCCAAGGCAAAGCCGGGCAACGACAACGCAAGCAGCACGATCAGCAGGCGCAGGCCAGGTTGGCGTAGACGCAATCGCCGTGCGAGCAGCACCACGCTGCCGCCCAACAGCAACAGCAAAAAGATCTTTCCGACGATAGCAGCATAATCATCCACCATGGCAGTACCTCCGTGTGCAAAGTAGTAAGAAAGGTTGAAGATCAGGTTGGTGCGGCCGTTTAAGCTGAAGGGATTTAACCATTGCAGCGCTTCCGGAATGCTCAGCTTATCGATCCAGCCGACAACCATTGAACCTAGCGCCAGCACCGCGGCCACGACCGCTACGTCACCCCACGGCAAAGACCACGGCAAACGGGAGAAGCCCGCCGGGCTGACTGCTTCTTCCGGAAGCTCTTGCAGGCTTTCGCTCAGAACGCGGTTCTCAGCGCGTAATGCGTCCAACAGTTGCCGGCAGCGCCGGCACGTGGCTAGGTGGTCTCGCAGGCGCCGCGCCTCCTCCACCGCCAGTTCACCGTCCACGAAGATAGAGACGATCTGTTCCGAATAACATTCCATGATCACTTGCTCCTGTGGCCCAGTTTCCGGCGCAGCTCCTGCTTGGCGCGAAATATCAACGCCGCCACGTAGTTCCTCTGCAGGCCCAACTGCTGGGCGATTTCGTCATAGCTCAATTCGCCGTAATAGCGCAGGACCAGCGGCACGCGATAGTTCTCCGGCAGACGGGCAATGGCATCGCGCACCTGCGCCCTCTCTTCCGTGCTGAGGACGGCACCCAGCGGCGACGGTTCCGAGCTGGCTGCCTCGAGGACCGCGACTCCTTCTTCAGCTTCCACAATCACCTGCCGGCCACGCTTGCGGCGCCGCAAAGCGTCAATGCATTGGTTGCCGGCCACCCGCAGCAGCCACCTGGGAAACGGTATTGACCCGTCGTAGCTCTCGATGGAGCGCTGCAGCTTGAGGAAGACTTCGCTGGTGGCATCTTCTGCGCTCTCCCGTGAGTCCAGCATGTAACGGCACAAGCCGAATACGCGCCGGACATAGAGGCGATAGATCTCCCCCAGCGCCTCGGCATCGTGGCCTTGTGCGCGCTCGATTACGCTCTCTAGATCCGGCCCCTCCATTTGCGTGGCTTTGCCCTCGCGGGACTGCGATCCTTTCGTATTGTTTCTCTTGGCGTCCATAAAGCAGTACGCTGCAGATCGAACAAAGTTACACAGATTTTAGGGGATGAGGGGAACGCAAGGCTGGACGACTCACTGTGGTTCTTGCAAGATTCGAGTTGCCTACAAGAGCCAGCGGGAAAGGCTGCGAATTGAATGTCTTTCCGGGGTGCCAACTGCATGTGTCGGCGATAGCTGCGAGAAATCACAGTCTGGCCGCGTGGCGCAGCAGCAAGTTTGAGATGGCTGGCGACCATAGGGGTCCTTCGACTCCGCGCTGCGCTCGTCGCTCAGGATGACACCCCAAAAAACTACGTGCGCTCATGAATAATCCAGGCTAGAGACCACACTCTCTCGTCGGTCTTGCATAGCGTCAGCCTCGGAGGCGCACTCTGGTGCTGATCTTCACAGACCCAAACCGACCCGGGGAGGTTCGCTAAACCTGCATGAACGGACGCTGGGTTCCCATGGGAGAATGTATTTGGCTGCAACATAACTGAAACCCAAAGTGGCGAGGATGACCAATGCGCCAACAGAGTCTCTGTGAACGTCTGGTCATTGGGATTGCGGTAGAAGCGGGTTAGGAAGTAGACTCCCTCCTCGGTAATTCCACTTCCACCCACCGCGCGCAAAATCGGCGCCACCGTCCTCCGCAATCAAGAGCTTCCTTCTCTCGCCAGATAGAGCGATAATATCGGTATGCGTCGCTGGCTATTCATAACGGCCTTGGGCGCATCTCTGCTGGCCACTCCGGTGTGGGCGCAGAGAGGCGGGCGCGGTGGCATGTCCATGGGTGGCGGCCGCGGCGGATTCTCCTCAGGCGGAGGCAGCTTCGCCCCGCACGGCGGCGGATACGGGCATGGAACCAGCTATGGCGGCGCTTCTCATGCCGGCGCTTACTGGGGAGGAGGCTCCCGCGGCTGGAGTGGCGACGCTTGGAACGGCTCGGGCTGGCATGGATCCTACCCGTATCGTCCGTGGGGCTATCGGCCCTGGGGTTATGGCTACGGAGGCTGGGGTTGGCCGGGGTGGGGCTGGTACGGCGGCCTCGGCTGGTACGATTCCTCCTACGCTTACGATTCGTATCCCGACACGTATGCGGCGCAGACGTATCCGTCCTATGTGTACGTTTCTCCCGACAACTCGAGTTATTACGCGCAGAACAGCCAGGCCCAACAGCAGGAGATCGATCGCCTGAACAACGAAATGGCTGCGCTGCGCGCACAGCGGGAATCGCCGAAGTCAGCGGAGCAGCCGCAAGCGAAAGCCCAGATTCACGCCGAGACGGTGCTCATCTACCACGATGGCCACGCCGAGGAAGTCGAAAACTACGCCATCGTCGGCAAGACGATTTGGGTCTTCAATGAAGCGCGCGCCAGGAAAATCAGTCTCTCGGATCTCGATCTGCCAGCCACGAAGAAGGACAACGAGGATCGCGGCATCGACTTCGTGCTGCCGGCCTCTTCGCACTGATCAGTTTCAATAGGTTCTTACCCCAGCCGAGGCGACAGTGTAAGAGAATCTCTGTCGTCCCGGAAGAGACTCACCTCTGTATCCGTGCTACGCGCCGCGCTTGCGCTCCGCCCGCACCCGATCGATCTTCCTCAACTATCGCGCCGCTGGCGTCCACCACGCAGGAGAAAGTTAGCATGGCTTGAAGCCACAAACGATAACACTGCCAGCCCACGTGCTATCTGCTGCCGTCCGACGTTGATCGCAGCAGTATGCCAGCGAAGAGCCTTGCGGCGCAATCTTTAGCGATAGCGAGCATCAAAATAAGGAAGGACCTGCCGGATAAGCGACTATGCACTTCGCGCTCGGCTATCCTTTCGGTTGGTTCGAGGATTGCGCGGTGTTTCGTTGCTGCTGGGCCTCGGTGATCAGGTGTTCGATCACTTCCTTCTGTGGGAAGTTGGGGTTGAGCTTGAGGAGCCTCTCCCAAGCGGCAACTGCGCCGTTCACATCGTGCTTGCCTTGCCACTTGATAATTCCGATGTTCATTAGCGTTCCCGGGTGCTTGGGATCATAAGTCAGCGACTTGTCCAGTTCTGCGAGGGCGCCATCCACGTCGCCGGTGTAGTACATGCACGAAGCCATGTCTGTGCGGATGGCGACGTTCTTCGGATCGACATCGAGAGCTTTCTGGAAGTACGAGATAGCATCTTTGAATTGGTGGGCCGCTTTGTAGTTAAGCGCGGTCTTGTTGAGCAGCTCCACGTTTTTCGGATCGGCCTTCAGCTTGGCCAGCAGCGGCTCCGCCTGCTTGTCGGCCATGCGCTTCATGTCATCCAGAGTTGGCATCTTCTGTTGTTCCATACCGGATGGCGGGGCGGTTGCAGGCCGCTGCATCTCTGCGGAAGGTGGGGTCGCCTGGCCCGCGGGATTGGCCGAGCCGCGCACCAGATATCCCACCAACACGCCAATCAGCAGGCAGACGGCCGCCATGGCGTAGGTTTGGGTCGGCGTCCAGTTTGGGCCCGAAGTGGTGGGCTGGTTGGCTTCGTTGTCCATTCTTGGTTACTCCTCAAAGCATCGTTCTGAAGTAGCCGCGAAGCCACTCCGCGCAGAAGGCCTATATCTGCAAGTGCACACGTGCTGCCAAACGGCCGTCGAAAGCAATGGCAAGTATGGTGTTTAGATACAGCGGTTTAGCTAAGCTCTAATCTTGCCGCAGTGTGCGCAATGGCGAGTTTGCCCGCAGCCTGCGTGTGATTTGGCGCGCTTGGGTTACCGCCCCGAACACTGCGTGTTGTTGGGCAGCCTCTTCACCAGCCAAAGCTGCCGTCCTTCCGGGAAATTGCCCAGGTGCTCGACTTCGTAATCAGGATTGTTAAAAATGCGCTCGCGAAACCAGGCAAGCTTCGGATCGTCGAGGACGAGAAAACTCTCGAAGCGACAAAGCGCCTGGCGGCCATCAATAATCCGGTCACTGGAATATCCGGCCGCACTGGCGTTCCGCATGAGTTTGTAGTCCACGGTGGATCCGGCACTCAGTGCGGCGTCCCAATCGAGCGGGTAGTAGTAAGGCCGACCGGGCTTGTGGCTGAGATAGGTGAGGGGAAGAAAGACATGCGCATCAGCAATCATCACCGGTAAACCGAGAGGGATGCTGCGATCGAGGACCTCGAAACGGTTGTCCCTGGTTTTTTCGATGCTGAGCAGCGGCCAGGCAAGAATGACAGCTAACAGGACGCACCATGCGAACCGCAAGGCAAAATTCAGTCGAACCGTCCTCAGGCGGGAGTCCAGCAGGTATGCAATCAGAGTCGCAGCACCAATCAGGCTAGGCAGGAAATAGCGAGCTACAAATAGTGAGGAACTCCCCCAGGAGAGGAGCGCGACTGGAATCGGAGGCAGCAGAAATGCAAAGGCATGATAAAGCAGAGGGGCGGAGCTGTCCGGAATTCCGGATTCATCCCTCGCCTTCGGTGCGAGCGCGGTGAGACCTGTACCCATCAGGAGTCCGAATGCCAGGCACGGCGATCCGAACGCAAACAACTCCAGAACCTCCGTCGTAGTAGGTATGGGTGTCCAGTTACGGGGCTGCGCCAGGTCGTGAACCTTCAGGATCGGCCCGATCCAAGCTAGCAACAACAGCCATGAGGCGGCCAGCGCTGCATACAGGCTCCAGCGAAGCCTGCCAGAACGATAGTCCGTGAAGGCCAGCCCGGCTATCGCTGTGCCGCTGTACAGCACACCGAAAGGATGGGACATGACCAGCGCGCCGTGCGCGAGTATCGCCGCCATCACCAGACGGCGAGAGGGTGCCAGCGTCGCTGTCAGCCTGAGGTGCACCGCAAATACCAGGGCAGCGCAGGCAAAATAAAATCCGTAGTATCGCGCCTCGACGTTCTGGTGAAGCAGAATTGCAGACGTCACGGTCGTAGCCACGATGGCAAGTGACACGGCCCATGCCGTATAGGCTCGGCGCAAGGTGCTCCACAACAGCAAGACACCAGCGCAGACAAAGATCGAGGACAACAAGCGCAGGGTCGAAAGGCTGGTGCCGAACGCGACTCCCCATGCGTGCGCCAGAATGTAGTAGAGCGGCATACCGCCGTCGACGGCGTTCGCCAGCGCATGCATCATGTGAGGCAAGCTGGGGTCGGTAATAACTTGCAGAGTGTAGGCCTCGTCGATCCAGATTTCTTTTTTCGCCGAACCGAGGACGCACGAAGCCAGCAACACCAGCACGGTCAGCAGCGGCAGAATCCAGTCCAGGACCCAGTTCCATGCCTGCTCTTCCCGTCTCATCTGGGTTGCCGCGCGAGAACCTATGACCTCAGTGTCTGGCAGTTGTTCGGGGATAGTTTGCATAACTCCTTGAATCGTTCCGGAACCGCCTCGTCGGAATCTCCGCCGGACGAACCACATTTATAGGGCACACCTGATGCCAGACCGGGAATCATGAGAATCTCATGCCCGTTATTTGTTTTCAGCAACTTAGTCGTTACCGGGGCCTGGTTGGCCAGGAGACTAAGGGCGAGTTTGTCCGCAGTCCAAGGGTGATTTGGCGCGGCAGCCCGCCCAATGGACAAAACTCCCCTTGGGTAAACTAATGTCCAGATTGAACTTACAACCATCGCCGGTGCGACGAGTCAAGGGTCATGCAATTGCAAATAGGTTGGTAACGCCATGAGGCGTGGGGCCTAGCCCTTCTGTGAAACGAAGGTGTGGCGTGACACAAGAACTCTTCAAAGCCGTGATTGTTGGAGCCGGACCGGCAGGTCTGACAGCCGCGTACCAGCTCGCGAAGCAAGGTGTGCCAGTCGTCGTGCTGGAGAGCGATCCCGAGTACGTCGGAGGGATATCCCGGACCGTCAACTACAAGGGATTTCGCTTCGACATCGGAGGTCACCGTTTCTTCTCCAAGTCGCGCGAAGTGGAAGACCTCTGGACCGAGATTGCCGGCGATCTCATGCTTGAGCGGCCGCGTGCCTCAAGCATCTACTATCGCGGCCAGTTCTTCGCCTATCCCCTGAGACCCATCGAGGCGCTTACCAAGCTGGGTTTCTTCGAGTCGGTTCTCTGCGTGCTGTCGTTTGCCAAGGCTCGTTTGCGTCCCACTCCTAACCCCAAGTCATTTGAGGACTGGGTGGTGAACCATTTCGGCGAGCGCCTGTTTCGCATCTTCTTCAAGACTTACACCGAAAAAGTCTGGGGCATGAGTTGCCAGGAGATCTCGGCTGACTGGGCGGCGCAGCGCATCAAGGGACTGTCGCTGGCATCGGCCATCAAGCACGCCCTGTTGCCCAAGCGAAAGCCCCGCAACCGCAAAGACGTCGTAAAGACGCTGATCGACACCTTCCGCTATCCGCGCAAGGGGCCGGGCATGATGTGGGAAGCCTGTGCCGACAAGGTTCGGCAGATGGGCGGACAGGTACATCTCGGCCGGCAGGTGGTGGGTTGCCGTTTCGATTCTCTCAGCAAGTCATGGGTCGTCACGGCTCGAACTGCTGCCGGCGAAAAAGAAGAGTATCGCGGTCAACACTTGGTCTCATCCATGCCCATGCGGCAACTGGTCGCGCAAATACAGCCGCCGCTTCCCGAGGCGGCCGTGGCGGCCGCGCAGTCATTGCGCTATCGTGACTTCCTCACCGTGGGCCTGATCTTGCGCGAACAGGACCGTGTCGCCGACAACTGGATTTACATTCACGATCCCGGGGTAAAGGTCGGGCGCGTTCAGAACTACAAGTCTTGGTCTCCAGAGATGGTTCCCGACCCCAGCTACTGCTGCTACGGCCTGGAATATTTCTGCTTCGAGGGCGACCAACTGTGGTCCGCCCCGGACGCTGAGCTGCTCGCCCTTGCGAAAAAAGAGATCGAGCAGGTGAACCTCGGATTGCAGGCCGACGTCGTGGATGGATGCGTGATCCGTCAGCCCAAGGCATATCCTGTTTACGATGACGCCTATTTGCAGCATGTCGCAACTATCCGCCAGGCACTTGAGGAACATTGCGAGAACCTCCACCTGGTGGGCCGTAACGGCATGCACAAGTACAACAATCAGGACCATGCCATGATGACAGCCATGCTTACAGCCAAGAATATTCTGGCGGGGGAGCGCAAGTTCGATGTCTGGGCGGTCAACCAGGACGCCGAGTATCACGAGGCCGGCGAAGTGGGGGGACAGACGGTGAGTGAGTTCGCCGCCGCTTCCGGCCTGCCAGTTCCTAGTCCGGTTCCTGAGCAATGAAATGAAGCCATGATGGCCGTCGCTCACAGGTACCTTGAATTATGAGTGCGCTGCAGGAGTTGGGCGCACTTTTGCGGCTGCGCTTGCTGCAGTTGGCGGCGCTCGCCGGTCTACTGGCCACCGTGGGATTCATTGCGGTGAACTCGAAATACTGCGTTCGCGACCTCGACATCTGGTGGCATCTCAAGGTCGGCGACTGGATCGTACAAAATCTCGCCGTCCCCCACACCGGAATCCTTTCCCGAACGGCAGCCCATCGCCCGTGGGTCGCCTATAGCTGGGGTTACGAGATACTGCTCTCGCGCGCCTATGCCTGGTTCGGTCTTCACGGCATGGGGACGTTCGGAGTGTTGTTGACGCTGGCAGTTGCTTTTTGCGTCTTTTGGATGCTGCGGCGCCTCGCTGGCCGATTCTGGCCGGCATTGGTGCTGACCGCGATTGCGTGCTCGGCGTTTCTCTTCGACATGATGCCGCGGCCCGGGTTTTTCTCCATTACCTTGTTCAGCGTCACGCTGGCTCTGATCCTCGAAGCGAACCGTAGCGGGCAGGTGCAAAAGCTCTACTGGCTACCGCTGATTTTTCTTTTCTGGTCGAATCTGCACATTCAGTTCATCTATGGCCTGTTCCTGGTGGGACTGTTTCTCGGCATCAACCTGGTGCAGCGAGTGGCAGCGCACTTCGGGATAGTTCCGGGCTTTCTGGCGCCAGCGGCCGTTCCCGCGGGCCCTTTGGCGATTGTGTTTGCCGCCTGCGTGTTGGCTACGCTGGTGGGGCCGTATTCGTACCACCTGTACGGCGTCATCGCGGAATATTCGCGCGCCAAGCTCACTTACTCCATGATCATCGAGCTGCAACCGCTCAGCTTCCGCTCCTACAGCAATTACGTGGAGCTGCTGCTGGGCGCAGCAGGGTTTTTTGTTGTCGGTAGGCAGAAGAGGATTGACCTGTTCAAGCTGGCCCTGCTGGTGCTTGCCAGCGTAGCGGCCTTTCGCACCATGCGCGACGCTTGGTTCCTGTGCATTCCGGCGGCAGCCTGCATCGCTGACGTTCCCGTCGAGGAGGCCGAGCACGAGCCTCGCGAGACCTGGCCCGAATTGGCTGGAGTTTTCGCCTGCGTGGCCCTGACACTACTGTTGTTCGCCCGCGGAACCGACTTCACAACCCGCGGTCTGGACCGCGCTATCAGCGGGACCTTTCCGGTGAATGCGGTCAACTTTCTGCGCCAGAATCCCCCTCCCGGGCCGCTCTACAACACCTTCGATTGGGGAGGCTTCCTGATGTGGTACATGCCGCAATACCCCGTCTCCATCGACGGGCGCAATGATCTGTACGGAGACGAGATGGATGCCCCTGCCTTCAAAACCGACAATGGCGACCCGTCGTACAAGACCGACCCTGTCTTGAATGAAGCGGGCATCGTTCTGCTGCGCAAGACCGATGGGCTGGTCTCGACGCTGGATCTCGATCCTCGCTTTCGCAAGATCTACGAAGACAAGATTGCATCGGTGTTTGTGCGCGCAAGCCAGGATGCGAGGTGAGGATGTCAGAGCAGCAGCCCCTGGGCAAAGTTCTTCGACTCCTTGACCTCACGGTATTCGCTGGTCTTTCTGCCCTGATCCTGTACACAGTGAGCAAACATGAACCCTGGGCGGACGAAGCACAATCCTGGCTTATCGCCCGTGATCTGCCTTGGACGCGCATGGTATTCAGCGAGCTTCGATACGAAGGACATCCTCCACTCTGGTATTCGATTCTCTGGCCGCTGAATCACCTCTTCCATTTGCCCTACGTTTATCTCGGATACGTTGGAGCGGCATTTGCAATCACGGGACTTGCAGTCCTCATTTTCCTGGCGCCCTTTCCGCGCATTCTGCGGTACCTCATCGGGAGCTCGTTCTTTTTCGTTTATCAGTACGCTGTAGTAGCCCGATCGTATCTTCTTGTTCCCTTGCTTGGATTTCTGGCGGCTTATTTTTATCGCCAAGGCCAGCGGCGAATCCTTGCATTTGGTCTGACCCTCGCGCTGCTAATCCAGGTCAGTACTCACTCTGCTTTCCTGGCAGTCTGCATGGCATGCTTTACCGCTTGGCAAATCGCGTCCGGGTGGAAGAATTTTTCGCCAGATGAACAGCGGCGGACGATTACTGCGGCGGCGATTGTCGCCTTGTCGATCGTCATCTTCCTGGTGGTTGTGTTTCCCCCGCACGACACGGTTGGCGTGGCGGAAGCACAAAGCCTTCCACTCCAGATTCACTTATTGAAGACGATGAGCTGCCTGTTCGGAGCATTCTCCAATTCCATTTACGTCTCCGCGGGCTTCTTATTGATCGCGTGTTTATGGTTTCTCCTGAACCGTGGTCTGCTGCTGATGCTGCCATCGGTGCTGGGCATGGCGGCTGTCTATGGCTTTCTCCGGGGTGGTCAGCATCATGTGGGCCTGGTACTCGTCGCGTTTATCGTCTGTGTATGGATGCTTTGGCCGGATGCAGAGATTTTTTCGACTTTCTCGAACGACAGGCGAGGCGTTCATCTGGCCTTCATGGTAGCTTTCGCAATGTTGATTGGGTGGCAGGTTACGTGGTCCTACGTAGCGATTCGCAACGATTGGGCTGGAAATTATTCAGGGGCGCGCGACGCAGCGATGTTCCTGAAATCTGTCAACGCCGAACAACAGGGCTGCAGCGCATTTTTCTTTTATCCGGTCGGCGTCCAGCCGTACTTCGATCACAACATATTCGAGAATTATGGTGGTCCTAATGCCTCGGCTTTTTTTCACCACTCTCTTGGTTTCGCACGAAAGGTAACGGTCCTGACGCCCGCGAAGCTTGGTTCTCGTTACGTGCTTTTGGCGGTCAACGATCGTAGCGAGCAATCCCGCCTCCGTCAGACTGCGTTCATGGAGCAATTCGGGTATAGGCTCGCGTTTTATTCCGAAGGATCTGAGTTTTTTGAGAACACTCTTGGCGAGCCGCAGGTCTATTTTGTCTTTGAGCGGGTCAATCCTTAGCAGGGACGTATCGGGGGGCTCCGTAGCCTAACGCGATTCCTGACCTCGGCCGTCCACTTCGGGCTTCACCATTTGTCATTCTCTTACCAGCACCATCGCCTGCTCATCGCGGTACGCCACTCGANNCGCCAGGTAACGTTGCGAGTGCTTCAGCGATTGGAGAATTCGCTTCCAGAACAATGGTCTGCGCCTGGGCGAAGTCTGGATGGGACTCCAGAGGAATCTCCGCATGCGTCAGTTTGAAATAAGGAATGTTTATGGCGTCGCCGTACAGATCGGTGCGGCCGTCGATGGCGACTGGGTACTCGGGGAGATACCACGTCAGAAATCCACCCCAGAAATAGCTGTTGAATAAAGGTTGCGGAAGCCGGTTCTGGCGGATGTAGTCGCTGGCGCGCACCGGAAAGCTCTCGCTAACCTTGGCCATCAGCACCTCTTGCCGGACGGAAATTCGCAGCGCGAAGGCAGCCAGCATTATCAGGACAAGGCCCGCGGTCACCAGTTTTTCCGTCCAACCGATTCGCTGATTGGTCTTCCGCGCTTCCTCGGATTGCGATGTGGCGAGCGCATTGCCGATGACCCCGACCGAGGCGACCACGACCAGCCAGCTATCGCGCTGGAAGCGGAATGAGATCACGGCACAAACGACCATCAGTGCAAGCGGAAAAAGGTCTCGCGAGCGGCGGCGTCCCAGAGCGAAGAACGCCGTCATCACCAGCAGCATCAGCAGGAAGTCTTGTAGCTGGCGGAAGCGCATAGCATGAAGTTCGCGCAGGTACCAGTCGATAGCGGAACTGGTCGCGCTTCGCCATACCAGCTCGTGCAAGCGATAGGTGTAGGGAGAGACGAGGGTCGCCAGAAGACAGGCGACAAACACCGCCCCGAGCCTTGCTGGTGTGACGGCGGAAGATCCGGTTTCGAACCATGCGACACCGGCGCTGCGCAAGAAGTATTCAGCGCTGAGGGCAGCGCAAAAAAGCGCCAGGGCGAGTAGCCCGTAGCTGAATTGCCGGTCGAGGTTGACCCATGCAATGAAGAGGACAGGCAAGCAGTAGAGTGCCCGCGCGTCGCCGGTACGCCTGCTGTTAAACAGCACTGCCAGCTCTAGTGCCAGCAGCAGGATGGAACAGAGTGCAGGCCGTAGCGGCAGGGGGGAGATGCAATACTGTGCGACCGCAACCAAAAGCACGGCAGACCAGAAATTCTGCCGTGAGGCGCGCGCCAGCCGAAACAGCGATGCTGCGATCGCCACTTGGAAGGCCATCAACAACGTCGGCAAACTGCGCAACCCTAATATTCTGTAGGCCGCAGCAGTTAGGAGATCGAAGCCCCAACTGGAATCGATCCACGGTAACGACGCGTGCTGCGAGAACAGGCCGTTATGCGGGACCCCATAATTCCGCGATATCCAGAGGCCGGTACGGAGATGCCACCAGATATCGGAATCGGCCAACGCAGAAAGGTGGAACGCTTCATACCAGGCTGCCATGCTGAACAACAACAGCAACCCGATTATCTGCACCGGCGCGCTGTTGCTCAGATTGCGGAAGACGCTGGGAACGGCCGCTTCCCGCACCCCGGAATTCGTGGACATAGTTGTTCCGTCACCCAGCAGCAGCCAACTGCGGTCTTACCGCTTCTTGGGAAGCATGGTCCCGTTGTTCCTCCGCGTGGCTTGTGAGATCGAGCCGTCTTGGTTGTGAGCGACATTGTGGCACACCAGCGTGCAAGTGTTCGTGGCTCGCGAATACGAGACGGGCGTGCCGGCATTCGGAGCGACCACATTGATGTCGAAGTTCACCAGACGCTCGCCGGAGATGGTCCCGCTTCTTGCGCCCATGCCGTGGGCCGTATGGCAAACCGAGCAGGTGAAGCCGGTGTTGATGTGGTCACCGTGATGGTTCCAGCTGGCATTGGAGACGACGTTGTTAAGGTCGTGGCACTTGCCACACATGGCGTACGGACCCTTGATGCTCAGGTCAGGGTTGGGGAACAGGTTTGTAATCAACTGGCCGGGTCCTGGCGCCTGGCTGAACTCATAATCTCTTTCGAGTATGTGCTTGTTGGTCGAACCATGGGGGCCGCTGGGACCTATGCCGCCAAACTCGCGATTGTCGTCGCTGTTGTGGCAATCGGTGCAGAAAATCTGGTTACCCATGGAACGCCCGTGAGTCGTGCCGCCGCTCAAATCCGACATCGTAATCAGCAAGCTGGGCTGGGGTAGCGAACTCATGCGCTGGTGGGTCACGGGATGGCTCGAGGTGGCAGTGGTGGCGAACTGCGGGATGACGTTCAGAGGATCGCCCGCCGAAACCGCCCTCAGCGGCAGATACCCGAAGATGGGATTGGCAACTTTTCCCGAACTTGTACCGTGGCAACGCAGACAATTTTCGTATTGATTGACCGAAGGATTAACGATGGATATGCCGTCCGTGGCACTGATTCCGGCAACCCCACTCTGCGACACGCGAATGGCCGGAGGCGGCGGGAAGATAGTCACCTGGTTGGACGAATGTCCGTTGTGGCAGTCCGCGCACGTGGCATGCCGGTTGTTGTTCAACAAAACGTCCTCGGCAGCGTCGTGTGCATTGTTACCCGTAGGAAACGGATGTCCCACCTTGGCAAACTCGGCGTAGACATTTGGGATCGCAGGGTTGAGATTCGAACTGCCGTTGTGGCAAGCAATGCAGTCCTGCTCATTCGGCCCGCGCAGCAGGCGCATCGGCCCTTGCGCGTTGTGTGGCACATGGCAGGAGATACACGCGTTTTGCGCCACCGTGCCATAGCTGCCAAGGTTCGCCTGCCCGGCTACTTTGTTGGCTGCCATGGCGTGTGCGCTGGTTGCCCATCCCGCGAGAGGATTGACCTGCCCGGACATGGTGCGGGTGGGATCATGGCAGGCAAGACACATCTGCGCATTCGAACTGTCGCGGACCAGGAAGTTCAGCGACAACTTATCGATGGCCTGAACATGAGGGTTATGACAGGAAGTGCACTCAATGTTACCGTCAATCAGCGTCACTTTCCCCGTCGGATCGCCTGTCTTGCCCTGCCCAGCCAACGACGCTATCAAGTCGATCGTATCTTTGATGGGCAGTACCAGGCTGAAGGGATGCGAACTCTGGAGGTTGGTCCCGAAGACGTCGGCGGGATACATGGATCCAGTCATTGCGATCTGGCCATAGACGATGGTCTGGCCGGGCGCGACGGTTCCGTCGTGGCAGCTCAAACACAAATTGCTATCGGCGCCCAAGGTAGGTTGAGCACCTTTCTGGTGATAGGTCGTACTGGTGTAGAGCGTATAGGTTGCCGTTGTCTGCGTCTGGTTCCAAAGCGGCGTTCTGCCTCCAGCCCCGGAGTGGGGCTCATGGCAATAGGTGCAGGAACCAGGCCGGGCGCCGGTAATCGGCGACTTACTGCCCGGCCCCAGGTCATGCATGCCGATTACATCTCCAGTGATCTGCGCCAGCAGGGTGCCCGCAGCCAACATCATGACCGCGCAGACAAATAGCAACTTGCGCTTCACTGAGACCCTCCCTTAGCCGGCTTGGTCACGCCGTAGTAATGGAAAACCTGGACCCGTCTATTGAAGGAATCCACCACAAAAATCCGGTCGTTGTGGTCGATAAACAGTCCGGCCGGCAGCTGGAATTCGCCCGCCCCGGTGCCGCGATTGCCGAAGTAGTACAGCAGATCGCCTTCGCGGTTAAACACCTGCACTACGCCCCACAACCCGTCCACCACGTAGAGATCGCCCTCGGAATCGAGCCCAATCCCCTTAGGACGGAACATGGTCCCGGGGCTGTCGCCGATCTTGCCTACCGCGTACTTATAGGCTCCGGACCGGTCCAGCACCTGCACGCTGAAGTTCATCGCGTCCACCACCATCAGGTTCTGGCCGTCCAGCCGCAGCTCGGTCGGAAAATTGAACTTACCGGGGCCTTCGCCGTTTTCCCCGATGCTCTGCACCACGCTGCCCTGCATGTCCAGAACAAATATCTTGTTGCGCAGCGTGTCGGTCACATAAATCCGCTGCGCCGAGGAATCGACGGCAATCCCGGTAGGACGCTTGAAGAAACCTTCGCCGCCTTTCAGGCTCCCGATCGCCCGCTGATACTTCCCGTCAGAGTTGAAGACAAACACCTTGCCCGACTCCGAATCGGTCACGTAGATGTTGTCCTGGGCATCCACAGCGACGCACTGCGGCGCCAGCATGGGATCCTTCCCTTTGCCGGCGCGCGAGAGGAACTTGTACTTCTGTTGCTGGAAATCGAAAATGTGGACCCCGACCGCTCCCGGGTCGGTCACAATGATGCGCCCGCGGGAATCGACTGCGATGCTGTAGGGACGTATAAGACTACGGAATTCCGGTTCGCCGGCAACGAAGTCAAGCACCCGGTTCCAGAAACCGCGCTTCGGCTTCACTTCGCGCTGGGAGTTGAAGCTGCGTTCGTAGCTGAGCTTGCGACCGCCTTCCAGCACCATATCCGGAGGCGCAGGCTGGTTGGGCTTCTCTTTGGGCTTGGACGCCCAAACCGGAGTCAGCAGAAGAAGAACAACACAGGCAACGTTTGAGAAGAAATGTGGGACTCTCGTGCGCGCTCCCGCTAAAAGAAGTTGAACCACCTAGTCACTCCAATGAAGTACGTGGACACTTTGGCCGGCGGAAGGTCCCCCACGCTGAAGCCCTGCGAAATGTGCGCGTATCCCCCCGTTAAGTACATTTTACGGAATTGGTATTGCAACAGCGCATTCGCTCCCTCAGATTGGTTGGAAGAACCGATGCCCGCACTCAACGTGTTGGTCGATGCCTTGGAGTAAGCTGCCGACACGGTTAGCCTGCGCAGGGGCGAACTTCCAAGCCCAACTCCGTAGCTGGTTCCGCCATAAAGCGTGATCAGGTCCGATGGTATCAGCGGCGGCAGGTTCACGGGGAGCACTCCGCCCCCGGTAATAAGTCCGATCCCATTCGACTTGGCGTAATTGGCATTGGCATTGATCCACCGTCCGTATCCAAAGCTGGTCGTGTAAGACTGGCTGCTGCTGTTGGTACCGGGCAGGTTAGTCAGACCACTGTGGCTAAAGTTTGCGGCCGCGCTCCAATTGAAATTGCCGAAGCGGCGTCTCAGATTTCCCGAATAGCTGTAGTACGAAGTCGTGTAGGTCACCAGCAGGGTCGAGACATTCTGCGCATAGTTGAAAGACCCGCCCACGAACCACCGGCCGATCCTGCGCGTATAGTTGGCGTTGGTCGAGAAACCGAGCGCGTTCTGGCTGCTGTTGTCAATGATGCTATCAATCACGCTGAGCGAACTGTTCAGTGCGCCGCCGAGAAAACCATGGGCGTAGCTGAGGCCCGCGCTAAAGGAAGTTGCCCCGAAGCTTTCTCCGAGGTAAGTCTGATCGCGGCGATCGGCTTGCGCCTGGAGTTGCAGGTTCGGCGCCACGGAATAAGTTGTCGCCCCATTTAGGTCCCAGGCATGGGAGGCCTCCAGGTTGCTTGTCGGCAGAAGGCTACCGCCCGACGAGATTAGCGATTGAAAGAGAATTCCAGCAAGATTATCGGTGTAGCTGGCCGTCACTGACACATGCAGCTTATCGGTAGGTTGCACCGCCGCAGCGGCGACCGCGGTGTCGAAGGTCCCCTTGTAGCTGTAGCCAAAATAATCTGTATCAATATTTGACCGGTAGAAGTTGGTGGTGAACTCTCCCTGCATGGGAAGGCGATGCGACACATTCACCCCGAAACCGCTGTTGTCGGTAGTGACTGTTCCCGTCTGCTCGCCTTGGAAAACCTGCGGGATGACGGAGTTGGAAACTCCAGTCTGGTAAGAGGCCCCTAGGTTGAAACCCGCAATCGAGTAATTTGAGTTGAGGCTGAAGGAATGAAAGTTGGAGTTGCCATTGCTATTGGCCCCATACACCGAGTACTGGTTGCTGCCCGTCTGGAAACTTGCCGTGAGGGTGGGCAGGCCGGGAACGAACTCGCTCCAGTTAATCCCAAACGTGTCGCTATTGCCGTGGGTGGTGAAGTTGGGCAGCCCGGGAACCGCAAATTGTCCCTCGCTGTTATACGCCTTGGCGTAGCTGATCGATCCCGGAAAATGGCTGCCGCTGAAGATGGAACTAGAGAAATTGACACCGCTGCTGTCGGAGATGGACTGGAAGTTGGAGTTTGCCCGGGACTGGTCGTAGTAAGGGGAGAGATTAAAGGAGATGAAATTGGGGTTGTAGTAGTACCCGGAGGCTGTGGCACTGCCCCCTATACTCAAACCGTGTGACGAGTTGATCTGGTTTCCATAGTCTGCGCTGTAACCGGCGGAAACGACTCCGCTCAGGTTGCTGCTCAGGTCGCCCACTTGAAGCTGGCCAGCCGCCGGCAGCACCAAGAACAGCAGTCCGGCTATCACGCAAAACGCATCTCGGATGATCAGGAGCACTGCATACCCCACGTCCCTACAGCACCTCGACCTTGGCACCCTGATGCAGTTGCTTATCGAAACTGGCGCGAACGTCGTTGGTCTTCTTCTGCTGCAGCTCCTTTTGCAGCGAGGCCTTGACCTCGTCGAATGTCGCTTTGCCGGCAGGGACGTGCTTGACCAGCCGAACGATGGTGTAAGCCTGCTCAACCTGGATAACGTCGCTGACCTGGCCCGGCTGCAAGGCCAAGAGTGCTTGCACCACGACGGGCGGCAGCTTGGCGCGATCCACGGGCTTGTGGTAGCCCATCATCACGCGGTAGTCATCTTCGGAGATCTTTTCCGCCAGCATCCCAAACGCTTCATCGGTCTTCGCCGCTTTCGCCTGGCGGAACGCGTCATCGGCCCGCTTGCGCCCTTCTTTCAATTGACTTGGGGTCGCCTTTTCCGGTGGCAGGATGGTAATTGTCTGGAAAGAGAAGGATTCGGGATACTTAAATCGATCCGGGTTCTTATCGTAGTAGGCCTTCAGCTCGGCAAGGCTCACCGTGGACTTTTTGTCCACCTCGGTCTTAAGCAGTTGCTCAATCAACAGCGAGCGTTTGATCTTTTCGCGCAATTGCTGTTGCGAGCCTTGAAACTCTGTCGCCAGGAACTGTTGGTACTCGCCGGGAGTGGCGAACTGTTTGCGGAAATCCGCTTCCGCGCGGCTCAGACGCTCAGGCGAGACTGTCATCTTCCGCCGTTGCGCCTCCTGGTACACCAGTTCCTCGAAAATGATCATCTTCAGCGCGCCGTTCCGGATGCCCGGTTCCATCTCTTGGGGAATGCTGCCGTTATGCTGGCGCGCATAAGGAAACATGGTGAACATCTCACTCTGCAAATCGCGATCCGTAAGCACGGTCCCGTTCACTCGCGCCACCGGCTTGCCAGTGGGTTGGCTGGTTGTCTTTTGCGGAGCGGAGATCTGGGTGGGGGCGTGGGAGGCAACCTGTGCGGATGTGGCGGAGATTGTAAGCAGAACCACTGCGCAGATTGATAGCCGGTACTTCATCGTTTCTCCTCACCCCTGAGGTTAAAGATTGAGGGGAGGGAATTCCTCCCCTCGGTTAAGTGGACAGACTAGAAGGTGGTCGGAATTGCGCCGCCACCGTTCATCTCGTTGGCTTCGCCACCGTGGCACTGACGGCAGAACTGCGCCGTCTGGTTGGAGCCGGCGGTGCCGCTGCCCGGGTTGTACGGCGCGCGGATGAAGAACATCGTCTTGTAGTTGCCGGAAGGCAGACCTGACTTCGGGCCATTGGTGACAGGAACCACGTTCATGAGGTGCTGATTGTGGCAGGTCGTGCAGGTAACCACGGCGGTGTTGTTCCAGGCGCTCAGGCTAACGAAAAAGCCGTAGTTCTGAACGAACCGGGAGGAATTCGGGCCGTTCATCGAGATCACGCCGTTGGTTTCGGTGCAATCCCAGTTATGCGTGCCACCGCAGCCGACCGCCGCATTCAGGCCCACCGGGTGATCGTTGAGGTAATCGCCGGCGCCGTTGCCGTCCTTGCCGAGCAGGGTCGGAATGACGTTCTTGGTTCCATAGGTTGGCGGCAGCGACTCATAGACCTGGTTCCGCATCATGGCGCCTTGGGCGTAGTTGCCGTCGTGGCAGCTCAGGCACAAGGTGATGTTGAGGTCAGGCGAGGTAGCGGTGAATCCAACCAGCGTCTCCTGGTAATTGTTGCCGGGGCCGGTTCCGCCGAAAAGGAAGGTTTTTCCGACTAGGTTGCCTACATCCTGGCCCCACAGCGCGACATCGCCGGAGGTGGTATCGCCAGAGCCATTGGTGCCGTTGCCCCACGCGCCGCTATGCGGAGCGTGACAGGCAGCGCAGCCGCGGCCGTAGTTGAGGTGAGCGCCCAACACGTCGGATGTTGGGTTCCCGATCTGGGCCATCGCGAACATGCCGAAGGCCAGAACCATAAGCGTTACTAACATTACCTTTTTCATGAGATCGATCTCCTGATATGAACTGAACTGCAGTTTGAATTCATTGCTGCTGGAGACCTTAAGGCCCCTATTGGCCTCCGTCCTCTGTATGTGCAACTGGCTGGCCGAAACTGAATATGGCCTCAGTTTTTGTTTAACCCGTTTAATCTAAGCAGCTTGCATCTTATGGTATCAGTGAGATCGGGGGTTCAGCAGGGCTCTTGGGGTGCGTGAAAAGAACCACTTCCAGCAGCCGACTCGTCAAATTTCGCAGTAGGCAGGTTTGCTTCGGTAGCAGTCCTAACTGGTTAGTTTTGCATTTGGTTACAGGAGCTTCGAGCCGATTGCCAAGGCCGACAGCATAACTTCACCTGGCGAGACGCGAGATCCGCTTCTGAGCAACTCGGGGGCGTCGTAAATGGCTTCTAGCCCCGGCCTGCTCTCTGGCGGCGTCGGTTATTTCTTCACGTCCGGCTTCACATCCGGCTTCGCTTCCGCTGTCTGCGGAGTGTCGATCTTTGCCTGCCGACTCGCTTCCTTCTCCTTCTTGAGCTGCTCGGCCTCGGCATCGGTGACGTAGCGGAACTGCTGGATCCGACCGGGGTACTGCTCCGAGGTGAAGACGCGATTATTCTTATCGATCGCGACCCCGACCAGCGATTCAAACTGGCCCGGATAGTGGCCGGGTCCACCGATGTAGGTCAGCAGTTGCCCCTCACGGTTGAAAACCTGCAACCGGTCCTGGTAGGCATCAGCCACCCAGATGTGACCATCGCCGTCAACCGCAATCCCCTTGGGCCGCGCGAAATATCCCGGGCCGTCGCCGTTCTTGCCGAAAGTACTGAGGAAGTTGCCGTCGGCGTCGAAGATCTCCACCCGATCGTTCAAAGTGTCAGTGACGTAAACATTGCCGTCCTTGTCCACGGCCACACCCTGGGGCGCAGCAAAATTTCCCGCATCCGTCAAGATGTGCTTCTTTCCGCCAGTCCCGATCCGGCGCAGTTCCTTCAGGCTGTCAGCGTCGTAGACCACGACTTGGTCCTGTTGAGTATCCACGACGTAAAGGAATCGGTTCTCCTTGTCAATCGCCAGTCCCACAGGATCGACCAAGCCCTTGTTAATCTGATCCGCCACCTCATGCTTGGAGTTAAAAACCAGGATCCGGCGCAGCTTTCCATCGGAAACGAATATGCGGTCGTCGTCGTCGATCGCTAAACCGTTGATCAGGCCGAAGTGCGCCTCGTAATTATTGCGAATCAGCACTACATCCCGGGTTTCCGTGTTGAAGATGAAGATCGCTCCCACCCTTTGGTCGGCCACATAAAGCTGGCCCTTGGAGTCAACCGCCATGCCGTAAGGACCAAGGAGCTGAAAGGGAAAAGTCTTCACATTGACGGTGTTATCCTGCGGCTTGGAACCTGCCAGGCGGTCCATCCAACTCTGCTTGGCCTGCGTTGTTTTCGCATCGGCTGTGGGGTAGTCGATCTTCATCCCCGCGTAGTAGGCTGTGTAACGTACTCGTGGAATGGAAGGCGGCTGCGGCCACACGAGTTTGGAAATGTCGATCTTGGACAAATCGACCATTGGTCCTGACTTCTGTTCGGGGGCGGCTGCGGCGGTCTTCTTCTTCTTACCGGCATAAACCGCAACTGGCGAAGCCAGCGCCACCATCAGCACGACGGCCAGCGCCATAACAGTTTTGCCGCGGCGAAAACGAGTTGGGCAAATCTTGAGCATCTTCACCATTCTCCAATCCAAAAAATCTATTTCGTGATCACCCTCATGTCGATCCTGTTCTTGTGGCAGGTGTCGCAAAACGCCATGCCGTTCGCCTGGTCCTTCACCAGCAGACCGGGCTGGGCGGAAGAATGCGGCTGGTGGCAGCTCAGGCAGCTCATGGGATATTTGACCTTGGTAATGTTGGCTGGATCCATGACGTCGCCAACCGGGTGGCCCTCCACGGGATGGCCCAAGCCGTATCGCAACGGAAGTACTGGCACCTTGTTCTTCACGTAGTAGTCGTCGGGCAGCTTGACTTTCCCATTGAAGATGGTCAGCAGGTGTTCGGATTCCAACTTCTGCGGTCGCGAATCCGGGCCATGACACTCCAGACATAATCCATTGCCCTGCACCCGCAGCAGCTTCGGATTGTCGCCGCCGTGCGGTTCGTGACACGTCGCGCAGCCTTGTTTGAAGGCGGGCTGGTGCAGGTGTGCCTTCTTGAACTTGTCAGCCTGCTCACTGTGGCAGGCGAGGCAAGCCGAAACCGGGTCAGGTTGCAGGAACCCCGGTGTCCTTCCGGCATGCGGATTATGGCAGGCAATGCATTCGCCCTGTGCGCCCGGATGTTGCACCTTGGCCTTCTCGATCTTCTCTGCCTGTTCGCTGTGACAAGTTACGCAGAGGGCCTTGGTGTCGCTCTGCGTCAGCACGACTTTGCCGTCTCTTGCGGGCGCGTGACAGGTATCGCAGCTCCCGCTCGCGAAGGGCGCATGCGTGAACGCCTGCATCAGCTTGGGCTGCGACGACTGGTGCGGATCGTGGCACTGCACGCAATTGGCGGTGGCGAACGGTTGCCCTTGATGCGCCTTGATCAAGCCCGCGTCCTTGGGATCGTGGCAATCGAGGCACAGCGCCGGAGGCGCCTTGGTCAGGTGATAGTCAAACTCGATCTTGCCCTTCTCGCCGACCTTATGGGTGACGTGGCAGGTCTCGCAACCCATATCTAACGCCGCGTGCCGACTGCCCTTGTCAGAAACGTTGAGCCCCTGCTTGTGGCAGGTCAGGCAGAGGTTCTCGTTCGCCCTGCCCGAAGTCGGCTTCAGCAGTTGGTTCTTGTTGTCCGTCGTGTGCGGATCGTGACACTTGAGACAATCGCGAACTGCAGGAGGATGAACCGTACCTTTCAGGTCGGCAGCGTTCTTGTCGGCGTGGCACGTAAGACAGAGTGAGTATGGCGTCGCAGTGATGAGCTTAACGCGAGTGACATCTTTGGTTACCCGCACTTCGTGGCAACTCATGCACCCGGTCGCAATGGCAGAATGGACGAACTTGCCCTTGGTTTTGTCCTGATGACACTCAATGCACTTGGCGGAGTCTGTGTTCTTGTCCAGCGGTACGGGATGTGTAGCTGCGCCGAGCAGGCTAGCGCTCAAAAAAAGTAGTCCCAACCCTAAAATGAACCGCACTGCCTTCACGAACTACCTCCACCTGAGACTAACTACTTGTGCACGTCGATTACCGTGAGCCCGCCAAGGCGTCGAGATTTAGTCCTGACTGCGCTAAGTCGTTGGCTCGGCAATCATTAGGCGGCCATGAAAATTCTCCGTTGGCATCGCGGAAAGATCGGATGGTGTCTCCCGGAATGGGTTTTCCTCCGCATTCAAAGCTGAAAATCCCCCACCAACTTGCTATGCGGCAGGGTAACGCAGGCATCTTCAGTTAGCTATAGCACGAGCGCGGGACACGGAAGTTAGGTCAAGGATCGGCAGCCTAGAATGCGCGCTTTCATCACCGAAATGCGTGATATGCCTCACTCAAGCGGCGGACATTGAAGTGTTCCCTCTCGCGCAATTGCCCACATCGCAATGACTTACCTATTTGTGGCGGGATGGCTTCCGACGTGCACTTATCAGTTGCTCACGGGAAGGAGCACGCATGGCCTTCAGCCTTTCATCGATTCCGAAACGCATTCATAAGACCTTCGCCAATTTGCGGACAGGCATTGTCCTGCTGATTCTGGTTGTGATCGCGTCTGCCATGGGAACATTCGTTCTGCAGCGTCCCGCCACCGACGCGGAAAAACTTGCCCAAGCTTACTCGCCCAACACATTGCGCTGGCTTGATCGCGTCATGCTCACCGACGTATTCCATTCGTGGTGGTTTCTCACTCTGTTGGGATTGGTAAGTTTGAGCATCGTGCTGGTGTCCCTTGATCGCTTTCCTAATGCATGGCGCTTCTACGCGAGGCCATACCGCAAGACGGACTGGCACTTTCGCGCAGCACTTCCCCACAAAGTTGAGCTGCCCATCAAGAATGCCGAAGACGGACTGAACGCCGCCGAGCGTGCACTCAAGAAGCTGGGCTGGCCGGTCGATCGCGTCGCCTACAAAAACGAACCCTCCTTATATTCCGAGCGGCATCGCGTCTCGGTAATGGCGGTGTACATCGTTCACGCCAGCCTGCTTCTGATCTTCGCCGGCGGCATCATCGATGGGGCGTTCGGGTATAGCGGCTTCCTGGCGCTGCACAAGGGTCAAACCGACAACGTCATCGAGCTGCGGAGCGGGGGCAAGAAACAGCTTCCCTTCGCCGTGAAGTGTTACGCCGCCGGACAAGACAACTATGCTGACGGTTCTCCTAAGAAATGGTGGTCGAAACTGGCCGTCGTGCAGGACGGAAAAGAGATCGAGTCCAAAGAGATTGTGGTGAACGATCCCCTGGTTTATCGGGGATTGCGCTTCTACCAATCCAGTTACTGGCTGGACAACCACACGGTGGACTCGCTGCAAATCGCGTGGGTGGCAAAAGACGGCAAGGAAACGCCTCTCCAGTTGCACATGAACCAGCCTGTCGCCTTGGATAGCGACGCCACCGTTTCCCTGATGGACTACATTCCCGATGCATTCGTTCGCGACGGTCAGGTCTTCAAGAAGTCCGACGACATTGAGAATCTGGCGTTCGGGCTGGAAGTAAAAAATCGCGCCACCGCCGAGGTCAGCAAGGTCTGGCTGTTACCAGCACAAGGCATCGTTCTCGGTGAAGAGAACCTGAACTACCAATTCAAGAATCCGGCCTCCGCCCAGGACATCGCCTTGGCGGCGGTTACCGGCCTGGAAGTCTCACATGAGCCCGGACAGTGGCTGGTGTGGACAGGAGTGCTGTTGATGTGTGCCGGACTGGGGGTTGCGTTCTACATGGTGCACATGCGGCTGTGGATCGTGGCCATTCCGGACGCCAAGGGCAAGCTGGTGCTGTGGATTGGCGGTCAAGCCAACAAGAACCGCGACCGCTTCGAGCAGAAGTTCAACGACGTAGTTGAGGGAATCCGGATCGAACTGGAAAGTGCCTCACTCACACCGCAGTCTGCGCGCAGAGAACAACCTGAGCTAACGCTGGCTGGCGTGAAGTAAGAAGGAAGACGGAGGAAAGAAGATGGCAACCCGCGCACGGGTCGTACGAATGGAACCACCTGCCGCAACCGGCGGCAACGCCCTGCTGGTCCTGGTTGGACTATCGGTGGTTTTTCTGCTGATCGTGGCATTGCTGGGCGTCGCCAAATCTGGTGGCAGCCTTATCAGCGAGAGTAATTTTCTCTACGTTGCGCTGATCTTCTACGCTGGCGCCGGCGCGTTGTACATGGGATTTGGAGTCACGGGAACACCGCGTTATGTGCGATATGCCTCGGTGGCAACGGCAATCGGCCTGGTGGCCAACACTCTGGCCGTGGCGCACCGCTGGTACCTCTCCGGACGCCCACCCTTCGCCAGCGTCTATGAGATGCTGCTGAGCTTTGTGTGGGCAGTAGCTGCGATGACGCTAATTGCTGAAAAGAAGTTCGGAGTCAAGATCATCGGCAGCATCACCATGCCCCTGGCGGTAGTGTGCGTCATCCTGATGCAGTTGCTGCCTTCCGAAGTGCGGCCGCTGGTGCCGGCGCTGCAATCCACCTGGCTGCATGTCCATGTCACGCTGGCGATGTTGAGTTATGCCGCCTGCGCCTTGAGTTGCGCTCTGGCCATGATGTTTCTCATCCAAGACGGTTTCCAAACCGAAACTTTCCTTGCCTGGACGAGCGCGATGGTGAGCGCGATCTACGTCGCCATCGTTGCCACTCGCTTCGAGAAGTGGGGCGGCTTGTCGGTCACCGGATGGAATGCCCAAACCAAGTCTGACATTTTTCTTGGCCAGGGCATGCGTCTGTTCGTCACCGTACCCGACCTGGGTTGGCTGTTTGTGATTGCGGCGTCAGCTGCAATCGTTCCTCTTCTTCTTTATTTTGCGGGTCGCGTGCGGAACGACGGATCATTCTACGGGACCGCCAACAAGGCGGTGTTTATCAGCATTCTGTTGCAGCTGGTGGTGGTGGCTGCTTTCGTTCTTCGCGTCCGCGATGCGGCTTACCCGTCACCCGACCAGGATGGACTCTTCCCGACCAGTCTGGCTGCCAGCCCCTTCTTACTGGGAGGCATGGTGACGGGTATTTTTGCTTCCCTGTTGTACCTGATGCTGCTGTGGCGGCGCGCCGACCTCCAGGGTCTGCTGCCTTCAGCCGACACGCTCGATCGCGTTACGTACAAGACCATCTGCATTGCTTTCCCGCTGCTGACCGGCATGATCGCTGCCGGCGCGTACTGGGCGAACCGGACCTGGGGATCGTACTGGAGCTGGGACCCGAAGGAAACCTGGGCCGCCATTACCTGGCTGGTTTACGCGGGTTACTTGCACATGCGGATCACGCGTGGATGGCGCGGGCGTAGGGCCGCGTACTTCGCCATCCTGGGCTTCGGTGTCGTGATCTTCACTTTCCTCGGCGTCACGTATCTGCTTCCCGGCTTACACGCGTACGCATGAGGGAACAGGGCTGGCCGATCCGGTTCTGAGGATGGATTAGGCCCCAAGAGTCAGCGCCGATTCCCCAGCCCTGGAATTTTGAGGCTTCAAGGAGCAGACAGCAACCTGAGCGATGTCAGCTTCAACCCCAATCCGACTCGATGACGCCGAGTTCCCCCTGCCGGCTGATGCTCCGCCATTGGACCAGCCGCCGGTGGCGCGTAAGCGCCATCTCAACTGGGCCCTGAAAGCGGTGTTGCCGATCGCGGCGGTATTGCTGAATGGGCTACTGCTGTTTGTGCTGGTTTCTCTGTCGCTCGCCGAAGGAGAGCGGCACGAGATCATCGCCGTCGCCGCCGCGGGCGCGTTACTCATTTGCGTCGCGGTCATCATGGTGTTGGCAGTTTCCGTGCGCCGTCCGATGTTGGAGTTGCAGGACAAGATTGCCCGGGTCCGACTGGGCGACATGGATGTCTCAGTCGGCTTCGCCTCACGCAATGACGAAATCGGCGATCTGGGTCGCGACTTCAATGACATGGTGGCGCAGCTTAAAGCCAGCCGTGAAGAGATCCAGCGTCTGCACCAGACGCAAATGTCGCGCGCCGAACACTTCGCCACTCTGGGAGAACTGGCGGCCGGACTGGCCCACGAAATCCGTAATCCTCTGGCCGGCATTGCCGGAGTGATCGAGATCATAGGCAGAGATCTGCCGCCCAACAGCCCGGCGCGTTCCGTCATCAAGGACGCCAAGGAAGAGGCGGTGCAGATCAATCGCATTCTTACCGAACTGCTGGAGATTGCCCGGCCCAAGCCGCCGCAATTTCGCGTCGGCGATATGTGCAGCACGGTCGAGCACGCGGTTATGTTCGCGCGCCAGCAGGCCATTACCAAGCGCATCATGGTCGAGTTGGAAATCAAGGATGCGATTCCGCCGGCCGAACACGACCCCAACCAAATCAACCAGGTGTTGCTGAACCTGCTGCTCAACGCGATTCAATCCATGGACAAGCCCGGTATCATCCGCGTTTCCTTGGAGAGCGATGAGGACGACGTGCTCATCGCCGTCGCTGACGAAGGGAAGGGAATCCCGCGGGAACACCTGCCCAACATCTTTCGTCCCTTCTTCACCACCAAGGGGCACGGCACAGGATTGGGACTCTCGCTCGCCCGTCGCATGGTGGAGGCGCACGGCGGCCACATCGACGTTACCAGCGTGGTAGGGAAAGGAACCCAATTCCTAGTCCGCTTACCCTTTAAGTGCCGCCCGGACCAAGTGCACAAGGTCAGTTGAAATTAGTAATGCCAGACGGTCCTCCGTCGATCGGAACGGTCTCAGCAATGAGCGCCGGTATATCTTTGAAACCTACAGCAAGGTCTGTTATCTCGGACTCGTAAATGAAGGGCCTCGAGTGGCGCGGGGCAGGTAGATCGCGAAACAGGAGATAATCGCGCACGTTGACATTTTCGACGTGCATCCGTACCGCCATGAACAGCCTCGAGTGAGAGCTCGGGCATACGGCGTCCCAACGGGGACCCTTGAATGCGGGATTGCGGCCGCGCGCAATCTGTACCTCCATTCGTCCGTAACCTATCAACACTCGCGCCCGCTCGCGGCGGGCATTGTGAGAGGAAACTGGGCTCCCATCCAGGGAGTCCTGTCCCCCAGGATCGACTTGCAAGAGAACTACGCTGCGGAACTCACCAGGGGTAACCGAATCCCACCATGGCATACGCCCTCCGGTACCTCCGAAGCTGAGGAGCCAATCACCTTACCACCCAGTCAAGGTCAATTCAACAGTCGGCGAGGTAGTGGGCTATTTCTCGGGCCTCTGAATACCAAAACGGGAACACGCTGCACTTTTGGAACAACTCTGTGTTGCAGTCGCCGTAAAGAGGACGAGAATGGGAGTNNCTCCCATGCGTACTACATCTTTCTTTCTGCTCACAATTCTGTGTCTTGCCTTGACCGCCTCCGCACAAATTTTTAGCGAAGGTCCGATTGATGGCAACGACAATGCGTTCTTTGTCACCGGCCCTGCCTTCCCGAATTTTCTTGGGTCTGTCCAGGACATTTCGAACGGGTTTGTTGCGGCATCTTCCAGCATCTACTACTTCACCTACCTCGAGTTCGGTGAGTGGTCAGTCGGCGCGCCGACGAGTTTTAGCTGGAGCGTAGGCAGCGGGGCGTTCGGCAACGACATCGGCAGCGCAACCGTTGGGCAAAATGCTTTTAACAGCGTTTTCCTCTTTACCAACGGCTTCGGTTATGGCGTTTACGACGTTAAGGTTCAAGTTACCTACCTAGCCATCACAGCAGGCAACACGTACTGGCTTACCATCAGCAATGCCACCGACGCCAGCAACGATGGTACGCAAGCGTGGGACATACCGAACGGCGGTAGCGGCGGTCCTGCGATTTGCAACGTCCGGCAGAGCGGTACCAATTTTGGCGCTTGTATCGAGGACGGGGTAATCCTCGGCGGGGAATCCTTCACGATCAGCAACAGCATCCCGCCATATACTCCTGAGCCCAGCAGCATCCTGCTTTTCGGTTCTGGCCTCCTTGGCATCGCTGGCATATTGCGCCGCAAGTTGAACATTCAAGTCTGAGTAAGTGGGCCGGAACCTAGCACCTCCGGCCTCGATTCAAAGTAGCCCACTACCGTCGGCGAAGTGCGGTTGACCCTATCTCTCGCAGCCCCCTACAATCGAAGATTGTCCACCTGCACAGGGAAGGTCCATGCCGCTTCAGCTCTTTAACACTCTGTCCGGAAAAGTCGAGGAGTTCCATCCACTGGAAGACAACCTGGTCCGCATGTACGCCTGCGGGCCGACGGTTTACGACTACGGCCACATTGGCAATTTCCGCACCTTCATTGTCGTGGACACACTGCGGCGTTTTCTGAAGCAGAGTGGCTACAAGCTGAAGCACGTGATGAACATCACCGACGTGGACGACAAGATTATCCGCAACGCCGCCGCGTCGGGCGTCAGCGTTCAGGACTACACCCAAAAGTACAAGCAGGCGTTTCTGGAAGATGCCGACTCGCTGAACATCCAGCATCCCGAACTCCTGGTGAACGCCACCGACCACATTCAGGAGATGGCCCACTTCATCAAGGGACTTGAGGAGAAGGGCTTTGCCTACCGCACCGACGACGGCTCCCACTACTTCCGAATCGCAAAGTTTCCCGAGTACGGCAAGCTGTCAAAGAGGGACTTCGCGGGCATGAATGATGGCGCACGGGTGGACGTGGACGAATACGACAAGGACAACGCCCGCGACTTCGCGCTGTGGAAGGCGCCGAAACCGGGCGAGGCGAAATGGGAGACCGAGATCGGCCCCGGCCGCCCGGGCTGGCACATCGAGTGCTCGCAGATGTCGATGAAGTACCTCGGCGAGAGCTTCGACATTCATGCCGGGGGCGAGGACCTCATCTTTCCGCATCACGAAAACGAGATTGCGCAGTCGGAGGCGTTGACCGGGAAGCCGTTCGTGCATTTCTGGGTGCATTCGCGGTTCCTGCTGGTGGAAGGCGAGAAGATGGCCAAGAGCGCGGGGAATTTCTTCACCGTCCGCGATCTGATTCTGATGGGACATAAGCCATCGTCCATCCGATTTCTGCTGATGTCGGTCCCCTACCGCAAACAGCTCAACTTCACCTTCGATGGGCTGACTCAGGCGGCCAATTCGGTTGAGCGCCTGCGAAATTTCAAGCTGCGGCTGGAGACTTCGCAGTTCGCCGATGACGGCAATGTGATCATTGCCGAAATCGCGGAGAGGACCTCGGCCGAAATGCGCGCGGCGTTGGACGACGATCTGAATACGGCCCGCGCGTTGGGCGCCGTTTTTGACATGGTGAGGGACGTGAATGCTGCCGCTGATGCCGGGGAAGTCCGGAAAGCCAACGTACCTCAACTGCTCAGAGTTCTCGAAGAATTCGAAGAGATCTTCGCGGTGCTGACGGACGACGATGCCGCCAAGGTGCGCGCAACCGTCGAGTGGGCAAAGACGGAGGGCCTGGAGGCCAAGATCAGCCCGCAGACAGCCGAGCTTGCCAAGGCTGCGGCGCTTTCCGACGCCGACGTCGAGCGGCTCGTCGCGGAGCACTCGCAAGCCCGCAAGAGCCGTGATTTCGCACGTTCGGACGCTATCCGAGCCCAGTTGGCGGAGAACGGCATCATCCTGGAAAACACCAAAGACGGCGTGCGGTGGAGAAGGAAGTAGGTATTAGAGCAGTTCTGGGCGAGCGTAGCCGTATTTCATGCCGCGATTGTGAAACATCAAACTTGAAACATTCAAGCCCGCTGTTTACGGGCCTTGCCTCCGTGTTTCAGGTTCCACCCATTCTGAAACGTGGCGGGCCGCGCCGGTGTTGTGGAATCATTTCTCTTTAGTTTCGAGCGAAATGAAGAGTGGGTTTATCAGCTCAACGGCTACATCGAGAATCGTCAATACCTCGCCTGGAGGCAAGATACTTTGATCCGCCGGATGCGATGCTTCGTTGCGAAGGTTCCTAATGGCCTGCCAGCGGGACTGCTGCTCCGCTGGGATGACACCATTTTCTCCAAGCCACTCGACCTTCTCCTTGAATGTTTTAATCCTTCGCGGAGCACTCTTCGCCTTACATTTCGCAGACGCTGCCGCTTCCAGTACCCGGAAAAGTTGCTCCGCACCAAGCGTAAGCAACGGATAAAACATTAAGCTGTAGACCAAAGTGCCTCGCGGTGTTTCAAAGAGCTTGCGGATGGTTAGAGGTACCGCAGGATCAAGTTCTGTCTGAGTGAGATCAGAAACCCAAGCCTCAGACGGATCAGGCTGCGATGACGACATCACGACGCCGTCCCACGCTGGATCAACGGTAAGCCAATTCTCCAAGGTTAATCGCTTAAAGCCGAATGCGTTGGACTTTGACGCAGACATGTAAACCTCCTCGGCACAACGATGATATAGTGTCGGGGAAGTCGAGAGGATTGGGGATTTGAACGTCATGAGGTAACCGCCATGACACAAAAAGATTTGGCTGAGGTGCTTCGTTCGTTGGCATTAAAAGGCGCTTATCGGCAGTTAAAGCTTGCAACTGAGCCTGACCTGGATGGTTTTAAACCAAGCGATGACTGTCATGGTAATGCTACAAAGTGGGTTGTTCCACATCCTCAACACAAAATCATTGACGGTTTCCTCGTCATAAATGACTGCGTCTTCGATAAGCATTCCGTCATTGATACTGGCTGCCCCAAGCTGCTGGATATTACGCCGCGCAACTCAAATGAATCCCTGAACCTCCTCAGGTTTATCGAGTTTGACGGGGGCAGTCGCGCTCTGTTTGACGCAATGCCAAACCAAGTAATATGGAGGCAAGGATGAAAACCTTGGTTGCATTTTTGCTGGCGGTGTCTTTGCTTGCGCTGCCACTTCAAGCTCAAAACACGAAGACGATCCGCGTCGATCAGTTGGTTGCGGACAATCCTGGCGATCAGGGCATGACCAATTTGTTGACCGCGAAGCTTATTAGCTATTTAACCAAGTACGGTCTTCCGGTTGTGGAATCGGGAGGATCTGACGCGGATGCGGTTTTGACTGGTTCCTTCCAGGTCGCATCTGCAACCACGAACGGCAACACGCGCTATCACGTTCAAGGCGCGATGCGTTTGACCGACAAGGACGGAAAGGTTTTATGGGGTGACGTCGTTCACAGCGGTCCATTCGCATCGAGCGCAACGTCCAGCTTTGCCGAGAACGTGGCGAAAAAGGTAGCGGCGTTCTGGGGGTCGTCCCAGAAAAACGGAAAATAAAGCAGGCTAGGCTAGCCCTACACTTCCGATTCGAGTTCGGGCAAGCCGCCCGATTGCTCGCCCGGTTCGCGGCTGTGAACTTTCGCAGTGGTGACCAACGCGACGGCGGCGATGATCACTACGCTTCCGGCAAATATGTATCCGTCGAAGCGCTCGCGCAGCACCAGCCACCCCAGAAAAACCGCGACAATGGGATTCACATAGGCGTACGTCGCTACCTTGTGCGTGGACACATGCTTCAGCAACCAGATGTACGCCGTGTAACCGACCCACGACCCGAAAACCACCAGGTAAAGCACCGCCATCAGCGCGCGAGAAGTCAGCACAATACGATGCTGCTGGCCCGTTGCGAACGCAACCAGCGTATTGCCGATCGCCGCAAAGGACATCTCCCAGCCCGTAGCGGCGAACGGGTCAACTTTCATTTGCCACTTGCGCGAAAGCACCGAGCCGATGGCCCAACTCATCGAAGAGAACAGCAGAGTGCATGAAGCGACTAGTTGCATCGTGCCAAGGATGTTGCGGGCTGCGAACTGGGGCCAGAAGAGAATGGCGATACCCGCAATACCTAATGCCAGCCCGATCAAACCGCGTCGCGAAAGCCGGTCTCCCCGGAAGACGAAAGTCTCCAGCACCATAAACCAGATCGGCGTAACCGCTACGATCAGCGCAGCAAGTCCCGTAGGCACCCATTGTTCTGCCCAGGCCAGACCTCCGTTGGCCGCTACCAGTAGTAAGCACCCGATTGTCGCCAGCCGCACCGCCTCATGCAAGCTGATGCGGAGGCTGCGGCCCATGGCAGCACACGCCGCCAGCATCAGCGGACCTGCAATCGCGAATCGCAGAGCACACATCACCGCGGGGGGAAGATGCTCGTCGTCGGCAATTCCGATTGCCAGGTAAGTCGAGCCCCAGAACAGGTACACCAAGGCAAACGCGACGATCACTTGCAGACGGTGATTGCGATTGGTGGTCATGAAGATGAAAGGGCTGCAGCCCAGGTTAGCCTGCCACGAATCGTGTCTGGCGTTGCCCTAGGCGGCCGGCTTTTGGTCCTGCTTGCGTAAGCGGTATCCCGTAACTAGAACATAGTGGACGCCCGAGATGGTCGCGAACGTAAAGGTCGCGTAGAGAAAAAACGTTTCCAGGTACAGCACCCAAGGCACGCGCAGCACTTGCGCCAGTACAACGAAGAAAACTGCGGCGATCTGACAGCCGGTGTTCAGCTTGCCATAAATGCTGGGCCGGAAGTCGCGAAACCCGACCGTGGCATACAAAACCACGGCGGTGGCCACGATGCACAGGTCGCGGCTGAACACCAGGATGGTGTACTTCCACGGGATCTTCTTGACGAACGAAAGCACGAGAAACAGCGAACTCAGCAACAGCTTGTCGGCGATTGGATCCAGATATTGCCCCAGCAGGGTCTGCTGGTGCAAGGCCCGAGCCAGCAGTCCGTCGAGGGCGTCGCTCAATCCCGCCGCGACCAGAAGGCCGAGCGCCCAAAGCCACTGCCCATCGATTACCGTAATGATGACAAACGGAATGAAGATCAGGCGCAGGAGCGTGATCTGGTTCGGCGCAGTCCAGAATTGACTCTTCAAGCGGCTACCCCGAAAAAAGGGTCTGCTATTCCCAGATGTTCCACGCGCACCTTTCCTGTGTATCTCCCCAACCAATCTCGACATCGCTGGCGGACGGCCGCCACGAACCGGCAGGCGAACGAAGGTTAGCCCGGCGCCTCTTCGATTCTGACGGCTTTATGTCGGACTGGCAACCACAGAACACAATTTCTCGCGGCACGGTAGGTTGCTCCTTTCCCCGAGCACGACTTCCGGTGATGCTCATCACAACGGCAGCAGCCGGAAACCGTTAGAGTCAGACCTATCGGACGTGTTACTAGCGCCATGTTTTGGCTGACCAAGTTCGTCATTCGCAGTCTGGAATTCGCCAACCGCCACTTACCGGCGCGCCAGCCGAAACATCTGCTGACCGGCAAACGCGGCGAACTCGAGGCGTACCTGCACTTGAGGAGCCTAGGTTACAGAATGGTTGCCGCAAACTTTCGTGTCCCGTATGACCGCGGTGAAATTGATCTGATTGGATGGGACGACGGCATCCTGTGCTTCATCGAGGTGAAAACCCGAACTAACGAGGGGTTTGCGCCACCGCTGACAGCAGTCGATCGGAGCAAGCGGCGGCACATCTTATCGGTCGCTCGCAGATACGTTCGTCGCATCCCCGGCGACCGGCCACCGCCGTGCCGCTTCGACATTGTCAGCATCATCCTGGAGGGAGACGGTGGCAAACCTCAGATCACGGTGGATAAGGGAGCCTTCTCCTGGGACGCCGACAGGCCACGAAACTACTGGCATAGAGACTTTCGCGATGGACACTTCTGGCGGCGAAGAAGGTGACCAAACCGAAGTTGAGGTCGGCTTCAGGGCTCGCAGGTCCGAGCAGTGGAGTACGCTTCTTCGGTCTACAGCGCTTGCAGAACGTCGCAAGGCGGTCGCCGTGAGGTTATCTGACTCTCGCAAGCTGTGATAATATTCAGCCCACAGTCCAGAGGATATTATGGCCCGCGGTCGCAGTTCGGGGTTCGGGTCAAGTCGCTCGACGATTCGGTACCCGTTTCAGGTTCGATGCCCGGGACGTTTTTCCAAGCGGCCCGTCCAACCTTTCGTGCGCATCGCGAAAACACTTCTCCTAGTGCTTGCCGTTTCTTGCCTACCCGTTTGGCTGGCGGTTGCCGGTTGCGCCCAGGACGAAGATCAGAACGTACACCTTGTTCCTCACGAAGCCAAGAAACCCGACGCAGTTCCGGCTGCCGGGGTTGCGCTGCCGCCCGGGGTCATTCTCGATCCCAGCCTCAAGACGCACACCAAGCCGTTTCGCAAAGACGTAAATTTAGTGCTGGTTCCGGTGACCATTACAGATCCGATGAATCGGCTGGTAACAGGGTTGGAGAAGGAGAATTTCCGGCTAACCGATAATGGGCAGCCGCAAGAGATCAAGCACTTCTCCAGCGAAGACGCTCCCATTTCGCTGGGCGTTATCTTCGATATCAGCGGGTCAATGACCGACAAGATCGACAAGTCGCGGGAGGCGGTGGTGGAGTTCTTCCGCACGGCCAATCCGCAGGATGAGTTTTTCCTGATTACGTTCTCGGAAAAACCCGAGGTGCTGGTCGATTTCACTTCCTCCGTCGAAGACATTCAAAGCAAGCTGGTTTACACCGTGCCCAAAGGCAGGACTGCATTGCTCGATGCCATTTACCTGGGCATGAATCGCATGCGCAAGGCGCACTACGAGCGCAAGGCGCTGTTGATCATCTCCGACGGTGGCGACAACCACAGCCGCTACACCGAGGGTGAGATCAAGTCGATGGTGAGGGAAGCCGATGTCCAGATCTATGGTATCGGCCTGTTTGACCTTAGTTTCAAGACGCCGGAAGAACGCGAAGGGCCCGCCTTGCTCAGCGATGTGACCGAAGTGACTGGCGGACGGACATTTACCATCAGCTCTCCCAACGAACTGGCGGATGTGGCCACTAAGATTGGCATCGAGCTGCGCAACCAGTATGTGCTCGGGTACCGTCCAACCAGTCCAGTACGAGATGGCAAGTGGCGGAAGATCAAGGTCAAGCTGAATCCTCCGAAAGGCCTGCCGCCGCTGCACGTATACGCCAAGACGGGATACTATGCGCCAACGGAATAGACGCCGCCATTCGTTCGTAATGCTGATTGGACTGGTTCTATGGTTGGGAACCTGGATTGCCGCTCAGAATTCGCCTACCTCGGCGCCGCCCGCTCCGGCCAGCAATGCCGCCGGCCAGCAAACCGCCTCCGCGCAGAATCCGCCAGCGCAAGCACCACCGGCAAGTGTCCCGGCACAGGGTAACGAGCAGGCGCCCAATCGGCCCGGGGACGCGGTGCAGGTTCCGCCGAAAGGCGAAGAGCCCGAGACACAACAGGGCGATGTCTTTGTCTTCAAGAAGGAAGTTGACGAAGTTACTTTGCACGCCACTGTGGTGGACGATCACAATCGCCTGATCACGAACCTGGCGAAGAACGACTTCACTGTACTCGAAGACGGCAAGCCACAGAAAATCACCTCGTTCCGTAGCGAGGACATTCCCGTTGCGATGGGCATCGTCATCGACAATTCGGGGTCCATGCGGGAGAAGCGTCCGGCGGTGAATGCCGCAGCCATCAATCTGGTGCAATCCAGCAATCCTCAGGACCAGGTCTTCGTAGTGAACTTCAACGAAGAGTACTTTCTCGACCAGGACTACACCGCTAAAGTTCCCAAGCTGAAAGATGCGCTGGAACGGATTGAATCGCGCGGCGGCACCGCGCTCTACGACGCGGTGGTTGCCTCTGCCGACCACTTGAAGAAAAGTGGCGCGCTGGAGAAGAAGGTCCTTTTGGTGGTGACCGACGGCGAGGACAACGCCAGCCGCGAGTCGCTGGAGCAGGCCGTGCGCCGTCTGGAAGAGAAGAATGGTCCCACGATTTACACCATCGGATTGCTCGGCGAGGAGCATTCCAAGCGGGCCCGCCGGGCGCTCCGCCAAATGGCGGAGGACACAGGCGGTGTCGCCTTCTTTCCCAAGGACCTCAGCGAGGTGCAGGCGATCACCTCGCAAATCGCCCACGATATCCGCAATCAATACACCATCCAGTACAAGCCCAGCATGCCTCAGAGCGTCGGTGGCTATCGCACGGTGAAGGTAGAGGCCCAAGCACACGGCTACAAAAAGCTACAGGTCCGCACGCGTAGCGGTTATTACGCTGGCCAGCAACGGCCTTCGGTAACCGATCAAGGTGGTACGAAGTAGGGGGCGGTGGTTAGCACCCCGTTCCATTTCAAAATCCAGAGTAGGGTCTCGTCGGCTGTCGTGGCCAAATGATTTGCCAAATGATCCCATGCGTTGACCGACCGATTCCGATTCACGTAGGCTTGGTGGTTCGTGCTTAGGTGCTCATGAAGACTGCTGAAATGACTTCCTTGCGAGTCGCCGAAGACATCACCGAGCTGGTCGGCGAAACTCCAATCCTTCATCTTCGGAAAATCGTTCCACCCAATGTTGCCGACGTCTATGCCAAGCTCGAATACCTGAATCCTGGTGGCAGCATCAAAGACCGTGCCGCGCTGGGCATGATCCTCAAGGCGGAGCAGGCAGGGTCACTGCAGCCGGGCGCAACCATCTTTGAGGCGACGGCCGGTAATACCGGGGTCGGGCTGGCGCTGATCGGGTCGGGTCGCGGTTATAAGACCGTGCTCGCCGTGCCCGAGGGCTTTTCCCAGGAGAAGGTCACGCTCATGGAGGCGCTCGGCGCGGAGGTGATTCGCACCCCTCAGGCAGACGGTATGGAGGGCGCCATCCGCTACGTGAAAGAGCGCGCCGCCAAGACGCCCAACTCGTTCGTCGCGGGCCAATTCGAGAACCAGGCCAATCCTGACTTCCACTACGAGACCACGGCACGCGAATTGTACGACCAGATGGGTGGGCAGATTGACGCCGTAGTGATCGGCTCCGGCACCGGCGGCACCTTTACTGGGGTAGCGCGTTACCTGAAGGAACGCAATCCGCGGGCCTTGGCGATCGTGATTGAGACCCAGGGTTCGGTATTAGGCGGAGGGCCAAAGGGCGAGCACGAGGTGGAAGGTATTGGCGCCAGCTTTATTCCCAAGACCTGCGACCTTTCCCTCGCGGACGAGGTCATCGCCGTCAGCGATCACGACGCCTTCGACATGGTGAAGAAGCTGGCCGCGATCGAGGGTGTTCTGGCGGGATCGAGCGCCGGCGCAGCTGTGTTTGGCGCCATCGAAATCGCGCGACGGCTGGGCTCGGGCAAGCGGGTGGCGACCATCATTCCTGATTCCGCCGAGCGCTATCTGTCCAAAGACATCTTCCACTTCAACGAAAAAAAGTGATTCACCACGGAGGCACGGAGGGCACGGAGCGGTTATTTAGGGAAGCTGGGAGAACCGACCTTTGATTTGTTGCGACAGTCGCGCAAGTTTCGTTAGTTTCTTTATTTAGTTTTTTCTCCGTGCCCCTCTGTGCCTCCGTGGTGAAAATGACTTTCTATGTCTAACCAGAAGACCCCCGGTTTTGCTACTCGCGCCATCCACGTCGGCAACGATCCCGACCCGTCCACCGGAGCCGTCGCTCCTCCAATATTTGCCACCTCCACTTACGCTCAGGAAGAGTTAGGCAAGACCAAAGGCTACGACTACTCGCGAGCCGGCAATCCCACGCGCACGCGGTTGGAGCAGAACCTCGCCTCGTTGGAGGGCGGCATCGCCGCGCCAGTCTTTGCCAGTGGAATGGCTGCGGTGGGCGCGCTGTGCCAGTTGATGAAATCGGGCGACCATGTCGTCGCCTCCAACAATCTCTACGGTGGCGTACCCCGGCTGTTCAACCAGGTAATGGTGAACTTTGGTTTGGAATTTACCTACGTGGATACGACCGACCCGCGTAATGTGGAGCGCGCCATTCGCAAGAACACACGCTACGTGTACATCGAGACACCCACCAATCCGCTGATGGGCCTGACCGACATCGCAGCGGTCAGCGAGATCGCGCACAAGCGCGGCTGCGAGGTGGTGGTGGACAACACCTTCATGTCGCCGTACTTTCAGCAGCCGATCAAGCTGGGCGCGGACATGGTGCTGCACTCCACCACGAAGTTCCTTAACGGCCACAGCGACGGTCTGGGTGGCGTTCTGGTGTGCACCACAAAAGAACAGGCGGAAAAGCTGGCGTTCATTCAAAAGGCCGCAGGCGCCATCATGTCGCCATTTGAGTGCTGGCTGGTACTGCGCGGGGTGAAGACGCTGGCCGTCCGCATGAAGCAGCACGACGAAAGCGGTCGCGTGATGGCCGATTATCTCAACGGCCATCGCAAGGTGAAGCAGGTCTTCTATCCTGGGTTGAAAAGCCACCCACAGTACGAGCTGGCGTGCCGGCAGATGTCAGGCTTTGGCTCGATGATCACCTTTGAGACCGGCTCGCTGGGCAATGCCAAGCGGCTGCTGAAGAGGGTGCACGTGTGCACCATGGGCGAGTCGCTAGGCGGAGTGGAATCGCTGATCTCGCATCCCGCAAGCATGACGCACGCCGCAATTGGCGAGAAGGGAAGAAAGGCGATCGGGCTCACCGATGGGATGGTACGGATTTCGGTGGGAATCGAAAATATGGAAGATTTGATTGCCGATCTGGAGCAAGCGCTGGAATAGCTGTCAGCCATCAGCTTTCAGCTATCAGTTGAGGAAGTATGTGGCGCGCAAACCCGTGCTCTGGCGTTTTTCGCTGACGGCTGAATGCTGAGTGCTGAAGGCTTCTTAGTGCCCCGGTGCTTGTGCCTGGCCGACGACCTGATATTGCTCCTTGTGGCCCTGCGCGTTAATCACCGTTGCTTTGTTTCCCTTGACCTCAAGCTGAACGACGTCGCCGGGCTGCATCTTCGGCTTGGTTTCCTTCTTGCGGGCGACCTCGTACGTGGTTCCGTCGGTCTGGATGTAGTAGACGACCCACTGCCCAACTTTATTTTTCTTCTGCTGATAGGTGGAGTTCTCCCACTTCACGACCTTGCCCGTTTGGTAAATGTCAGCGGCCACAGCCAGGCACGACAGCAACAAGGTCATTAACAGTGCGAAAGTAATTCTTCTCACAGGCTCTCCTCGGAAAATTACGCCGGTTCAGAAACCGGGCATCGTGGCAGGCATAGGGGTCCTTCGACTTCGGCGGCCAACACCGGGCCGCCTCCGCTCAGGATGACACAATTGAGGTCGGATGCTAAGTGCTAAGTGCCAACTGCCAACTGCTACCCAAAGAACTTCGTTACGCCCTCTTCCAACACGCAAATCTTCCGCTCGATGTCGCGCCGTTTCGCGTCGGCCTTCAGACGCTCCACAGGCTCGTCTACCGGCTCGTACGAGAGGCGAAACGTCCCGTAGTGCATCGGAACCATCCAGCGCGCGTCCAGATCCAGGAACGCCTGTATGGCGTCTTCCGGGCTGGTATGCACTTTGCGAAACGAATCGGGATGATAAGCCCCGATGGGAAGCAGCGCGACCTCCGGCTTGAGGCGCTCGCCGATCTCGCGGAAGCCATCGAAGTACGCCGTGTCGCCGGCGTGATAAATAGAATGCTCGCCTGAACGCAGGACGTATCCGCCAAATCCGCGGTGCGTATCGCGCACGATGCGTGCGCCCCAGTGGCGCGATGGAACGTGCGTAACCTCCACTTTGCCGAGCTGAAAGCTCTGCCACCAGTCCAATTCAACGACGCGCCCATAGCCCAGGTCGCTGACCAGGTCGCGAACATGCCGGGGCACGATGATCGCCGGCCGTTTGCCGGTCTTGCGTCGCGTGAGCCACGCAATCGCGCGCAACGACGGCCGGTGAAGGTGGTCGAAGTGGGCGTGCGAAACCAGCACCGCATCGATCGGCGGCAACTCTCGCAGCTTCAATCCGGGACGGCGCAGCCGCTTGAGGATGAAAATCCAACGCGCGAAGTTGGGATCGACCAGGATGTTCTTGCCTCCGATCTGGAGGAAGAAGCTGGAATGTCCGATGAAGGTTACGCCCAACTCGCCACGACGGGCGAGCACAGGCTTACGGGCGACGCCGGTGCGGGCCGTCAGGGCTGAGTGGCGCACCAGAGTTCCAAATTGCCTTGCTTTACGACGAATTGTGATTCCTAACATGGAGTTTGTAACTATTAGACGCTGTCAGGGACGCTTGCGATGCGGCGACGCGACCTCACATTCGACCTTTGCTTGACCTTAGCCACTTACTCAGCTTAAATCAAATGTTCGGTTCTCTGACCCGGCAAGCGCCACTTCACCCGCTGGGCGGAGAACCGGAAACTAAGGAGCACGCATGAAAATTGCCTTTCTCGGGTTGGGCATTATGGGACGGCCGATGGCCTCCAAGCTGGCCGCGGCAGGACATGAGGTCTCGGTGTGGAACCGCAGCGCCCGGCAGCACGTCGACGGCGCAACCACGGCGGTTTCTCCCGCCGACGCGGCCAAAGACGCTGAGGTTGTCTGGNNCGAGCAGTCGCTGCGCGAAGGCATGATCATCGCCGATTCCAGCACCATTTCGCCCTCGGCGACGCTGCGCTTCGCCGAACGGGTGAACGCGCGCGGGGTCCATTGGGTGGATGCTCCGGTTACAGGCTCGAAAATCGGGGCGGAGAACGGGCAGCTTATCTTCATCGTCGGCGGTTCGAACGAGGCCGTCGAAGCGCTCCAGCCGCTGTTCAAGGCGATGGGCAAGCTGGTCATCCACATCGGTGAGACCGGAAAAGGACAGGCGGCGAAGATCAGCATGAACTTGATGATCGCCTTAATCTACGAGGGATTCGCCGAAGCCTTCGTGCTCTCTTCCAAGCTGGGTGTCGATCCGCACAAGCTCATCGAACTGATCCAGGCATCCATGGTGCGATCGGGAGTGGTGGATTACAAGGCCCCGTTCGTGCTGCGGCGCGATTACTCGCCGAATTTCCCGCTGCGCCTGATGCACAAAGACATCCACATCATGCTCGACACGGCCAAGGAGAACCGCGTGAAGTTGCCGGCGCTGGAAACCGTGGACGAGATTTACGAGTTGTCCAGCGAAGAGGGCTGGGACGATCTTGATTTCGCCGCGACGCTCGGCCTGCTGGAGAAGTGGGCGGGATTGGGCGGCCAGCCGAAGTAGAGCGGACTACGGGATTGCCGATTCTTTCGAGAGTTGTCATTACGAGCGAAGCGAGGAATCTGCTTTTGCGAGCACTGGAACGACTGTTCGGAGGAAACAGCAGATCCCTCGCGGGCTGAAGCCCGCTCGTGATGACAAAGTGAAGGGCTTACAATGGCGCACCTAAAGGTGCGCCCCTTCATTTGCAGCGTCAGCTCGGCTTGGGTGCGTCCACCACATACACCCGGCTGAGATTGCCCGGCTCAATGTGATTTTTTTCGAAGCAAGCCTTGATCCGCCGCCGCAGTTCGCGGCTGACCGCATCCTGCGATCCCGGCCGGGTCTTCACCAGCAGCAGGTAATCCACTTCGCTGCCACTCACCCTATCGATCCCGGGGACGTCAGGTTTGGCCACGATCATTTCGGCGTAGCGGGGATCGTTGGCCACTTCCTCGCCAACTTCCTTCAGCAGTTTGATCACCTCGTCGCTGTCGGCGCCATAGGCCACGGAGATATGCAGGGGCAACTGCGTCCAGTCGCGCGTTAGATTGGTCACAATCCTGATCTCGCCATTGGGCACGGTGTGCACGCTACCGTTGTCGTCGCGCAGCACGGTGCGGCGCAAGGTCATGTCCTCAACCACACCCTGCACGCTGGCCAGCTTGATGGTGTCGCCGATGTCGTACTGGTTCTCCACCAGAATGAAGAAGCCGTTGATGAAGTCGCGGACCAGAGTCTGCGCTCCAAACCCTATGGCCAATCCGGCGATGCCGGCACTGGCCAGCAGAGGGCCCATGTTGATGCCCAGCAGCGGTAGGATTTGCAGCGCTGCCAGGAACATGATGACGAATACCCCGACGCTGTAGATGACGCTCGACAGCGTCCGAAGCTGCTGTGCCCTGAGCGCGGAGGGCAGTCCTTGGCGGTTGCTGAGCCCCGCCAGATGCCGCGACGCGATCTTGAGCAGCCGGGTCAGAATGAATGCAATGATCAAAACGGCGATGAGGCGCGGTACCTGGTGGCGCACGAAGTCGAACGTGTCGTCGCCCCAGCCGCTGAGCATCCGGAAGGCCCCTTCTTTAGTGTGGTGGGGGAATATCAACATGGCTTGCGAGGGTTGTAGCACGGGGAACGGTATTCTCCTGGATATTTATCTTGGCTTCAGAGTAGCGGATGACAGCACAAGCGGCAAAGTTGCTTCTGCCATCGGAGCCAGTGCGCGGAATATAATCTCGATTCTTATGACATACTCATCCGCCTTGTTGCGCAGGTTGATAAAGCCTGCCGTCGTTGCAGCAGTGCTCTTCTTCATTTGTGGAAACGCGGGCTGGGCACAAACCACCGGCGAGTCCGCTCCTCAGCTTCCGGGTGTGTCTCGGCATCGGGGCGTGTCTCAGCCCCCCGATGAGGACGCGGCGACGGCCCAACAAACGCGCGACATGGCAAAAAGGCAAAACCTGAAACGCCAGCAAGATCTCAAGAAGGACACCGACAAGCTACTGGAACTGGCAACTGAACTGAAGCAATACGTGGACAAAACAAACGAGAACATGTTGTCGCTGGAAGTCATCAAGAAAGCCGAGGCAATTGAAAAACTGGCTCACAGCGTCAAAGAGAAGATGAGGGGACAATGAAGAAGTGCTTCGAGGATTGACGTAGCAGGCATGTACGCCTACAGCCGGCCTAAAGAGCGTCTGTGACGACAAGACTTAGTAGTTGCCACTGGAACTTGTTAACGGCAAATTCAGCGCCGTAGGCGCGGCATAATCTAGCCCAGCACGGAGCCGCAGGCGGAGTGCTGGGTAAAGCGAAAAATAGATCCGATTCCCTTCAGGGACGGCACAAAGTCCGACACCCTACCGAGACTCACTCAACCGACATGGGGGAGCTATCAATGTGTGGCTGCCGGGTGCTGCTGTAGCAGGCCAACCTCCGCCGCCACCTTCTCCAGCCGGACGCGATTTTCTTTCTTCATGGGCACCAGCGGCAGGCGATAGACCTCCTCGACACGGCCCATCATAGCCAACACCGCTTTGGCCGGACCGGGATTCGATTCGATGAAGTTTGCCTGCATCAGCGGCAGATACTTGCGGAAGAGCAGGCGGGCGGTGTCCCACTTATTGCCGAGAGCGGCCTGGGTCATGCGCGCCATCTCCGCCGGGATTTCATTCGATGCCACCGAAATAATGCCGACGCCTCCGAGTCCAATCACGGCCAGCGTGACGGCGTCATCGCCGGAGAAAACCAGGAAGTCTTCCGGCACGGTGGCGCAGACCTCAGCAATCTGCGAGATGTTTCCGCTCGCCTCTTTCACCCCGGCGATGTTGGGGACCTCGGCCAGGCGGAGCAGCGTGCTGGTCTCGATGTTGGTTCCGGTCCGCCCGGCAATGTTGTACAGCACCAGAGGCTTTGCCGAGGCTTCGGCAATGGCCTTGAAATGCTGGTACACGCCTTCCTGCGTGGGTTTGTTGTAGTAGGGCGTCGCGGTAAGAACGTAATCGACGCCCGGACGCGCCGAGATTTCCTTCGCCTTGGCTACAGCTTCGCGCGTGCTGTTCGAGGTGGCGCCGGCCATGATGGGCACGCGGGCCGCCGCCGTCTCGATAGTCAAGTCAACGACACGGAGCCATTCGTTGTGGGACAAAGTCGGCGTTTCGCCGGTCGTGCCGCAGGGGACCAGAAAGTCGATGCCCGATTCCACCTGCCAGCGCACCAGCTCGCGCAGCGCAGCTTCATCGACGCTTCCATCCTGCTTGAAGGGAGTGACAAGGGCGGTACCGCATCCACGCAATTTCATTCCAGCAGGATAATCCTCCGAGGTGTGAATCTCAAAAGACAGAATTCACCACAGAGGCACAGAGAACACAGAGAAGAAAACAATTCTTCTTTTGACCACAGAGGACACGGAGATCACGGAGTTTCTATTGTTATTTCTGCTCCGTGCGCTCCGTGTTCTCCGTGGTGAAAACATTCTCCTCTGTGCCTCTGTGGTGACAAGAGCAGTCAGAGCTGCCTGAAAATGTCCTTGAAGTCGTAGAAGCCTTTCTTGCCGGCGATCCACTCGGCGGCGAGCACGGCGCCGTCGGCAAAGGTACGGCGCGATTTGGCTTCGTGCGTGAGCACAATACGATCGCCGGACGACGCAAGCTCCAGAATATGAGTGCCGGTGACGTCGCCTTCGCGCTCGGAGGTAATCTCGATGCGTTCTCCCGACGCCTTCTCCAGTAACCGTTGAAGAGCTACGGCAGTGCCAGAAGGCGCATCCTTCTTGTGAATGTGGTGCCGCTCGGTGATGTGTCCTCGGTAGTTGTGCGCCAACGCGGGCGCCGCGGCCTGCGCGATCTGGAAAAACAGGTTCACGCCGTAGGAAAAGTTTGCCCCGAAGACAAATCCAGTGCCGGCTTGCTCGACCGCCTGGCGGACGCGATCGAGTTCGCTGTACCAGCCCGTAGTTCCGACAACGATTGCCTTGTGCGCGCGCACGCAGGCTTCGATATTCGCTAATACCGCATCAGGCGCAGTGAAATCGATCGCCACATCAACGTCGCGCAAGTGCTCGGGTGTGAGCCACGCTGCGTCCTGGTTGACGTCGGCATCGATGCTTTGCACCTGGTGCCCGCGCTCGCGTGCGACTTCCGCGACCAGCGTCCCGGTCTTGCCGAGTCCCAGCACCAGCAATCTAAGAGGAGCGGAGTTCAATCGAACACCTCGGGGTCCACTTCGGCGAAAAATTTGGCGTGCAATCGCCGCACCGCTTCCGGCACGTCGGCTTCGTCCACCACGAACGTCAGGTTGATCTCCGACGCGCCTTGCGAAATCATACGCACGTTGATGTCGCCGATGGCGTTAAAGACTTGCGCCGCAACTCCGGGCGTGTCGCGCAGATTCTCACCCACCATGCATACGATCGCTTTGCGGCCGGAGTACTTCACGAAGGCGAGTTTCTCGAGGTCGGCAGCGATTTGGGGGATGGCTTCATTGGAATCGACGGTGAGAGAAATGCTAACTTCCGAGGTCGATACCACGTCAACTGCGCAGCGGTGGCGCGCGAAGATTTCGAACACCTTGGCGAGAAAGCCGTGCGCCATAAGCATGCGCGCGGCAACGATTTCGACAATGGTGATGCGGTTCTTGGCGGCGATCGCCTTGAACAGCGAATGCGAGCGGGGTGTTCTCGACAGGATGCGCGTGCCCTCATTCGACGGGTTACGCGAGTTCAGCACCAGTACTGGAATGTTCTTCTCGACCGCGGGAAGCACGGTCGCAGGATGCAAAACCTTGGCACCGAAGTAGGCCAGTTCGGCGGCTTCTTCGAAGCTGATGACTTTGATGCGGCGCGCCTCGGGACAGATACGCGGGTCGGTGGTTTTCATTCCATCCACGTCGGTCCAAATCTCGATGCGATCGGCGTTCAAGCCGGCGCCGACCAGGGCTGCGGAAAAATCGGAGCCGCCGCGGCCAATCGTTGTTGGAATGGCGTCCCGCGTCGAACCAATGAAGCCGCCCATTACCGGCACGCGACCCTGCTCCAGCAGCGGCTTAACGTGGCCTTGCAAGCGGTCGTTGATCTCCTCGACCTGAGGTACCGCGCGGCCGTGCTGCGAGTCGGTGATGATTACCTGACGCGCATCCACCAGCGTTGCCGGGATGCCGCGTGCCAGAAAGCCAGCGGTTGCGATCATGCTCGACAGGCGCTCGCCAAAGGAAACCACATAATCGGAGGTTCGCGGCGTGAGTTCACCGACGGCAGCAATTCCTCGTAGCAACTCGTCGAGCGAATCGAACTGCGCCCCCAACTCACCGTGCAACTCGGTATGCAGGCCGGTGCCCAGCAATTCGCCGGCAACCAGGTAATGGCGCTCGCGAAGATGGCGGCAAATGTCGAGCGTCTGCTCGCGTTCGCCTCTTCCAGCGGCCGCCGCCATGGCGAGTAACTGGTCTGTTACCCTGGCCATGGCGCTCACGACCACGAAGGGCCGCTCCGGCAAGCGCGCTTTCACAATGGCCGCGACGCGATCAATGGCGGCGGCATCCTCCACCGACGTGCCGCCAAACTTCATGACGATCACGGCTTCACCACCGGCGAAGGAAGTGGAAGCTCTGGCATCATGACAGGAAGCCCTGCGCTTTGAGGAGTTCGGCGTTGAGAATGGCGGCGCCAGCGGCGCCACGAATGGTGTTGTGCGAGAGCACCGTAAATTTGTAATCGAGCACACCGCAGGGACGAAGCCGGCCCACGCTAACGGTCATCCCGTTCCCGCGGTCCACGTCGAAGCGCGGCTGCGGCCGGTCAGGTGTGGCATCGTAAAAGATCGGTTGTGCAGGCGCCAGCGGCAACTTCAACTCCTGGGGAGTTGAGCGAAACTCGTTGAACGCCGCAATCAATTCGTCAGCGTCGGCCTTCCGCTGCAGCTTCACCGATACGGATTCGGTGTGGCCGTCTTCCACCGCGACTCGATTGCAGTGCGCGGTCATGCGAAACGTCGCTGGCTCGACCCGGTCGCCGGCCAATTGCCCAAGGAGTTTGCGGGTCTCCTCCTCCATCTTTTCTTCTTCTTTGGCGATATAAGGGATGACGTTGCCGAGAATATCGAGGGATGCCACTCCGGGATAGCCCGCGCCGCTGACGGCCTGCATCGTGGTAACGAACAGGGACTCGATGCCAAATTTCTGATGCAGCGGCGCCAACGCCACCACCAATCCAATCGCCGAACAGTTCGGATTGGTCACAATGTAGCCGCCCGACTGCTTGCGCCAACATTGCTTCTCGATCAAGGCAATGTGGCCGGCGTTGACCTCGGGCACGACCAACGGGACGTTTTCGTGCATTCGAAAGGCGCTGGAGTTGCTGACCACAGCGCAACCGGCAGCGGCAAACTGAGGCTCGAGATCGCGTGCGATGCCCGCATCCAGCGCGGCGAAGATGACTCGCGGCGCGCCTTCCGGCGCGGCGTTCGACACTGGCATGTGGAGTACGCGCTCAGGGATGGGAGTCTTCAAGCGCCAGCGCACGGCGTCCCCATAGGATTGTCCAGCGGAACGATCGGAGGCCGCTAGCCACGTAACTTCGAACCAGGGATGGGCTTCGAGCAACTGTATGAAACGCTGGCCGACAACGCCGGTAGCGCCAAGAATTCCGACGGGAATTTTCTGCTGAGGCATGGTAGTGAAAGACAAAGTTATACCACGTTCGGGGAGCGACCGAGGCTGGCAGCGAACGCGAGACGTTTAGCGCTAATGGTGAGACAGACGCAAACTCAGGACAATTTCCTGCGCCAGCTCTTCGATGGTCTTCCCGGTTGCGTTTACGGTGAGATCGGCGGAGCGGTAGAAGGGAAGGCGCTGAGCGTAGAGGTCGCGGAAGGCTTCGGGCGTAGCCGCGAGTGGCCGCGGGTTTTGTGGCGAGTGCTCGGCAGCGGCCCGGCAGCGCTGGAGCAGTTCTTCGATTGCAGTTTCCAGGAAAACGACGCGCGCGCCCCGGCTTTGCAACAGCTCTGCGTTGGCTGACTGGACGAACGTGCCGCCACCCAGCGCAATCACAGTCGAGCCAGATGCCTGCGGCAGCACCGAGCGCAAGGTGGCCGTCTCGATTTCGCGAAAACCGGACTCGCCGTGCAGCTGGAATAATTCGCGGACTAGCAGCTTGTGTCTCAGCTCAATTTCGCAGTCGAGGTCAAAGAACGACCAGCAAAGAAGACTCGCCAGGGCGCGGCCAACCGTGGTTTTGCCAGCGCCCATGTAACCCGTGAGCGCAACCAATTCAGGGCTAGGAGCTTGCCGACCGGCTTGATCGTCTATGCACACAATAGTGGAGGGTCAACTCGTGCTGTATGACGCGGGAAGCATGGTTGCAAGGTGTTTGTCGTTCCTGAATTCTAGCATCCGTGACGCGCAGGCCCGGGGAGCAGTTGCAGGCTGTAGTACAGAGGTTGTAGGAGCACTGCAACCATCAGGGGATGTTTCACGTTTCAACTTTGTCTACTGTGGGCTGCATGCAACTGATACAGATTGGCGAGATCAAGCAAAAGACGATCATGGACCTGATTCAAGAGATGGCAGCGAATCAGTTTTCCGAGATCGAGCGCCTGAAGGCAGCTGCGCGCTCCAAGGCGAAAAGCGGGCGGGTTCGCCGCACCGGCCAGCGCTGCGGTTCTTCCGAGCGCCAGCGGTAATCGGTCACCGTACGCTTGCACGCTGTAGCCTTGTGCTTATTCTTGTCTGACTCCACCTGCGTTAATCCACCACAATAGCTACCTTGAACGACGGACCGCGATAAGTTGCTTCGACTTTCAGGCGGTCACTTGAACCCTGTCATTTGTTCTTGTTGGTCAGCGGCTGGACGAGTTTCAGAGCGGACGATTTGACGCTGGTGGTTTCACCGGTTGCTGAGAAAGTCGGAAAAGCGGATCCCTCGCGGGCTGAAGCCCGCTCGTGATGACAAAAATGTTGTTTCAGCAAGATACGGCACAGCGAAAGGCCGGAGCAGAGGTTGCTCCGGCCCAGGTTTGGTGAAGCTGCATTATGCCTGGTGTTTGCGACGCGCCCAAAATCCAATCAGGCCGGTTCCCAACAGCAGCAGCGAGCCGGGCTCCGGTGTGTCGTACAAGAATTCCTGACCGTAGTCGCCGGTCGGGGTTACGATCCGAATGCCGGAAAAGTTGATCTTCGACAGGTCAACCGTCTCTGCCTTGTTCAGCCAGTAGTCCACGCCCGCCTTGTAAGCAGCGCCGGGATCGGCGTTGGGATCGAAGATGTCCCAGATCGCCCAATTAATGTTGCCCCATTGTGAGGGGTCGGTAGTCCTGGTTTGCAGCAGCAGATAGGCCGCCTCCTCGTATTTGGTCAAGTCCCCGAAGCGCGTCAGGCTCAGGTCACCGCTGCTTAGCTGCGTGATGTTCGCCTGCCAGCTATCGCCAACGCTGATGCGATCATAGAAATCGTCGCACATCATCGGCGTCTGCGGACCACCATTCATGGTGAGATAGTAGGGGTAAGTGTAAACCCCGTTCTGGCTTGCTCCGCCGACCCCGACAAATTGGACGGAGACCGTGGAAGCTGACGCGGGTGCGATCGCGAGCAGCAAGCCGACGATCAGAACGAAACTGAAAACGATGAATTTATGTTGACGCATTGTGTGCCTTCCCTTCTGGTTTTTATTCCCGAAACGCGCTGGGGGGGATTCCAGGCACTCGCTTTCTATAAGGGCACGAGCAAGGCCAATGCACGGTTTCCGCTATCTTGAACGATCGTTGCGAGATACGGAGCGAGAGTCCAGGCGCGAGTTTGGGCAAGTGCAAAAACTTGCAGAGTAGTGGAAAAACGGTGTTGGAGGGGTGAGGAACAGTTTCCCGATTTAGAAACTGAGCAACTGTTTTTCCCGAATTAGAAGCGATATAGCATCAAAGCGGCACGGACCTCTCCAGCTACTGGTCGAGCAGGCGGGTAACCTTCGTCGTTCCTGGCGGGGGAGTTGGATCCTGACAGCGCGAAGGGTACGACAGGAACCCCTCGCCACCTATCTACTGAGATGTCTGGCCAGGATATTTCGTCCAACGGTGTGCGACTGGGTTATTTGGCCCCGCCGCGCTGCCAGGTCTGGTTACCCGCACTCGCGGGAGCGCGCACTCCATCCAAGCTGCAAAACCCGTCTGACTCTTCGGGCGACAAGTAACGGTGTTTCGTGGTGTGCACGGCTACGCCATACGCACCCTGCCACTCTGTCTGGGGCTCGACACGCATCACGCTGCCGAAGAAGCGGACTCGCCACGGAGTGGGGCCGTGCGTCAGCTCGGGAGGAAAGGTCAGCACGTACTCGACGGACTCATCCGTAGCCAGCTCTACATTGCTGGCGAAGTACGCGCCGACGGCACTGACATTGGCGGTCTCGCTCAGAATCCACTGCTCGGTGGCACCCGGGGTACGCAGGAAAATCGAGCAATGCATCGCGAAACGAGGGTTCCGCCTTCGCTCGCCGCTACGGGAAAGGTCGGGCTCGAGGGAATCGCAACTGCAGGGCGACATCGCTGGCATGTCTAATTGTATCGCAACCAAAGTACCACAGGGCCCGGTACGGTTCGGGTGACCAGCTTCCGTTCAGATTATTGAAAACAGCGGCTTACAAGGATGGCTCCAAGCAAAGACCGCCTCCCTTTTACAGGAGGCGATGAGCAACAAGTGCCCACTCTTGCGCACTAGCAGAAGGGAATTCTCTTATCCCGCTTGCCGCGGACGGATATCGTATTGGCGAATCTTGTAGAGTAGCGCCTTGTAGCTGATGTTCAACTGGGTGGCTGCCCGTTTGCGGTTCCACGCGGTTTCTTCCAGCACCTGGGCGATGACTTCCATCTCGGCGCCATTCTTCAGATTGCGGACCATTACTTTGAGGTCGGGCGATGGTTGCGGCTGCTTTTCTTCCATGCGCACCACGATGCCGGTTTGCGGGTCGCGCGAAGTGCCGTGCTGCAGTTCGGCGATCGCAGCCGACTCGTCTCCCAGCACCAGGTAGCGCTTGACGAAATTTTCCAGCTCGCGGATGTTGCCGGGCCAGGGATAGTTCTCGCAAGACTCCACCAGCCGCGGAGAAATGTTCAGGGGTGCGCAGGCGTAGCGGTCCGCGAGATGGATCATGAAGTGGCGCAGGATCATCGGGATTTCTTCGCGCCGCTCGCGCAACGAAGGCATGCGCAGAACGAAGCTGTTCAAGCGGTAATAAAGATCTTCGCGGAACGCTTTTTGCGCGATCGCCTGTGGCATGTTGATGTTGGTAGCCGCCAGGACCCGGACGTCCACCTGTACAGTATTACGTCCACCCAAACGGGAAAACTGGCCATCCTGTAAAACCTGGAGCAGCTTGGCCTGCAGCGCCGAAGACATCTCTCCGATTTCATCGAGCAGCAGGGTGCCTTTGTTGCAGAGCTCAAACTTGCCGGGCTTGGACTTGACGGCGCCGGTGAAGGCTCCCGGTTCATAACCGAACAATTCGCTCTCCAGCAGTTCGCTGGGCATGGCGGCGCAGTTCACCTTCAAAAAGGAGCGGTGCGAACGGTCCGAATACTTGTGAATCAGGTGAGCCAGTACTTCTTTGCCGGTACCGCTTTCGCCAAGCAGCAAAACGGGGAAATCGAAGCGCGCCACCTGCATCGCCTGGGCGCGCAGCTGGCGCATTTGCGGCGTGGCGGAGAAAAAGAAGACGCCTTGGCTCACTTCAATGGCTTCTCCCGCGCCGGGCCCGTCTGGTTCCATATTTTCCAGGCAGAAGCGCAGGACCTCCTCCATCTCCTCCTTCTGCACCGGTTTGGAAAGGTAATCTTGGGCGCCGAGCCGCATGGCCTGCGCCACCTTGCGGGTATCGCGAACGCACGACAGCATGACGACCTTGGTCGAAGGGCGGACTTCACGGATGCGCTGCAAGGTCTCCAGCCCATCCCCGCCGGGCATGACCATATCGAGCAGCACCAAGTCGGGACCGACCTGTTGCACCTTTTCGACGGCTTCGGCCCCGTTGCAAGCCGTTGTGACCCGATACGAATCCAGCTCCAGCACGGTCTGGAGATATCGCAACATGCTCGGTTCGTCGTCCACCACAAGGATGTGGCCTGCGCTCATCGATCCTCCGCAACGCGTTTGGCTGAGGGATTCAGCAAAAGCAGAAAGGAAAACTTGCTGCCACTACCGGGCTCGCTCTCGACCCATATTTTTCCGCCTGCCGCCTGTACCAGCCGGCGCGCGATGGCCAGACCCAGCCCATATCCTTCCGCCCGCACTCCCTCGCGGGTCAGGCGGAAGTACTCATCAAAGACTTCCTGCTGAAATTCCGGGGCGATGCCGGGTCCCGTATCCGAGACCGAAATACGGCAGCAATTCGGTGCATGGACCTTCTGTTTGCGACGCTCCACCTCCGGCTGGCGCTGAATCGTCCGCCGTTCCCAGAAATAGGGTTCGAGGTGCAACCACACGGTTCCCGACGAAGGCGTGTACTTCAGGGCGTTGTCCAGAAGGTTCGAAACCACGTGCTGCACTTTGTAGTAGTCGAAGGGGAAGGGCTGTAGCCGGTCGCCAGGCAAGAAATAGAACGCGATAGCCTTGTCCTGGAAGCGCTGCGCCCAAACTTCAGCGATCTCGCGGACACAGGCGTTGATGTCGCCCACCTCGTACTGCATTTCGAAGCGATCGACCTTGAGGGAGGTGTAGGTTAGCAAGTTCTGGATGAAATTGGACAGACGCGCACCGTTGGCCTGCATCTCGGTGAGCACTTCCATTTGCCGCGGATTCAGCGATCCGAGCTTCTGCGCCAGCAGCAGGTGCAGGTATCCCCCCATGATGGCGAGCGGTGTTTTCAGCTCGTGGGCGGCGGAAGCCAGCGCGTCGCGGCAACAGCTGCAATGTTCATCGCTGAACAGCTCGAGCGTGTGCTTCACCGGCGACATTTTCGCTGGTTGCATGGGAACGGCATCTTTCCCTTCCCTCGGCAGCGGCAATGGCTCCCCCGTCTTCTCCATCAGGTTCCCCGGACTTTGTTCCATAGACATATTCTCGACAAAAATAGCTACAGAGTTTAACGGTTTCCGATCCTCGGGGAATAGAGCGGAAGCACTCTACAAGGGGGAGACCTAATCTTACCGCAACCCGCTGAGTTGTCAATAAAATTTCAGGTTAATTTACGTCACAAGAGCGCAAGATAGTTGCCTTTTTGGGAACGACTTTGCAGTCCAGCGAGGCATTCTTCTTCCCCTGAACCGCAAGAGTTTGCGATGTTCACTGTTTTGCTGCTCCTGGCCATTCTTTCGTAGGTGTAACAAAGATTGCGAGTTGCTGCGATTTTCGGTTTGGCTATCGATGTGCGTCATCAGTTTGTAACGTAGGAGGTGGCAGTGCGTCGAACCGCATCCGTCGCTGAGCGTCGCGGCTGGGAGCGGTTGCCTATCTCCATTCCTTTTTTTGTTCGCGGAAGCAAGGCCAACGGCGAAGAGTTCTTGGAGTTTGCCACCGCGTTGAACCTGTCTGCAGGCGGGTTGCTGCTAGCGACCCGTCGTTACCTTGATCCGGGTACCCAGATCACGCTGGAGATTCCTGTCGCTCTGCTCAACAAGGCTCAGCTTCCACGATCAGTGTCCCTACTGCACGCTACCGTACTGCGCTGCACGCCCGACCGCCAATACTTCCTGCTCGGCCTGCAATTCGAGGAACCCCTTCTGAGCCAACAGACTGGCTTGGAGGCAGGCAGGTTCCGCTCCACAGGGAAAGAGAGTTCCTCCAAGTGAAAATGTTTTCACATGTTCAAGCGCAAACTGCTTCTCTTTGAGCTCTTTCTGAATTATTTCTAACACAACCGTTGCATATATAAGCTATAGTAAATAAATTATGTTGAAAACAAAGTGCGCATTCTTTTGCGATGTGCACGAACTTGGCGCAAGAAATGCAATTCATTGGTACGCCGACACCTCTCAGTGACGCGAGGACAGGAGATGCCATTACTGGCGGGCTCGAGCAGTGACAGCGCGATCACGGTCCAACAGCTTCCTCCGGAACCGGTGATATTTGGCCAGACACCTGCGATGCGCGATGTCCGGCAGAAGCTTGAGCGAGTCGCTGGGGCAAATCTTTCCGTACTCATCTCTGGCGAAAGCGGTACTGGAAAAGACATTATTGCCAGGCTGTTACATCTCTATTCGCCGTGGGCGAATGGTCCCTTTGTGAAGGTGAACTGTCCGGCGATCCCGGGAACGCTGCTGGAAAGCGAACTGTTCGGTTACGAAAAAGGCGCATTCACCGGAGCCTACAATCCCAAGCCCGGCCGGGTCGAAATGGCGCACCGGGGCACTCTTTTTCTGGACGAGATCGCAGAATTGGATGCGGTGTTACAGGCGAAACTGCTGCAGCTTCTGCAGGATGGCCAATTCAGCCGGATTGGCGCGCAGGAGGACAAGAAGGTCGAGGTGCGGGTGGTGTGCGCTACCAACCGCGAATTGCACGAGGAGATCGAGCACGGAAACTTTCGGCCCGACCTGTTTTACCGCATCGCCACCATGACCATTCATTTGCCGCCGCTGCGCGAGCGCGCAGTGGACCTGCCGGTCATCAGCGATTACCTGCTGCAGTACTACAACGAGAAGCTCAATGGCCGGGTGATGATGGTGCGCCCTGCGCTAATGGCCAAGATGCAGCGTTACTCGTGGCCAGGCAACATCCGTCAGCTCGAGAACCTGATCAAGCGCTACGTGGTTATGGGCACGGAGGATGTTATCTTAAGCGAGTTGCTTCAGCCCAATGAGCGCGACGCGGTTAACAGTCTAATGCTGGATGGACCGGTTTCGCTCAAGAAATTGACCCGGCAGACAGTCCGCAAATTGGAAGCGCGTATTATTCTTAATGCACTTCATGCTAATAACTGGAACCGAAAGAAGGCGGCGCGCTCGCTCGATATCAGCTATCGCGCCTTGCTCTATAAGCTCAAGGAAGTAGGGATCCCGCAGCGGCGCTCCAGTTCCGCGAGCAAACCCGAAGAGGATGATAAGGCCGAGTAATCCGGACCGAGGTGGAGTCATGCATTCGCAAAGACAGGCATTTGGAAGTCGCGCAATCTTAACCATAATCGTGCTGGTCCTGCTTGGTGCCTGGGCGCCCACAGCATGGGGCCAGGACGCAAGCAGTTCTTCCAGCCAAGGTAAACCAGTGTCACCCGCCAGCTCGGCGGAGACCGATAAGAACGGGGCCAATGCCGCGCAACCTCCCGCCGCCGACGCGCTTCCTCCACGGGTTGCGAACGTCCGCCCGGATACCTACATTATCGGCGCCGATGACGTGTTGGCGATCAATGTGTGGAAAGAGCCCGAGATCTCGAAGACGGTCCCTGTTCGACCGGACGGAATGATCTCGCTGCCGTTGCTGGGGGAGATCAAGGCCCGGGGACTGACGCCAGTACAATTGGAAGACCAGATCAGCGATTCGCTGAAGAAGATCATGTCCGATCCGCAGGTGACGGTGATTGTCAACCAAGTGAATAGCTTGACCTTTAATATTATGGGTCAGGTTGCGAAGCCGGGATACTTTCCGCTCACTCGCCCCATGACCGTGCTGGATGCCATAGCGCTCTGCGGCGGCTTTAGGGATTTCGCGAAGCAGAAGAAAATCTACGTGCTCCGTACCAGCCCGGATGGAAAGCAGGAACGGCTCAAGTTCAACTACAAACAGGTCATTAACGGCAAGAACATGGCTCAGAATATCCAGCTTCAGCCGCACGACACCTTGGTCGTCCCGTGAGAGCGGAAAGCGCGAAAAAGAGGAGGAGGCTATGAAACCTCAACTCGGCCTATCCCTGGTTGTTTTGGCAGTGCTGTCCGTGCCGCATGCCTGGTCGCAAACTGGCAGCGATCAGTCGCAGAGCGGTTCCGCGGACCAGTCGCAGAGCGGTTCTGCGGACCAGTCGCAGAACGGTTCCGCGGGCCAGTCACAGAACGGTTCTACGGACCAGTCGCAGCAGTCATCCACTGGTCCCCAAGTGGCTTACACTAATTCCGAACAGCTGCCCCCATTGACGATGCTTAACGAAGTCACGGCGAACACTGGTATTCAGCTCTTCATGACGACTGGAGCGCTAATGGATTACAACTCACCGGGCGGCTCGTCCCATGGCTACTGGGAGACACTGGGCCAGTTCGGAGGCGGCGTCAACATAACGCAGATTCGTCCCACCTTGGTGTGGAACTTCCGGTACAACGGCGGAGTTTCGCTGGAGGCCCTGTCGTTGCGGGGTGCTTCGAATTACTCAACGCTGTATCAGAGTGCAAGCGCCAATATCCTCTGGCAGTTTAGCAAGCGCTGGCAGTTGGCGGTGAAGGATAACTACATTTACACGAACGACCCGTTCGAGCCGTATTTGACCCTTGATCGCGTGCCCACTTTTAACGATCCCAATCCCGTCATCTACATACCTCAGGCCGTAGTCGAGCTGAACGTGGGTTCGGTTAATCTGACCTATCAGATGACCCAGCGTGATAGCCTTACTTTTACGGGGGGTGAGAGCTTTCAACGCTATATCAACAGTGCGTTGTCAGCCGACAACTCGTACATGTACACGGCGGGATCCGACTATCAACATGCGTTCTCGGCGAAGCTCTCGGCCGGCGGCGGGTACAGCTTCACCGCTCTAGATTATGGACATGGTCTATCGCGTTCCGGAATTCAGGCGATAACCGGGTTCGCCAGCTATCAGTTGAATCCGAACATGCTCGTAACCGGATGGGTGGGTCCTGAGTACACGACGAGCAAGGACATTGTTCCAACTTTCTGTTTTCCAGGATTTGGCTGCTTCGGTTATCACGCGGTGTACCAAGCCCAGTGGAACCTAGCAGAAGGAGCGACTTTCGGCTGGTCGGGGACGAGGAACTCGTTGCGCGTCGGATTCAGGCATCAAATCTCCAATGGCGGTGGTTTACTCGGTACGGTACGGCTCTACCAGCTTACCGTCGGCTACCGGCGGCCACTGACGCAGCGCTGGAATTTCTCCGCCGGCTTTGCGTACAACAACAGCCTGTCGATATCGCAGTACAACAACAACGGCTTTCTTAACTTGCTGCAAGCCATAGTGACGTTTAGTCGGCAACTCTCTCAGTCGTGGAATGGATCCGTGTATTATGCTGCGATTCACGAGAGCCAGAGATACACTGTACCCCAGTCATCAACTGTGGGCATCAATGGCGTCGGAATTACGCTCCGGTACTCCTGGGGCCACTCACTTGGAAGGTGATTCATGATGGAAGAACTTGACGATCAGAAGCCAATGCAGGGTGTCGATGAATACTGGGCGATGGTGGTCCGCCGCAAGTGGTGGATTCTGGGACCGCTCTTCTTCGGATGGCTCCTTGTCTTTGCGTCAGCTTGGGTTATTCCCGCGAAGTACGCCTCGGAAAGCGTGGTGCTGGTTGAGCCACCGAAGGTTCCGAAGGGTCTGGTGACGCCAAACGTTGAAGTCGACTTAGCTGATCGGGTGCAAAGTATGAGCACGCAGATTCTGAGCCGCACACGCCTGCTTAACCTCATCGAGAAATTTCACCTCTACCCCAGCTATGCCAACTCGCCTGATGACCAGGTAGAAAAGATGCGCGACGACGTTAAGTTCGAGTTGGTTGAAGCTCCTAGCACTAAGCCAAACCAGGAACTGATCGCGTTCAAGCTGGCATATAAGGCCCCGGATCCCGTGATTGCCCAGAAGGTGAACGGAGCTTTGACCTCGTTCTTCGTCGATGAGAACGTGCGGGCCAGCCAGGAGCAGTCGGAAGCGACCACGCTTTTCCTGGATTCTCAAGTGAAGGTACTGGCGCAGACGCTTGCCGACGAGGAGGCCAAGGTGCGCGCCTATGAGGCCCAGCACGATGGGTCATTGCCGCAGCAATTGCAAAGCAATATCCAGATCCTCACTGGTATTCAATCGCAGTTACAGGCCGCGCAAACCAGCCATGAGAGAGCTTTGCAGCAGCAGTCCTATCTGAGCTCGCTGCAGAAACAATACGAAACGATGGGCGATTCGGCTGACGTTCCGAGCAGCCTCGACAACCAACTGGAAAGCGCGCGTGCCCAATTGGCGGACCTGCAGGCCAGGTACACCGACGACCATCCCGATATCAGGAAACTGAAGGAAACCATCGCTGGTCTCGAGAAACTGAAGAAGAATATGGGCGCGGAGGCCAAGGAGAAACTCGATACTAATACCGCTAGTCCGGAACAAGTGAAGGCCATGACGCCGTTGGTGCAGCTGCAGAGCCAAATCAAGGTCAACAAGATGGAGCTCCAGACTTCTACAGAGCAAATGCAGCGTCTCGAACAGGCCGGTCAGATGTATCAGGCCCGCCTGAATGCGACCCCGGCAGTAGAAGCTGAGATGAGTGACATGTTGCGCGATTTCGGCAATATGAAAAAGGAATACGTTGACCTGCTTGGCAAGAAACAGGAATCCTCGCTTGCCACCAATCTTGAGAGGCAGCAACAGGGCGCACAGTTCCGCGTCATCGATCCGCCAAGCCTGCCAGACAAGCCTTCCTTCCCCGACCGCTTCAAGTTCTCGCTCGCTGCAATCGCCGCCGGCTTGGCACTTGCAGTGCTGTTCGGATTTGGCTCGGAGGTCCTCGATGATCGTATCCGCAACGAACAGGCTCTCAACGAGGCTGTCAGTTTGCCGGTACTGGTTGAGATTCCTCCTCTCCCGACCCCAGCGGAAATTCGCGCCGCTCGCTGGAGGCCGTGGCTTGCGGTGGCGGCCACTGTAGCGGTGATCATTGTTCTTCCGTCGGGAGTAGCCTACGTCTATTTTTGGGGATAGTGCATGTATAAACAATTCTTCGGGTTGACGCGCAATCCCTTTGAGATTAGCCCCGACCCGTTCTTCTACCATCCGACGCCGCGGCACAATGAAGCCCTGGCCAACCTGCACTACGGAGTTGGCCGCAGGAAGGGCTTCATTGTGATCACCGGCGAGGTGGGCACGGGCAAGACCTTGCTGGTTCGTTGCCTGCTGACGGAGCTGCGCAAGAACAACGTCGCTTTCGGCTACGTTTTCAATCCCCTGTTGCCGGTGGTGGAGTTCTTCCAGTACATCATGGCCGACCTGGGGCTGCCCTACGCGGGGCGCACCAAGACCGAGATGCTGCTTGATCTGAACCGCTACCTCATCCAGCGCCACGCTCGTGGGCTCATCACCGCCCTGGTGGTGGATGAGGCGCAGGCTTTGAGGCACGAACTCCTGGAGGAGATCCGGCTGTTGACCAACCTGGAAACGTCGCAACAGAAGCTGCTGCAGATTGTTCTCATGGGTCAGCCGGAGCTGGAGATGATGCTTGACTCTCCTGAGTTGCGGCAACTGAAGCAGCGTATCTCGCTGCGCTGTCAGCTGCAGCCGCTGGATGAAACGCAGACGCGCGCCTACGTGCTGTCCCGTCTGGAGCGTGCCGGGGCGCCGGCGGAGCCGCCGATTTTCGCCGACGAGGCGTTGGGCAAACTCTACGAGTATTCGGGCGGCATTCCGCGCATCATCAACAACCTTTGCGAAAATTCCATGGTGAACGCTTTTGCTCGTGAACAGCGTCCGGTGACTTCTGAGATGATCACCGAAGTGGCCGGCGATTTCCGTTTGACGAGCCCATCGCTGCCGGAAGAAGTTCCACTGCCCGTGGCCGCGCGCGAGGAGAACGGCGAGAGCCTTCTGCGCTCCCTGTTCCGTCTCCTGCGCACCATGGATAACCAGACCTTAGAAACCGAAAAACCGGTGCCCGCCACGTCCGGGAGGAGAGTCTAGCCATGAGTCGAGTGTACGAAGCGTTACAGAAGTCCCAAGGTGAAAGTCCGAACGCCTCGCCCTTGGTTTCAGGCCAGCCAGAAGCTGCGCCTAGCGAAGCGACTGCCGTTGCCGTTGCTGCTGGCGGCCCGGTCGGCACACCTACGGATGCAAACTGGTTGAACGTTCCCGCCGACCGCATCCTGCATCCTATGCCCACTCCCGAGCAGCGCCTGGTGGCGCTGGCTGAACCGAACAGTAAGGGAGCGGAGATGTTCAGGGTACTGGCGACTCGCCTGGCGCACATGCAGAACAAGCGGCGGTTGCAGAAGCTACTCATCACCAGTTCCGTGGGCGACGAGGGCAAGTCCGTGGTTTCTGTCAACCTCGCTCTGACCTTGGCGCGGCGTACCAATGCGCGCACCCTGCTGATCGAAGCCGATCTGCGCCGGCCCAGCGCCAGCAAGTTGCTGACCAGTGCGTCGTTGCGCGGCATTTCGGATTGGGATGCGGGCAAACTCTCGCTCGAAGACTTGCTGTACCAGGTCAAGGACCTGCCGCTGTGGTTGCTCTCGGCAGGGCAGGGCATGGAGGAACCGTTGCCGCTGCTGGAATCGGACCGTTTCGCCAAGATGCTGGAAACGATCTCGTCGAGCTTCGATTGGGTGTTGCTCGATGCCACACCCATGTTGCCCATGGCCGACGCTATTTCGCTTTCACGTCTCTGTGATGGTGTGCTGGTTGTGGTGCGCGAAGGGTTTACCCGCCGTAAGGTTCTGGATAAGGCGCTCGGATCAATCGAGAAGCCCAAACTCCTGGGCGTGGTCTTTAACGAAGCCTCCATGTTAAACATCGATTACGACCGCTACTACGGAGGCAGCAACCCATCCGGAAAGTCGAAGAAGGAAGCTAAAAAAGAAGCCGAGAAGGAAGCGGACAAGGTAACAGCGGCGTCGGCATGATTCGTTTGTTCAATGCCTATTTCCCCACCCGCACACTGTTGCTCACGGTGACCGAGGCCGCCCTCGTGACCTTGGGTTTCGTGCTGGCGGTGGAGTTTTGGGCAGGGACGGCCTCCGATGCCAGTATTTACCTCCTGTACGAAAACGGCCTGGGCCGGATCGGCTTGGTGGTCGCAGTCTTCCTCATCTTGATGTACTACTTCGATCTCTACGATTCGTTTGTGCTCGCCAACCGGCGAGAAGTGGTCACCCGCCTGGTGGGCGTATTGGGCTGTGCCTTCGTCGCGTTGGCGGTGCTCTACTACGTGTTTCCCGAGGTTAGCCTGGGTGGCAGCACTTTGTGGATCGGGGTGGGCATTGTCGGCATCGCGGTTCCCGCTTGGCGCAGGCTTTTCTTTGTGCTGAACCGATCTGCCCGCTTCTCCGAGCGCGCCATTCTCTATGGCGACGGCCCTTTGGCGGGACCGCTGATGGAGGAGATGAGTAAGCGCTCTGAACTCGGGGTGCGCGTGGTGGGCTTCGTGGGCCAGAGCGCCCCCGCTGTACCGGGCGTTCCCCAATTCGACGACGGAGACATTGAAGAGCTCGCGGAAAAGAGAAATGTTCAGCGTGTCGTGGTAACCATGGGGGACCGCCGCGGCAAACTGCAAGTGGAAACCCTACTTAAGCTGAAAGCCCGCGGAGTATACATTCAAGACGGGCCCGAGTACTACGAAAGCATTACCGGCAAGATCCCGTTGGATTCCCTGCGCTTGAGCTGGCTGCTGTTTTCGCCGGGCTTTCATGTCCGCACCGCGCTGCATCTTTACAAACGCTTGTTCTCGCTCATCTTAGGTAGTCTCGCCATCGTTGTGACCTCGCCACTGATGCTGCTCGCGGCCGTCGCCATCCGTCTTGACTCGCCTGGTCCGGCGATCTTTCGTCAGAAGCGCGTCGGCGAACACGGACGTCTGTTCATGGTTTACAAGTTTCGTTCCATGTACGACGGGTCAGACAAGGAACAGTTGAAGCCGGCGGAGCGCGAGGATGCCCGGGTCACCGCGGTGGGCAAGTGGCTGCGCCGCACCCGCATCGACGAATTGCCGCAATTGTTCAATATCGTCAAGGGCGATATGGCATTCGTGGGACCGCGGCCTTTCGTTCCGGAGCAGGAAGAAGAGTGCGCTCAAAAGATTCCGTTCTACAAAGAGCGTTGGCTGGTGAAGCCGGGCGCCACCGGATGGGCGCAGATCAATCGTGGCTATAATGTGACCCTGGAAGACAACCGCGAGAAGCTGGCGTACGATTTGTTCTATATTAAGAACGTCTCCTTTGGGCTCGACCTCTACATCATGTTTTCGACCGTGAAGATCCTGCTGCTGGGAAGGGGAGGACGATAGTTTCCTCCACCGGTTATGGTCTCTTCAGAGCCGGCTACCAGACGGATTCCTGCCCGGATGCGATATTCTTGAGTAATGGCTAAGAATGACATCTGATGCGCGCCATCGCGAATGTGCACTGCTCGAAAAGCGAGAGCCCGCGAGACTAAGGAGAAAATTGCTTTATGAAGAAAGCTTTAGTCACCGGCATTTCCGGCCAGGACGGCAGCTATCTTGCCGAATACCTGCTTGAGCTCGGATACAGCGTCTATGGCATGGTGCGCCGCGAAACGGGAACGATGCGCTGGCTCATCCCTATCCAGGACAAGGTCGAAGTCCTGTATGGCGACATGCGCGACGCCGCCTCGCTGGAAGTTGCTTTTGCCAAAGCGTCGCCGGATGAAGTTTACAACCTTGCAGGACAGGTTTTCGTCCCCACCAGCTGGCAAATTCCAGCCGAGACGTTCGACATCAATGTTGGCGGACTGGCGCGCTTGCTGAACATCATCGAGCGCCAGAAGCCGGATACCCGCATCTATCAGGCTTCCAGCTCGGAGATGTACGGCAATCTAAACGGCCTGCGCAATGAACAAACCGCGCTTGCTCCGACCTCTCCGTATGGAGTTTCCAAGACGGCCGCTCACCGCTTGTGTGGCGTCTATCGCGAGCGCGGAATTTTCGCTGTTGGCGGTATTCTCTTTAATCATGAGTCCCCGCGTCGCGGACCGGAGATGGTGACCCGCAAGATCACGCTGGCTGCGGCCGATTGGGCCCAGGGCAAGAAGAACAAGCTGAAGCTGGGCAACATGCAGGCCCGTCGCGACTGGGGATTTGCCGGCGATTACGTTCGGGCCATGCACGCCATGCTGCAAGAGGAGAAGCCCAACGACTACGTGATCGCCACCGGCGAATCGCACAGTGTTTACGAATTTGTGGTCGAGGTGCTTCACTGCCTGGACCTGCTGTCTCCCAGTCGCAACGTTGCCGAAGTGGTGAATGAGTACGTCGAAGTGGATCCTAAACTCTTCCGCACCGGCGAGATTCATGACCTGCGTGGCGATTCCAGCCTGGCTCGGCGCTCCTTGAACTGGAATCCCGAGGTGGATTTCAAGGGCCTAGTGCGCATGATGGTTGAATCCGATACCTTGGTTGGAAAGAAAACTCCGGATCACTTCGTTGAAGCTAAGGCACTTGCAGGGTTGATATAAGTCAGATGTTCAGCGCTTTAAGTTCCGACGCTTCCTCGCTTGTCGGATAAGGTGTCTATATCCAACGTTGCTCGCCGTGTTTGCCTGTATCTCCGAGCACCGATCATTCTACATTCGCATTCCAAGCTCCCGAGTTCATTGCCCGAGGCCACGGCGTATATCGGCTTGAATCTGCTCATGCTGCCAGTCTTGAGACATTTCTTCACCGGACCGGCGCTGAATACGGGGTAAACTTGCGCATTGGGATGATGCCGACGGCAACAACGACAAAGCAACCGCCCACGATGAAGGTCCAGGCTTTTTGGCTGACCGCATCGAAGCTCTTTGCTGCCCTGTTGAACATCGGGTTGCCGATGCTGCTGGTTCGCATTCTGTCGCAATCCGAGTACGGGGCCTACAAACAGGCATTCCTGTTCACGATTACCGCCAGCAACGTCGCCACCCTAGGCGTCGGGATGAGCGCGTATTACTACGTGCCACGCTTTCCCAAGCGCGGCGGCCAGATTGCGCTCAACATCCTAATTTACAACTTCGCTGCGGGATTCGTTGCTCTGCTGGCGCTGATGTTCTATCCGCAGGTGCTTGGCCTGCTTTTTCCCGGCAGCGGTTTGCAACCCCTCGCAATCCTGCTCGGCATCCTCATTCTTCTAACCCTGACGGCAGGCTTGGTGCAACTGATGCCCACGGCGCTGCAGGACGTCCGGCATTCCACAATGTTCATCGTTGGTACCCAGTTGCTGAAAACCATCATCTTCGCGGCTGTGGTCATTGCGTTCCGTTCGGTAAGAAGTCTGATTCTGGGAGCAATTGTTAGCCAGATTTTTAGCATGATGCTGCTGTTCTGGTATCTCCAAAATCGGTTTCCGCGCTTCTGGACGCAATTCGACTGGGAATTCTTCAAGGAGCAGCTTTCGTATGCGCTGCCCATCGGGGCAGCGGGAATGCTGTGGGTAATCCAAAAAGATCTCGACAATTACTTCGTGGGCGCCACCCTCGGTCCCAAGGAGTACGCCATCTACGCCATTGGCTGGCTCGACGTGCCGCTGATCTCTTTGTTCCTGGAGTCGGTTGCGTCGGTAATGATCATAAGGCTCGCTGCGCTTCAGCACGAGGGCCGCAAAGAGGAGATTCGCCGTCTTACCGCGTCGGCTATTAATCTCCTTGCGGCCTTTCAGTTTCCGCTTTGTGCGCTTCTGCTGGTCGCCGGCCATGACCTCATTGTGCTGTTTTACACCAGGGCCTATGAACGAAGCGCTCGCATCTTCTCGGTGACGATTCTGTTGCTGGCAATGAGCGCATTTCTTACCGATCCGGTGAATCGTGCCTTCAAAGAACTGAGAAAGTTTCTTCTGGGGGTCAATATCGTCATCATGATCGTTCTGGTGTCTTGTCTGATGCCCGTCATTCATCACTTCGGCATGATGGGCGCTGCGATCCTGGCCGTGGGAGCGCAGGCCCTGCAGAAGATCGTCCTGGGTTGGAAGGTTTTGCGGAAATTGGATGCGACTGCGAAAGATTTCCTGCTGTTCAAGGATTTATTCAAGGTCACGTGCGCAACCGTCAGCGCCGGGTTGATCGCTTACGCCGTACGCAATCTCATTCCCGCAAACCTGCTGGTGGTCCGCATCGGCGCTGTTGGGGCATGCGTCGTAGCGGTCTATATACCTGCCGTATTCCTATTCCACCTGCCCGGACGGGAGATGCTGAGCAAGGAAAGGGCTCTGGCTTTAGTGCGATCAACCGTCGCCAGGGTCAAGGGCCGTGCTCAGCCTTCAGACTCTGGTGCCGAGAACGAAGTGCAAAACAGCTCTCGCCATTAACACGTGCCGTGTTTCGAGCGAGGGCCGTTGGAACGCGACGTCGCCGAGGTGGTAAAGGGTACGTGCAGGCGAATCCGAAGCCCTTATTGTCCAGCCCCATCATCGGCAGCCAGAACCGCACGACTTTCGAGCCGAAGCGCCAGCACGTCCAAAAAACGCCAAAAGCCCACTCTGTTCGATTCGTTTCCAACCAGGACTTTGTTTCGCAAATGACCACGATACCTGCTAAATCCGTGAACGACGCCAGCCAGCGAGGCAGAGCTCGAGCGGTTCAAAACCTCCGAATCGTGAAAAATGAGAACAGTGTGGTTGCGGTCTGTCGAGGCGCTGGATTACTTCATCGTGATCCCGAATGGCCTGCCGCATCATCCTGGCCAGCCCCCGACTTCCAGACATATGCGGCACGAATAAGGCCAGGCATTGTACGAAGTAGGAACAGAATCATCCGGATCCGCACGCTGCGCCAGCGGGAATTCGACTGTTGTAGACGATCAATGGCAGTGGGAATGTCACCCGCCCTAAACGCCCGCTTGCCTTCGTGAAACAACCTCTCACCTTCGAAGCGGCGGAGAGTGGCCTCCAAAATGTCTCGCTCTTCGGGAGTCATCTGGACTGCATCCCGCATCTTTATCAATACCTTTGCCGCGTGGTCGCGCATCCATACCGGATCGGACGACAAGCTACCCTTTCGGCGCCGGTAACACACTAGCACCTGATCGTGATAAATGATGCGGCTGCCGCTCTTAATGCAGCGAAGCCACATGTCGAAGTCTTCGCAGCTACGAAGGCTACTGTCGAACAACCCAGCGCGCTCCAAGGCCGAACGTCGGGCAAGTACCGAAACCATGACAACACACGTTTCCTGTATCAGAGAGGTAAACGTTACCTCGCCCGTAGAAGCTATGAAGTGGCTTCTGGCTTCCGGTTCGCCTCCGAAGATCAGAGCGTTTGGGTACACAACGTCCGCCGAAGGGTTCTCGTCAAGCTTGCGGACCTGCACGTCCAAGTAATTTGGCTCCCATAGATCGTCGGAATCGAGCAGAGCGATAAGCTCACCCTTGGAAGCGCGAATCCCGTTGTTCCGTGCGCCAGCAAGTCCCTGGTTGGTGGTCTTTACATAGACAATTCTGTCAGCCCATGGGGCCAGCACGCGCTCTAGCTCAACTGTATCCGGTGAGCCATCATTCACCACGATAATCTCATAGTCGGTGTAGGTCTGAGCGAAGACCGATTCCAAGGTCGCCGAGACGAAATTTGCCGTGTTGTAGCATGGAACAATTACGCTGACCCGGGGAGTCTTCAAGGTGTCATACTCATGGAATGCGATATACCGGAATGGCCGTCCGGTTACAAGCGCGAGACCGGGCTAAGAAGACGACTCGCTTCCCGGCCGGAAGCTGTTGTCCCGTCGATCTCTCGCCTAAGGCGCTCGTAGGCTGCCCGGCTAGCGGCAATTTGTGCGACAGCGGCTTCCAGCAGCCGGGGGCGGGAGTGCTCCGCCGAGTTCCATGCCGCGAGAACAGCCGACTTCAAGCGTTCTTCCACGTTCCCTTCATCGAGTGCCACCACTTCGCAGCCTACCCCGAACTGGTTTGCCAATCCATATAGCTTGGCAGCGAAATACTTCGACTTTACCCAGGCTACAACCGGAATACCCTGCGATAAGGCAAACACGCCGCCGTGATAGCTGGTGGTCACGACCACCCGGCAGCGGCCAATTTGATCGATCATGCCTTCGACCAGCGACAAATCGTAGTCGGACTCCTGGACTAGGTTATAGCCTTCGAAGAGAGAACGGCACACTGCCAGATCATCTTCTTCTGGATGCCGCGAGATCGGTACTGGAAGGAGAGGAGCGCCCAAAATGCTTGCCACCTCGAGGAGCGGACGGCGAACGACATCGAGAATCTCGCGGGAAGTCTCCGAATACCACGAGATACGGAGATTGACTCCAATCGCATTACCCAGTTGCCGGGGATGCCTCGAATAGGCTGAGTCGATTGCGTCGTCCCCTGTGACGACCACGTTTTCCCGAGGAACGCCGAGCGAGTTCATAAGCTTGAGCCCGGTCACCGTTTCCCGCAGACAGATAAGGTTGACGCGTTTGAGCACTTTCTCTGCTCGCGCCCGCAAGCATGCATCGTCGATCGGTCCAATTCCTTGACCGAAGACAGCCGTAGGAATACCGTGCTGCATGGCCATTTCCAAGGTGTTAAGGACTAGCGTCGAAGGGGCGCGAAAGGCGGTCGTAATCTGGCCGGCCCCGCTGGCTACGACTAAGTCACAGCTACGCAGGAGATCGACGAAATCGCGAGCATCGCCGGCCTCTGTGGCGGACGCGCGGGAGTGAACCAACTTAATCGCGGCATTGGGCCAACGATGACGCCAATTAACATCAAACTCCGCCAAGGCAGGAATGGAGAAGCGCCGCCCCAGCCGGGTCAAAAGCGCGGCGGTTGTGTAATACAATAATCGTCCGCGACCGGGCACAGGTTTAGCGGAGGGGCAATACAACTCGAGCAGTTCTGGACGGTTGTTAAAAACATAGATCTCCGCGTCTGGCCAGAATTCGCGAAATCTCTGGACCGTGACCTGCAACATCGCCACATCGCCGAGATTCAAGCAATGAACGGAACTCGGATCGACGAGAACCCGCATGATGTGTCCTTCCGCGGACTCGCTCAAGAGCCCTGACAACTCACTTTCGTATACTATCATTATGATTTCCGCAAACGACAGCCCATCTGGAGGCGTTCTCGTGAGTTTGCCCACAAGAATCGTTCGCAAGATCCAGGAATGGCGGCGGGTGCCCTTCAATCTCCATCCCCGCGATCGACAAACATGGCCGGAGGCCGAAATCTTGTTTCAAACCGATATCTCGCATCCCCAGCAGCAATGGATCTATCATCCCAAATACCAAGATCCTGCCGAGCTAACGTTCGATGACGGGGTTATGAAATTCCATGTCAAGGCTGAATCGAAGGACGAATGGGCCTATGTCTATCTGGATCCCCGGAAGTACCATTGGCGCGATTACTCATGGCAAACCCGATTCCGCAGGCTGACTGCTTTTCAGGAGTATGCCTTTAATTTTCGCTATGTCGATTTTGATAACCGCTACCGGTACCGTTTCGAAGACGACCTGTTGTTCTTCGACTCCAAGATTCGGGGTAGATGGCGGGCTCATGCGCGGGTGCCGTTCCCCATGGCCTTGGCAGCGTGGTACCACCTCCGGGTTGACACGAAAGGTGATCGCCATCGCTGTTACGTGAATGGTATTTTGATGATGGAGAATCGCGAGCCCTCCGTTCCGGCGGGATCCATATCCATCATTCTTTGGGAAATCGATCAGGTTACTGACGCCATCGCGGAGGTCGGTCCTTGTACGGTTCGAAGATTGTAGTAGAGTTTCATGGCTTCTCTGCAAGCTCTGCTTGGGCCCCTCGGACAACGCGAGCCGGACTTCCAACAGTGACAGAATCGGGCGGAATGGGCGAATAACGACGGAGGCCGCCCCGATGGTAGTTCGTGCGCCCCTGCCGGCCATAACGATAGCTGCCGCTCCAATCCACCAATCGTCACGCTGATAGAGTCACCCGCCTCATGAAAAGCGCCGGACGAATCCCCTATGTGCTGATGTTGACCGCTCAGAATTTGTGCACCAGAAGCAACCTGTGTTCCATCTCCAATGGCTGCCTTTCCCAAGATGCCATAACTTCCGATGTAACCCCGCGCGCCGACGCAGGCCTCCGGGTGAGCAAAAAACGAGCCGAACGAGATTCGGCTGGACATCGAACATTAGGCCGAGGGGCAGATGATAATAACCAACCCGAAGATAGTCTCCGACGCCGCATGGAACCATCGCACAGAATTGTGAGAAGAACGTGTAGATCGGCTTTATGTGGCCAAAACAAGATAACGCCGCCAGCGGCATGGCAACAGCAAGAAAGGCGCCATGCAAACATTTCCTTGGAGTTTTCCGGATCACGAATCTCGTCGGTATCCGTCAGCTCCGTGTCGGAGCTGCCTTTTCAAAAACGAATTCATTGCAACCTAGCGTTCCGCCACAGGTTAACAGGCGCGTGAGGACGAAGCCCCGCTGCCCGTAGAAATCAAGAATCTGCTCGGGTCTGGCGACCTCAAACGGATAGCCTCCCACCCAATCGATCAAATCCTGCCAGAAGGACATACCGCGCTGGTTCTTACCATAGTCACGAATGCTCTGGAATGGTCTGCCGCGAAGGAAATCCTTCACCAGCGGACGCCAATTGAGTACCCAAAACGAAGGCCAGACCACCAGAAAGCGCAAGCCGCGCGGCAGTTGGTTGTACAGTCTCTTGACCTTGGTCCAACGCCGGCTGGCGGTTCCCTGGTCGTTGTAAATGGCGATGAAAAGCCTTCCGTCCCGAGCTACCGAGGGTGCAGCATTGGCTAGCGCCGTCCACATATCCCCGGTGTGGTGCAACACACCCCAAGAGTAAACGACATCGAACTGCCCCAGAGATCTGAGATAGGAAGCGTCCAGAGCGGAGCCCGATTCCACCGTCCACGAGTCGTCGTGGGGAAAGTAACGCCGCTTCAACTCAGCCGTACAAGCTACCGAATGGGGGTCGTAATCGAAAGAGTGAACGCGCGCGCCCAGACGGCGAGCTGCCAGGCTGAAGAGACCGCTGCCGGACCCGATATCGAGGAAACTCTTGCCAGCGAGGCTCTCGGTCTCAAGCATGTCCTTGAGAGACTTGACGGCCTCTGCAATCTTTTCGTCATTGAGGGTTCGCAGGAACCGCTCCCAGTTTCTGCCAAACTCGAAACGCTCTCCGCTGGCGACTTCCGTTGCGTGTTGAGTCATGCTCGAATCGCTCCCCTGATTGCTCGCTCCCCAGCCCACGGCACCTTAATGTAACTTCTGATTGTCGCATAACACTTTGTGCAAACGGAAAAACGTGGATTGTCAAGGTACGCCTTGAATGGCACGATTAAAGGACCGTTCTTACGCGAGCCGCAGGAATGTCATTTGCGACACATCGGTGGCCAGCATTTCGGAAGGAATGGTAGGATTGCTAATACCATGTGCGGGATTGCGGGATTTCTACTCCGGGATGGCAAGGCGCAGATTTCTGACGTGCGGGCCATGTGCGACTTGATACGCCATCGCGGACCGGATGACGAAGGTTTCTACACCGAGGGCGGCTGCGGTCTCGGCATGCGCCGTCTCAGCATTATCGATCTCAGTACCGGTCACCAGCCGATTTCCAACGAGGACGGGACGGTTTGGGTGGTCTTCAATGGTGAAATCTACAACTATCAGGAGTTACGGCAGGACCTGATCCGGCGCGGGCACCACTTTGCCACCAACAGCGACACTGAGACCCTGGTCCACCTCTATGAAGAAAAGGGAACCGATGGCCTGCACTTGCTGCGGGGCATGTTCGCCTTTTGCATCTGGGATTCGCGGAAACGCAAGATCCTGCTGGTTCGTGACCGCTTCGGAAAGAAGCCGCTGTATTACGCCCAGACGCCGTCGGGTTTCTACTTTGGGAGTGAATTGAAATGCCTGCGAGCGGCAGGTGTTCCTCTCGACATTGATCATGATGCGCTGCGGCTGTATTTTCAATTTGGCTATATTGCAGACCCGTACAGCCCGTTTCGGACGATTCAGAAACTCATGCCGGGATGCTGGATGGAATGCTCGGCGGATGGCTCTCTAAAGCAAGGCCGCTACTGGCGGCTTCCGCCCTTTTCGGAAGACAACCGAACCGGATGTACCGAACCTGAGACTCGCGAACAACTGCGTGAGTTGTTCGACGAATCGGTGCGCATCCGTATGATCGCGGACGTACCACTAGGGGCATTTCTAAGCGGCGGCATCGATTCCAGCCTGGTGGTCGCTTCCATGGCTCTTCAATCTTCCGAGCCGGTCAAAACCTTTTCCATCGGTTTCGAGGAGGCTGCCTATAACGAGTTGAATTATGCCGCCCTGGTTGCGAAGAAATACAAAACCGACCATCGCGAAATTTTGGTGCGCCCCGATTCGGTCGCGCTGCTGCATAAGCTAGTGAGCCATTTCGGCGAACCTTTTGCCGACTCCTCGGCCATTCCAACGTACATCGTTTCGGAATTTGCGGCCAGACATGTAAAAGTAGCTCTCAGCGGAGATGGCGGCGACGAGCTGTTTGCGGGGTATCCGACCCTGAACATCGTGCAGAAGTATGGATTTCTCGACCGCATTCCGCGCCCGCTCCGAAGACTGATTTCTTGGACCTCGAACGCCCTCCCTTACTCCGCTTACGGCAAGAACTTTCTCTATGCGATGGATTATTCGACGCAACTCGACCGATATTTCCATGAAAATTACACCGCGTATCTCACCCGCAAGAGAATGCTAAATCCGGATTGGATGTTGCCTCCGGGGGCCAACTTTCTGCAGACGATGTTGCCCGACAACTTCCTTCCTGCCGGCACTGGCATCTTTTCTCAGTTGATGTACTTCGAAGCCACAGCTAACCTCACCGGTGACATCCTGGTTAAGGTCGATCGCGCCTCCATGGCGGCATCCCTGGAAGTGCGCTGTCCGCTGTTAGACCATCGCTTTGCAGAGTTCGCCACCCGAATTCCCTTAGGTTGGAAATGGCAGAACGGCAGGGGCAAACGTATATTGCTGGATGCGCTCGGCGATCGCCTGCCGGCGGAGCTGTTGACTCGCCCCAAGATGGGGTTTGGCGTCCCGCTTGATCACTGGTTTCGTGGGCCGTTACGAGAACTGATTCACGATACTCTGTCGGGTCGAACTTTTCTCGATCGAGGAATCGTTTCTCCAGAGTTTGTGCGCTATCTTCTGGAGGAGCACGACGCCGGTCGCCGGACCAACCATCATCAAATTTACGCCTTGCTGATGCTGGAGTTGTGGTTCAAAAGCCTGGAAGAACCGATTTCGCCGCCAGACTCGGCGATACCATGCGCCGCTGTCGCGAGTTAATGTTCATGGCTCCGGGCCAGGCAATACCCTACCCAACTGTTTTCTTGAGTTCGAGGGCTGGCGCCCACGCTAAGCTTGTGTCGGCTATCCTGTAAAGCGGACATCGTGTAGCCAGACCTTCGAGATAAGAAGCAAGGGGCCTTAACTTCCCCTTTCCTCCGTAGTCATGCCAGAATACGATTCCGCTGCTGCGCATCATTCTGGCCATCTTGACGGTGTCATTCTGTACATGGGCAACGTCATGGGCGGCATCGACTAGCCCTAGATCTACAGAGTCCAGATAAGGCGATGGATCGAAGGACATCGAGTCGCATAAAAGCTGGCTGTATTCATGCAATCCTAAAGCCCGCGGAACCGAGGCGAGATGCCGACTGGCTACGAGGTCCCGGTCGCCTGGGATGTGGGCCTGGCAGTCTTCGGCGTCCGGTGGCAGGTCCAAAGTCACAACCCGCGCGCTCGGGTCTGAATTGAGTATGAATATGGCGGTGCCAAGACCGTTATAGGTCCCCATTTCGAACACGGTCCCAGGTCTTAGGGCTTTCGTCACACGAGCGAGAATAACCAGTTCATTGAAACTCATTCCCCCACCCGAGTGGTGGGCTGGAATTGTAATGGTCAGGTCCTCTGCGGGAGTAAGAGGACTGCGGCACGGAAGTCCGTTTCCAACTGCTTCATCATACTTTCTTAAGCAGGTAGAAATATAGCTCCGCAGTTCAGAGGGACGCCGAAACGCAAGGGACAGGGTCCTTAGACTTAAGCAGGATAAACCATCAAGAATTTCATTCGCTCGCATGGAAGCTCTCTGTCTTTGTTTTCGCCAAGGCTGCATCTGGGACGCAAAACGCTACCGGTCACTTACTCATGGCCGACTGCAACTTAGTCCAATCGATTCCCGATATTTCCCCGCCGGTGGTGTCGGTCCAGTTCGGAGTCAGGAGTTGATAGTCACCGTTGCCAGGATCTATATAAGTAAGCGGTAGCGTTGTCGCATGATTATGCGCAGGCCAAATTGCGGTCCCGTCGCCTTTAGGAACAAGCATAACATTTCCCCAAAAACGGTCAGCCAGAGGAGCCGGCTCNNTGGCTCGCTCATGTAACTGGTCATTCCCGTCGTGCCCCGTCCTCCCCAGTCACCGGTAGGCTGGCGGCAGAGTACGTTGTCGAGAACCCAGAGATTATGTGTATCCGACTGCGCTAACGGCCACTTGGCCCCCTGCTGCACGCTGAAGTAAAGCGATGCCCAGCAGGTTGTTCCAGTGGCAGGAACTATCGTATTGTGTTGGAAAATCACGTCGCTGAGGTTGACGGCGACGCCGAATCCAACGTTGCGAGCCCCGCCGGTCTCACCGGGGTTTCGAAGCAGAATAAGATTGTTTGCAATTTTCCATCGCGTGGCCTCACCTGGGTTGGTGCAACCAGATATAAATGCCGGCTTGCAGAGATTGTCTGCTGCAAGGCTATTAAATCCAGAAGTAACATCCTTGAGTACATTGCTTTCAATTGTAATGTCATCCACAACTGCAAGATTGCCACTGTCAGAAGTACGCGGCGTGAGTACGACGGCATAGCCCCGCTGACCGCTTACCCAGTCATTTTCCAGGAGATTACCACTAACGACAACGCGGCGCGCGTTCTTGAACTCCAGGTCGTTCTTGACCGACCACCTGGCAGGGTGACTGGTTGTGGGCGCTATCCATGAGAGGGGCTTGTAAAGCCAGTTTCTGCGAATCTCTATGTCGGAAGGTACGGTGTCCCAGACTCCTCTGCCTCCGCCAAACATAACATTTTCCGTTGTGGCGGAGATGAAGTTGTTGACTATCTTAATCGGCCCAAAGGTATGGTAAACGCTGATTCCCTGGGAATCCACAGTAGAGTCATGAATCTCCGAGATGTAGCTGTCTATCACAGCGACCGCAGTACCGTTCGCGACTATCCCATGGCGCACGTCCTGGGTATCGGAGCCATGGATATAGCAACGGTCGATAACGATATTTTGCGGTAAGGGGTCCTGTTGCAACAGGGACGGCGCGATGTCGTGAATGAGCCTGCGAATGTGAAGCTCCAGTTGGGAGGCAACGACGTCAATGTTCAGTAACTGGTAGACACGGGGAGCACCCGCCGCGGGTGCAATTTCCAAACCTATTAGGCGATAGTTAGCCGCACCCGATAAAACCGAAATGGCTGGGAGGGTGTTCCGGGTCTGGATTTTGGGCATGTATATCGCCTCGGCTGGAGATGTCCTCTGGCCAGGACTCGCCAAGCGATCCATGGCAGAACTCGCAATGTAGATCCAGCCATTGCCTCTCTTTGGTGGCAAGAGAAAATTGCCGGTAAAGGTCGCTCCCTTCTCCAGGAGGATCGTATCTCCCGGACTAGCTGAGTCGAAGGCAGCCTGTAGGTCCTCTCCGTGCTTGACGATGATCGTAGATCCCTGCGGGCGATGATAGGAGCTATCGATGTATACGCGGGGCAGCTCTGGCACCGGCTGCTGCCCATGGAGCTGGAGTGCTACTAGAAATAGCGGTAGCAAGGGAGACAATCTTCGCATCGCCATAGGTTTCTTGAAGAGTCGGATTACGAGGTCCCACGGAACAGCTTTTCGAGCAGCCAGCGGGTTTCCAGTTGACGCCTGATGTCATCGTCAATGGCCGTGTGCCCCTTGGCTTTGACGAGAAAATCCAAGAGTGCCGAGACCGGTACAAACCATCCTCTCTTGGCAGCCAAGCGCTCCATAGTTCTGCGAAACTCGGGTTTGAGTTGGCCGTTTTCTACAAATCCATGCCCGAAGTGGGTGTACATGATGCAGGCGCCGCCCTCGGCCTCGAGTCGATCCTGGTGCTGCTGCTGCAAGGTACGCAGAAAGGCATCGGCCTGGGCGCCCTCGGAGCCGGAATACCAGTCGCGGACGTAGGGACGGTGCGGATCCGAATAAGGCATCCACGGGCACATGCGGAGAGTGTTAATGTCAGCGTAAACAAAGTTGCGGCAGTAGCGAATGCGATCGCGGCAAACATCGCCCCAGAAGCTGGGATGTCCCTCGACATGGCCAAAACATAGTTTGTGCTTCCGGCCGCCTGTCGCCAGATTGTAGACGGCGCGGCGCCAGCCCTCCACGCGGGCAGAGCCCCAATAAATAGCGTCGGTATTATAGTGGTTGGCCATGGCCCGCGGAGGATTGCCGAAATAGCTCCGAAACAGCTCTAGGGACTCGATTACTTCTTCGCGTGTGCAGGGGTGGGGAGCGGCATTATGAAACGCGATCTCAAATCCTTTGCGCTGCAGCTGTTGGAGGAAGATGCGGTAATCAGGATTGGCGCAGGTTTCGCCGCCAGAATTGGTTTCCCTGCGGATACCCAGTGGCCATACTCCAAGGCTGGTGCGGAAACCAAGATCGGCGAGAAAAGAGTACACCAACTGGGTGACTTCAAGCGACTGCCCGTCCGGGTCGTCGAAAATAGTAAAAGCAAAACGGCGATCCTCCGGCCAAGGGATCGCTCTATATGGAAGTGGGTGAGTCATACGTTTCGCTTTGACCGGTATTTGTTTGCGGCAGACTTGAATTAGCGAGATCCCAAGTCCCCGTCTTTTTTGCCTTTGACTTCGCCGCCAACCGGCGCCGATTTCTCCTGCCCTGATGCGGCCAGCAGCCGTGCCATATCGACTCCTGATAATTGGACATCGTTGTCCTTAGTCCGCTTCTGCGGAACAAGCTGATAATTGTTCTTGGCAGCATCGACGAAGCTAAAAGGTGAACTCGTTGTGCCATTCTGTGCCGACCAGGCTTGCACCCGATCTCCGCTTGCTACAAACATAAGGTTACCACGAAAGCGCGGAGCCAGGGGGGAAGGATCACCCATGTAACTCTGTAGCCCCGCCATACCTTGCCCTCCCCAGTCGCCGCTAGGCTGCCGACAAAGCACATTATTCAGGATCGAGACATTATGCGTACTCGATTGCTGCAGCGGCCACGTTACCCGCTGCTTCACGTTAAAGAAGATCGCATTGAAACACGTCGATTGATCGCTCATGATCACAGTATTGTGCTGGAAAACCAAATCAGTCATATCCATTGCGATCGCTAAGCCGATGTGATGCGGGTTGCTGCTTGGAGTCATGAGCACGAGATTGTTGTAAATCCCGATTCGTTTAACCTCGCCTGGATTTGTGCAGTGTGGGTACGACGGAGGCTTGCAGCCATCATCATGCTCCAACGTGTTGAAACCAGCATCTACGTGGGTGAAAAGGTTGCTTTCAACCGTAATGTCATCCACCACGGCAATGTCGCCACTTTGGCCGGTGCGGACGGTGAACAGAACCGAATAGCCAACCTGCGCGCTTACCCAGGTATTTTCAAAGATATTGCCCGTAACCACGACTCGACGCGCACTCTTGAACTCCAGATTGTTCTTCTCTACCCATTGATACCCCACCCCGGCAGAACAGCGTACCCCGTTGGGCTGTAGCTCACTTGAAGACAGGGTTCCACCCGTACCGCAGGAATCCCATGCCAAAGGCTTGAAGAAATGGTTGCGGCGAATCTCGATGTCAGAGGGCACATAGGGATTGTTATACCCGCCAGCGCCGCCAAACATCACGTCTTCGGTCGAGGCGGAAAGGAAGTTGTCAACAATCTTAATGGGCCCCGGCGTGAAGTATACCGCTATCGCCTGCGAATCCGCAGTGCTCTGGTGAATGTCAGAAATGTAGCTGTCGATCACGGCGAGGTTGGTCACATTGCCCTGAATGCCTTCCCGCACGTCCTGCGTGGGAGACCCGTGCATGTAAACGCGGTCGAAGGTGATCGAGTCCGGTAGCTGGGTTGGGTGCCCCAATCCCCCATCCATCTGCCCAAAGAGAAAATAGGTGAAGCAGTTCACAGGAGGATTGTTCTGTGGTTGGCAGCCTTGATTAGATGCGGTGGTGACTTCCAGGCCAACGAGACGATAGTGGCTCGCTCCCGGCAGTGGATTTATAGCCGGGCTCCCGTTTGGCGTTACGATCTGGCCCATACTGGAAGCGTCAGACGGACTCACTCGCATTCCTGGCGCAGGCAATCGGCTCAACCCCGAGCTTTCCATGTAGATCCACTTATTGTCAGGATGGGCTTTCGCCGGGAGCGTAAAGTTTCCTATGTACGTCGAGCCCGCATCGAGGACGATTGTATCTCCAGGATTAGCCGAGTTGAGCGCATCCTGCAAGTCTGCACTTGTATGTGCGTGCCACGTCCTGCCACCAGTGGGCGGATTCCAAGTAGTATCGACGTAGACCCGAGGCGCCTCAGCTATGGACTGCCCGAACAGGTTGACGGCAGCAATAAGCGTCAGCAGCAATAAGAATCTTCGGGCAAGCATAAGACGACAAGGTCTAAAGGTGGATTCTTCCATCGCTATCCCCCCGAGTCAGATGTAATCGCTCCTCTCCTCCCCCGGCTTGTATGGCTGCGCTGAATTTTCTTGAGGTCGCCAGAAGATAATTTGAGGAAGCGGTGAGAAAGCCAGAGCGGCGGAACGCGTGAACCCATAGCGAGTGTGCCTGGTTTGAAATCAGCAGATCCGCCTGGGATTCCGATACGTGATCAGCAATCAAATGTGCGACTATGTCGGCATATTCGGGCGGGGCTATGCAATCAAGGATTGTGACTACGTGCAGGTTTCCGAAGTATTTGTCGTTCTGCATCGGAGTGTTCAGCCATGCAGCCCAACCCACTGGACGAGAGCCATAGTGCACGACGCAAGCCCTCACCCGGTCCCCGTTTAGCGGATACAAGAGCTGCAAGGTTGATCGATCCCGCAAAACGGCAAAGGAGCAGTGCCGCTCGTACTGGCTCCAGATTTCGTCGGCCCAAGCTCCCCAAGTCGTGATGGGTGTCAAGGTCAGTCCGCGCAACTCCCTGTTGCTGAGCATCGGGCGCCACTGAAGTAGTTTTGCCCCTAACCATCCGGCGCCTGTAACCGAAGCCGCTTGGGCGGCCGCTTGCCGGTAACCGCTATCGCGGAAAACACGCATCTCATAAAGGAATTTCCGGACATTCTGTATGCGAAAGAGAAACGGAATCGCGCGCACAGTCCAGCCTGCCCCCATGAGCAAACGCGGCAGTGAGGCCTGCATACTACCCATGCCTACCATGAATGGATATTCCTTGTTCCGCTCAATATATTTTAGCATCTGGAGCGAAACGACGCCGTACTTTCTGTCACAGATACCCTCGGATAGCATCGATTGCGAGTTGCAGACCCGGCGAACCTGACCCTCGACAACCGCCGGCTGTTCCATCAGCAAGAAACCGCCGCGCACTTCCAAACCTTCCATAGCCAGGTAGTGAGTCCAGGAGATGGCGGGTTCAACTAGACTATTATTCGGCCGCGGGTGCGAAATCCCCTCCGGCAAAAAGAAGGGTGCATTGGCGGCAATCCGCAAATTAAATGCATGCACTGCGGGGAGCTCCTGCTCGGTCAACGATGTAATGCGGATTTGCATAAGCGACCCAGTAGAACCGCAAGGACAAAAGCCCACTCGCCAGCTCGAGGCCGTTTCGTGCGAATGCACATAACAGACGACTCAGGCATGCTCAATCGTTTCAATCGGCGGAAGCCCGCGAGCGGCGTTAAGCCCTGTCAGATAGTCGAGAATGGAGCGGAATGAAACCAATTGCTCCAGTGCGGGTGAGTCTAACTCGATCCCGAATTCTTCTTCAATTGCAGTCGCCAGCGTAACACCAGCTACGGAATCCCATCTTTCCACCGTTTCCAACCTAGCCGAAGCGATCTGTTGCACACTGAGTTCGGGGAAAACAGCGGAAAAGCATCGAGTGAGTTTCGCCGGGATGTCATTCGCCTGGGGTTCATTCATCGGAAGGCTCCTGGAATCGGAGGAAAATCGGTGGACAATTGTCAAGCAGTTGCTGCCTGGTCATAGAGAAGCTAGTCTGGGGAACCGACCCCACTATGTCGGCAAAGAAATCCCGCAGAGGTCCATTTCTAGGCGTAACCAAGAAATCAAAAGCGGCCTCTTTGGCGTCGAACTTCTGGAACAGGTGAAGCAGACAAGCGTGTTCGATGCGTCGCGAAAATGCACGGCAACTCATTACCCAATGATCCAGCGAAAGCTTGTAATTTTCCGAACGGCCAGCCACAACCGCGATCTTGCCGAGAGGTCCGAACTTATCTTCGTAAGAAGCTACCAATAGGAACACGTTGGCTTCGTTGAGGTACTGTTTCCAGGAAAGCTCGGTGTGCCGTTTGCCGTTTAAGTTGAACTGATTCGTCTTGTTGATTAGCTCCAGCGCGCGCGGATCGGGGGGATGTTTAAGAAAGCTGACAGTAAGTTTCCCCTCGGCTTCGCGCAGGAAACACTCAGGAGTGTATTCATGCGTGCGAGTAGCTTCAATGAAGGTATGGGACGCTCGAATGCTGTCCAGGCGGATTTCATCCTCCGCAGATAGCGATGACTTACCAAACATGTCGCGTAGATCCTCGAGGAGTTGATAAGCAGCTTTGTCATCGTCCAGAGGAAATCGCAGGCATTCCATGTCTGGATGTGCGTTCTTTACTTCCGCCAAATCCAAAAAGCTGTCATCAATAAAAACGACACTATCCGCGCTGATGTTCCAGGTCTGAAGTATTCTCGACACAGAAGCAGACTTGGGTCCCCAGTTGACTTCCAGTGGAAAGATTCGGTCTCGAGGAAGTATCGGGTTCGCCCTGCGGAACGCCTCTTCCACCAGGCCAGGGTCGTTCTTGCTGGCGATAGCGAGAAGTATGCCGGCCGCCGAGAGCGACGCTAACATCTGCTGGTAAAGCCCGTGCTTTTGCGCACGGTGGTCGAGATCCCAGAAGATACCCTCGACGTTGACCTCCCCGAGTACTCCCATCCAAAACGTATCGTCGAGATCTGTAATCAGCCCTTTTTTAGCGATCGGATTGCGGATTATATGGGCGATCAGGGCAGCGAGATTATCGGCGTGGCTCAGGCTGTAAGGGAATCCGGTGCTAAGCTCCGATTTCACGTCAAACCGAGATGAACACGGTGAGCCTCGATCCAGCCGTTGCGAGCTAACGAGGCGGACCCCAGGCGAACGCCCAAGGCGCGATGCCAGACCGGCCACAAGTTCGCGAAGTTCGCTCTCGAAGGGACTCAACAGCCAGCCAGGTGTAAACGCGACGGGAGGAAGCGGAAGCGTGGGCAGGGCGAGTGTGACGTTGTTTCGCCGAGCAATCGATTCCAGGCTATCGGAGAGCCTTGCGGCCTGGCCGCGTACATTTTGCGTGATGTCGCCTAATTGTCGCGGAGCCCATCCGCCCAATTGTCGAATTCCGAGGCGCGGATCCAGATCTTGCCATTCGATGATGGCTACGACAGCAGAGCCCTGCGCTCTTTCAAGGCGTTCTAGATTGCCCGGCAAATCGCCAAAGAGTCCCGCTTCAACGGCAATTTTGTGTTCGGGAAACTCGCGCCGCAAGTGAGCGTTTAGGAATGTCAAAAAATGCAGTGGCGTAAAGCCACAGGCGAGATGAATCTCGAGGACCGGAGACTCCGGCCGAGGACTCTCGTTCAGCGCTTCAAGGGCTTCAACCAATTTCATGGATCGTCGAGGAGTAACTTTCGTGGCGATAATAACACAGCCTGCAGCGTGTTTCGATGACACACCGCTAGCAGCCTGTGGTGAAAGTGATGTCATTCAGAAAACAGCGAGTAAGACATAAACCGCACCCAATGAATTCAGGCACTTACGACCGACGCTGCGGCCCAGCTTGCGGGTTCGAGAGTTTCAGCAGAGGCTGCTAGCGCACGGCCCATGTTACATCTCGCTCAGGTCGCTCGGACCTGCCAATTCACTTGACCCAGGCGTAGAACAGATGGCACTTGCCTTACACCTAAGCGGCTGCGGAAACCGACTCCATTGCGGTGGGGCGCAATAGAGTCGGGACAGTGAACCGCTTTGCGGGAATGAGCAAAGTTGATTGTGGCTTATGGGTGCGGGCCAGGAACGCTGGAGCTGCCCAAAACCCCTATGGATCCATGCAGTACCACCGAAATCGGGCCCCCGATGGCAGCTTGCAATGTGGCCCAATCAATTCCTGATAGCCTCCCGTCGCTTGTATCCGTCCAGTATGGGGTTAGAAGCTGATAGTTGGCGTTGCCAGGATTCACATAGGTGACAGGAACCATCGTGGCGTAATTGTGCAGGGGCCAAGTTGCGACCCTGTCACCGATCGGTACAAACATCACGTTTCCGAGATAGCGAGTGGCCACCGGAGACGGGTTGGGGATGTAGAGATTCAACCCCGTGAGTCCCTGTAGTGCGCAATCTCCACTAGGCTGCCGGGCAATCACATTGTCAAGCAGCCACACATTAGAAGTGTGGGTGTACGTACACGTGGGAGCCGTGAAAATGTAGTTCCCCATCTCGGAGCCGTCGATCATCATGGCGGTGTTGTGCTGGAACACGTAATCGATCATCCCGTTTAGGGTGGTCGTGCCGCCGCTGATCTGCACCCAAGTGTGTACCGCCGTGTCCGGGTTTGGGTTGAGCAGGATCAAATTGTTGTGCACCCACACCCGCTTCGATTCGCCGGGGTTGGTGCAGAGGGGATAACCGTAGGCCGCTCCACAATCGTTGTCCTGTTCCAGAGTGTTTATGCCGCGATCTCCATGCAGGAGGATGTTGCTCGCTACCTCGATGTCATCCACTACGGCAATGTTTCCGCTTTGGCTGGTGCGCATGGTGAATAACAACTGGTGGAACTGCCCGGGCTGGGCATACCAAGCATTTTCGAGCACGTTGCCGGTTACAATAACCCGCCGTGCGCTCTTGAACTCCAGGTTGTTTTTCTCTGCCCACTGGTAGCCCCCACCGGGAGGGCAGACTGATCCATCCGGCTTCGTCCAGCCAGGAGCCAGCGTACCCCCAGCCCCGCACGAATCCCATGACAAAGGCTTGAAGAAATGGTTGCGGCGAATCTCGATGTCCGAGGGCACATAGGGATTGTTATACCCGCCAGACCCGCCAAACATCACGTCTTCGGTCGAGGCGGAAAGGAAGTTGTCAACAATCTTGATTGGCCCCGGCGTGAAGTACACCGCTATAGCCTGCGAATCCATGTTGCTCTGGTGAATGTCGGAGATGTAGCTGTCGATCACGGCGAGGTTGGTCACGTTACCCTGAATACCTTCCCGCACATCCAGGGTCGGAGAGCCGTGCATGTAAACGCGGTCGAAAGTGATCGAGTCCGGTAGCTGGGTTGGGTGTCCTAATCCGCCATCCATCTGCCCAAAGAGAAAATAGGTGAAGCAGTTGGTCCGGGGAACGGTACCTGCATTACAGCCTTGATTGGAGGCGGTGGTGACTTCCAGGCCAACGAGACGATAATGGTTGGCTCCAGGCAGCGGATTCAACGCCGGACTGCCGTTCGGCGTGACAATCTTCGCCATGTTGGGAGTGTTGCTGGGCCCGATCCGCACCCCTGGCGCAGGCAATCGGCTCAGCGCAGAGCTTTGGATGTAAATCCACTGGCTTATCGGATTGGCCTTCGCTGGGAGGGTAAAGTTTCCAGTGTAGACGGAACCAGCATCCAGAACGATGGTATCGCCCGGATGAGCTGAGTTGAGCGCATTCTGCAAGTCTGCACTGATGCGGGCGTGCCACGTGGCTCCGCTAGGAGGATTCCAGGTGGTATTGATGTAGACCCGAGGCGGCGCTGGGACCGGCATCTGCGCCGCCGCTAGAGCAGAGAACAGAAGCAAGAAACTAAACACTTTACGCATAAAGGACTCCTAAAATGTCTGAAAATGCTGGCACTTTCCCGGTGGAGGTAATTCGGATTTGCCCCATCACCGCCACCCGCGAAGGCACCTTTCATCCATCGGCACACACGGCTAATTCCTTTATGTCGAGATAACGGTCGCACATGCAGTGTGTCGGCGACCCAGGCGGCACGCTTACAGCATGCGCAGGTGGATCTCCATTTTCGTCTCAATGTATCCAGGGAATGGACACGAATGGGGAGGGGCGTTACTTGCCGACTACGGCAATGTCAATTGGAGCGAGATATCCATCACTATTACGTCATCGTTCTGACTGCCGGGGCATACTACAGCACGAGCACGAACTGCTCCACTGGCGGCTACTTAAGCACTCTGGCTAGGGTTATTACCGGCCACATCTGTGTCCCTGCAAACTCCAATCCGAGTGGCAAGTGGCTTTATACAGTCAGCTCAAATTTGCCCAGTCTTCCGGCTCTCGGCTCTCTAGTTCATCCTGCAACGGATGCTGCGAAGATGCCCAAGATTGTTACCAACGACAGCGGGGATGGAATTGTATTTGAAGGAGGAGCGAACCACATTTGGGTGGCTGGAGTCGGGGTCTTTTCCGCAGCCACTAACGGAAGCGGATAGCGGATATACGGTGAAACACCGCAATTTCGAAATCGAAATTCCGCTTCCGAATTGTCTGCCAAGTCGCGACCCCATTGCGGAGAAGGCAATGGGGTCGAATTTGCGATCACTCACTTGCCCGGAACTGACGGTGATGTGCTCCAGACCGGCGAACTCTGGGCTTACGGATTCATTGCCTGCTGCAATTCACTCCAGTCGATGCCTGAGATCTTCCCATCAGTGGTGTCAGTCCAGTCTGGGGTCAGGAGTTGGTAGTCGCCATTACCGGGATCTACGTAAGTGAAGGGTACGGTGGTCGCATCGTTGTGCGCGGGCCAACTTGCCACCCTGTCGCCACTGGGTACAAACATCACGTTTCCGAGGTAGCGCGGGGCCAGCGGCGACGGATCACTCATATAGTAGCCAAGCCCGGTAGTCCCCTGATAGGCGCAGTCTCCGATTGGCTGGCGAGGAGTCACGTTGTCAAGCACCCAGATATTGTGGGAGGACGACGAGGTTGGCGGACACCCTGACTGGTTCGTGGAGAAGACGTAGTTCCACATCTCGGAGCCGTCAATCATCAGGGCGGTATTGTGCTGGAATACGTAGTCGGTAAGCCCAATTCGACCTCTTGAAGCGCCGCCGCCATCGACCCGGAGCCAAGTGTGCTGCGTTGTGTCCTTGTTGGCACTCAGCAGGACGAGGTTGTTATGCACCCAGACCCGCTTCGATTCGCCGGGGTTGGTGCAGAGGGGATAACCGTAGGCCGCTCCACAATCGTCATCCTGCTCCAGCGTGTTGAAGCCGGCATCTACGTTGGTAAGAATGTTACTCGCTACCTCGATGTCGTCCACTACGGCAAGGTTTCCGCTTTGGCTGGTGCGGATCGTGAATAGCAGGGAATAGCCAACCTGTCCGCTTACCCAAGTATTTTCAAAGATGTTGCCCGTAACCACGACTCGCTGCGCGCTCTTGAACTCCAGATTGTCCTTCTCTACCCACTGATAACCCAACCCCGGAGGACAGGGCACTCCGTTGGGCTGTTTATAACCAGAAGGCAACGTGCCTCCTGCGCCGCAGGAATCCCATGACAAAGGCTTGAAGAAATGGTTGCGGCGAATCTCGATGTCGGATGGCACATAGGGATTACTGTACCCGCCGGAGCCGCCAAACATCATGTCTTCGGTCGAGGCCGAAAGGAAGTTGTTCACTACCTTGATGGGCCCCGGCGTAAAGTACACGGCTATCGCCTGTGAATCCGCCCATCCTTGGTGAATGTCGGAGATGTAGCTATCGATCACGGCGAGGTTGGTCACATTGCCCTGAATGCCTTCCCGCACGTCCTGCGTGGGAGACCCGTGCATGTAAACGCGGTCGAAGGTAATCGAGTCCGGCAGTTGGGTTGGGTGTCCCAATCCGCCATCCGGCTGCCCAAAGAGAAAATAGGTATAGCAGTTCACCGGGGGAACGTTGTGTGGTATGCAGCCTTGATTGGAAGCGGTAGTGACTTCCAGGCCGACGAGACGATAATGGTTGGCTCCGGGCAGCGGATTCAACGCCGGGTTGCTGTTCGGCGTGACGATCTTCGCCATATTGGGTTCGTCGGTTGGACTGACTCTTGTGCCGGGAGGCGGAAGATTAGCCAGGGCGGAACTTTCAATATAAATCCACTGATTGTTAGGATTAGTTTTTGCGGGCAGAGTAAAGTTGCCGGAATAAACCGAGCTATTGTTCAAGACGATGGTGTCGCCCGGTTGCGCCATGTTGAGCGCGAGCTGAAAGGTCGAACTGGAGTTGACCGTCCATGTGCCACCCTGGATCGGCGGATTCCAAGTTGTATCGATGTAAACTTGAGGCGGGGCCGGGTTGGGCTCCTGAGCGGTAGCTACCAAGGTGAACATCGCCGCGATGACGATGCATAGGGTTGAAATTATTGGTTTCTGCCAGGCCAAAGCGGGCAGCCAACAGCGTAAGCTGTTGCTTTGAATTCTCATTTAATTTCCTCCAGGAATCAAAACCGGGCGCTGACAGGGATACAATGCGACTCTGGTGGGGATGGCCTTTCGCAGGTCTATCGGGTTCGAAACACCAAATAACGTTCCGCAGCACGCCCATATCTAAAAGAAGTATCCCAACGGGTCACTGTCGTGAAGGGGAAAAGTGGTGCTTGCTAAACTATAGTAACCTAAACTACTGTTACTTCGACCGCTTGACTGCGAAGAACTCTCTGTCTCTCGGTTCGGGCATTTCGCGCCGGCCGAAACAGTTAGCACTGCATCAGCTTCATTTCTTAAGGAGTGGGTCGGGTGAGTTTGGTAATGAGCGATTTGACTGAGTGTTTCAGAAGAACCCTTCGATATACTGGGCCGGTAACCCTAACTCGTGACACGTCTTGAGAATCTCCGCAAAGAGCCCTGCAGTATAGCCAGTCAGGCTGCGTTCGGCGTGAGTCTTGAAGGAGAGCGGAAGAGGTTACCCGCGCTTATGGAGCGATACGGATGGTAATGAGTCGCGAATGCCCAGAACGAATTCCTGTCCTGCTCATGGTACGGGAGCTGGGAATAGGGGGTACGGAGCGGCAACTGGTTGAGACGGCGCGGTTCTTGCGGCGCGACCGTTTTATTCTCCATGTGGGCTGCTTCCGTCCGGACGGGTTGCGGAGAAGGGATCTGGAAATGGCTGAAGTGCCAATCCTGCACCTTCCCGTTTACTCGTTCAAATCAGCGGCCGTACTCAAAGCTGCATCGCAGTTGATCCGGTATATCCGCGACAATCACATTCAGATCGTCCACTCATTTGACGCACCGCTTAACCTTTTTGCCGTGCCGGTCGCGCGAATCGCTGGTACGCCGGCTGTCATTTCGAGCCAGCGGGGTTATCGGGACTTGACCGGTCCCCGCGTCAAACAGCTTCTGCGCATCACTGATCGCATCGCTCACGCTGTAGTTGTGAATTGCGAGGCCATGAGGCGCTATCTAGTCGAGGAAGAGCACGTAGCCGAGCACAAGGTTCGTCTGTGCTACAACGGCATCGAGGTTGAGCGTTATCAGCGCAAGGCCGTGCCGCCTCCGTTTCCCGGTCGGTTGGTGATCGGCAGCGTCGGCGCCCTCCGGCCCGAGAAAGGGATTGATACGTTGATACGGGCTTTTGCGAAACTGGGTGATCTCGGTGCGAAGCTGGCAATTGTTGGAAGCGGTCCCGAAGAAAGCAGGTTGCGGGCGTTGTCTTCGCAGCTTGGGGTGGAGAGGGATTGTCATTTTGAACCCGCAACCACTCAAGTAGCGGAATGGCTGAGTGGAATTGATATTTTCGTGCTGCCTTCGCGCTCCGAAGCGCTCTCGAACGCCTTAATGGAAGCCATGGCTTGCCGCTGCTGTCCTATCGCATCTCGCGTGGGCGGCAACCCTGAGTTAGTTGACCATGCGCGGAACGGCCTGTTGTTCCGAGTGGATGACGTTGCGGAATTGGCCTCGCAATTGCGAGAACTGCTAACCGATGACGACCGGCGCAAGCGCTTCGCAGCGGCAGCATCGGAGACGATTCGATCAAGGTTCACTTTCGCGCAGGCGGCGTCGGCGATGCAGGAAATCTATGAGTCGGTAGTAAGCGTTTGAGCAACACACCTTTTCGACGGGCAGCACGTATGGTGAAATGGCTGGATGAATGGAAAACAGAAAGTGTCGGGGCGCCGCCGGCGCACGCGCGCGGAAGTTCAGCAGCTAGTAGCGGAGTTTGTAAGCAGCGGCATGCGACGCACCGAGTTTTGCCGGACTCGGGGTTTGAGCTTCGGCACGCTGAATCGTCATCTGAATAAGCAACGCTGGAAGAGAAAGAGTAGAAGAGCTTCTTCAGCCAGCCGGTTGGTGCCGGTGGAGTTGGCCACCAGGAAATCGCCGACGCAGCACGAACCGAGTTGTGGGCTGGCTGTGGTACTGTCGGGCGGACGCCGGATCGAAGTACATCCTGATTTTGATACCAATACGTTCGAGCGCCTGGTGAGTGCACTGGAGCGAGTGTAAGCCGTGTTTGGATTGGGTCCAGCCACACGGATCTATCTGGCCGCCGGAGTTACCGACATGCGCAAGGGGTTCGAGGGGACGACCAGTTACACGGGGACTCTGCGCGGCTTGTCCGAGCCAACGCAGCGGTCATTAGGGAGATTCAGGTTTACCGTTGACCGTGAACTCCAGCCGTGCTTTTCCGACGAATGCGGCAATCTGCATCCCCAACAAGTGGGGGACAGATTACTGAAACTTGTTTGTGATTTCTTGCTGCATCATCCACCGATGGTTTCCTGTTTTTGGTAGGCGCTGGAATGACATTCGGAGTATTGTCCGTCGCATGAGACACATTTTCATATTGCTTTTGCTCGTTGGCGTTTCTCTCGTTCTCTGCCCTTTGCTGGTCGGTCAAAATTGTCCAGTACCACAGCACGAACTATGCGGAACGCCGACGGACAGGACAAACGAGTACCTCAACTGTTTAACCCGGAATCGACAGGAGGATGCGCTATCAGCAATGCTTAGCGGAGGAGCGGCGAGAACGTGAGCGAGAACGTGAGCAAGAGCGCGAAGAGCAGGAGCGGGAAGATCAGGAGCGCCAGCAGAAGGCGCACGAGCGGTATTGCAACCAGTATCCTGACTCGCCATATTGTAAGCGAGTAAGCAATAGACAAACTCCCGTGCCAACGGGAGCCGAAACGTTCTTGTGCGTGACCTGCCAAGGACGTTAGTTAGCACAAGACTGTCTCTATTTGCAAAGAATCATCTGCTAACTTTGGGGCTTCTGTCTCGGTTGGGTGAAGAGACTGACGTGGTGACACACGTTACAAAGCGTAGCCCACAGCGACATTACGGCAGCGCCAGGGATTGGCATGTGAACTTCCACCTCGCGTACGTCGGTACTGCCGCAGCCAGGTGCTGTGCAAGTAGGTAAGCCTTGCGGCGTCATTTGGCATTTTCTCCTTTCGAGGGAATGTGCGATGCAAAGTCATGAATCATTATGGCACTCTGACGCAGAGGGCGAATACCTAAATCCACGCTATCTAGTATTGAATCCGGGGCAGATTGTGCCCCGGATTCCAGTGTTTAGGTTGTCGGCAGAAGCAAACGAGACAGCGGCCAAATCTCTGTTGCAATACCAGCGGCCATTGCGGGTGTTACGCGCAGCGATGAATGGACGCGCACGAAATTATAGTGCGCTAAGTGCAAAGCGCAACCCGCTTTCAGGTTCTCCAGCTTCTTCGAGAAAGCGTTCGTTAACCTCGTAAAGCGGCGCATCGCCATACGCATGGTTAGGTTCTGCCGCTCGACATGCGAGGTGCAGATGTGATCGGGGTCAGGTCTGCCATCACGAATCTTGGATATGACCTCCACGATTGGGCTTGGGGAGTAGCGTTCGCTTCCGGGCTGGCCGATGTCACCGAACAGTTTAATTAACTGCGCAAAGTCCACGGTGCCGCCGAATACGTCCTCAACCGCCCGTTCGTAGAAGTGGAACCCGTCAGTGGTGAGTTGGAACCTGGCGTCCACAATCCGCTTCTGCAAAGCGAGCAACAACTCATAAGTGGTTTGACGGGTGCGTTTGCCTACGACAAATGTCGGCACCAAGTTTGTCTCTGCATCCATCGCAACGAACACCCACTAGTTGCCATATTCGGGCGGGTCGTCAACGCGCAGGTGTTTGTCTTTCTTGCCCACGTAAGTCCAAATTTCGTCGGCCTGGATGTACTTCACATGGACGTTGCGAATGTGCGAGTCGAGTAGGGCCGCGCAGTTTTCGCCAGTCTCTACCAGTAAGCGACAGATTGTGTCGCGGTGAACGCCCGTCATGCGCTCGGTGCTGCGGACGCTGGAGCCTTCGAGTAGGGATGCGATTACGGCGAGTTTCTTTTCAGATGCGAGTGTGTACATTTTGGCTTGCCTTTCTCGTAAGGCAAGCCGATAATCGGAGTTGCAAAGGCTGCGATTCCGGCTTGCCGGGTTGCGGTTTCAGGGCCGTTGGGTGTTAGAAGCACCTAGCGGCTCTCATCATTTGCGCTTCGGTTTGGTGGTGGCGGCATCATTCTCCTTTCTACCAATCGCTTGGAGAGACCAAACTTACAAATTTCTCTCTGTTGCGCTTGGTGATCTTAAACTCATCGGGATGGCGTCTAACGACGGCTTCTATCGTTTGGCGCTTCGCATAATCAACCCCAACGGCTTGCAAGAACGCGACAATATCTCCGACTTTGGCTTTTCGGACGATGCGCAAATACTCTTCCATGAATGACCGTAGCGATACTGTTTCACTGCGGCTGTATTTGCTTGCCTTCCGTAACTCCTGACGATCTTCTGCAAAGGCAGGATTTTTCGCGAGTAGCGCCTTCGTCTGCTTATCGCCCAACATCCGAATGACTCGGATAATTCGTATCCTAGCGTCGTCCATCTGACGTTCCAAATCCAAAATTCTGGCAGCAACGTCCTTCAATGCGTCGAGTTCGCGCCGGGTATTCTCGACTGTTTTCACATCGCGAGCTAGCCGCTCTTTGAGCTTCTCGACGACTTCGGTAACGTTGGGCATGAATTCACAACACGACATTGAGGCAACTAAGTCAAGTAAAATAGTAGCCTCAAGTAACCGATTTCTTTTTATAGCCCGTTTTTTCATTGGGCAAGACCTCCTGATTGGTTTAGGTTTTGTTGGTTGATTGTTGAGGTGGAATGTGAAGCGATTGGCGATTCTCGCTCTGTTCGGAGCACTGACAACGATTAGCTTCCTTCCCGGTCAGACTGCGCCACTCGGCGCGCCAGAAAAGCGGATCGCAAAAGCCGACGGTGGTCAGGACGGAAAAGACCATCGCCAGAGCCAGCGCGATCACCAAAACACCCCAGAAGCGGTTTCTTACATACAAGTAAGCGCCAACAAGTCCAATGGCTTGAGCGACAAGACCAGCAATGATCTCGGCATACAGCGGAAAGTTGAATGGTTTACAGGCGTCTTGGCCTTCGTGGGAGTCTTGCAAGTTGCTGCGTTGATCTGGCAAGCTATTCTCTTCTTGCGCACGCTTCGAGCTATTCGTCGCCAGGCCGGGCAAATGGAAACGCAAACTGACATTCTCAAGGCGTCCGTTGCTGTGGCTCAAAAGAGTGCCGACGCTGCCGAAACCTCGGCTCAGATCGCTTGGGCGTATCTGTCCCACGACTCATGCTCTACCAACTTGGGTTCGCCCCAAGTGCTGCCACCAACATTAAGGCCAAGCTGCAATACCCTACGCTCAGAGTCTTGATAAAGAACTACGGGAACACTCCCGCTTTTCTTAAGACCCAAAGCGTTGAATTCACGTGTGACAGTTTGCCGGACGAGCCGATATACAACGAAAGACGGGTATTCCAGCCAGAAAGTGTTATTGAAGCCGGGAGCGTATATTCGCTCTCTAATGGCGAAGTTAGGCCGAGGTACTCGACGCTGGGTGGCAACACCCATGCTGTCTGCTTTTGGCAAGTTGGTTTG
>PLQW01000270.1 GCA_003160215.1 Acidobacteriaceae bacterium
TCGGAGTCATCCCCTGGAGCCCTCTCGCACGTGGTCGCCTGACCCGTCCCTGGCAAAGCGAAACCACCAAACGCTATGAAACGGACCAGTTCGGCAAGAGGATGTACCTGCAGACGGAAGAGGCCGACCGTAAAGTTGTGGACCACTTGGGTCAGATTGCCGAACGGCGTGGCGTTCCCCGCGCCCAGCTTGCGCTGGCCTGGCTGCTGAGCAAGCCGGGGGTCACCGCACCGATTGTCGGAGCCACTAAAGCGCACCATCTCCAGGACGCAGTAGCAGCACTCTCGCTGCACGTGACGCCCGAAGAGATTGCTTCTCTCGAGGACCCGTACACACCGCATCCTGTCCTCGGCTTCAGTTGAGTTCTTGGCATGATTTGTTTTGCCTTCAGAAGGAGGGAACCCGTCAACGACGGCGCGGTCTCAGCGCCGAAGGGAGGCAGCCAGGTCGATGTACTGCTGCATGGCATCCTCGGCGGAGGTGCCTTTGATTTCAGTCCACGCATCGAACTTGGCGGCGCGGACAAAGTCGAAGCCGTCCGGCCGCTCCCCGGTGGCATCGCTCTGAGTTGCCTGTTTATAAAGAGCGTACAGCTTCAGCATTGTGTTGTTGTCTGGGCGCTCGGCAAGGCCGTTCACGTCTTTTTGAGCTTGAGCAAATCCGTCCTGTAAAGCAGACATAAATATCCTCTGAATTGAGTTCTGGTTGTGTCACAAACTCAATCATCGCCCTCTGGCTGGGCCGGTCCCCGCGCCCTGTCTGCCCCGCTGCAGACGGGGCCTGTAACGCCCTATCTGTGCTATGATCCTCAGGTGAAGAAAACCGGGAGGCTGCGCAAGGTTGTAGACGAAACGACCCAAGTGCGTTGCGCTCTCGGAAAAGGAATCATCCGCGAAGAGGTATGGCAGGACTCTCGCTGCGCGGTCGTAAAGTACAACCTTGCTTTTATCAACCACGCGCTTTGTGCCAAGGATAACGGCAGGGTGGTGGGTTACGACAACAACCACGGTAATCATCATCGGCATTTCGCCGGTGCCGAAGAGAAGTTCGCTTTTATCAGCTACGAGAGGCTGCTGAAACAATTTCTAGACGAAGTGCGGGAACTCCGCCAGAAGAAGGAGCCGATATGAAGTTGAAGATCAATACGGATGGATTTGAAGGCTACGCGAAACGGGCCTTAGAGCGGGCGCGCAAGCTGGATCGACGGGAAGCGATCAAGCCGGAGATCACCATCACTTTCGAGGACCCACTCGCTATGGTCGAGGTCCTCACGGCGGAGCGTCTCCGGCTGGTTCAGAAAGTGCGAACAAAATCCTCGTCGATCACGGCGCTGGCAGCTGCGCTGAAGCGCGACCCCAAATCCGTGCGCCGAGACGTTCTGAAGTTAGAGCGAGCGGGAGTGGTTCGAACCCGCCAACAGATCAATCCGGGCCACGGACGCGTGAAAATCGTAGAGCCTGTGGCCCGCGAATACCGCCTCACGGCGGTTCTTTAGCCAGGCAACCAGCAATCCTTCGCCAAATTGTAGTGCCAACGGGCGACCTTCGAGGACGACGCGTTCAACCGTTCAACCGCACCTAGAGCGGGGGCATCTTTACATCGTTCACATCGGGTGAGCGGGGTTGCTTTCGCCGCCGAGCGGTCACCGGAACTGGTTTGGCCAGCACCAGCTTGTAGACCCCGGTGCTTACCAGGCGCTGGACACATTTCTCGCTGCCCGACTGTCTGGCAAGCACTGGAACATACACACCTGGTCGTCACCAGTAGGGAGTGTCTTTCTGTTCATCACGGAACCTCAACGTAAGACGGGCACGGGAGATGCCTGATAAATGGGGCATCTCCCGTTGTGTGGTGGCGAGAACAGCCGGTCAGGCTGCGTTGGGGTGGGAACCGTTGTTGACGATGCCTTCCAGACCCTGAACAACCTGGACCAGAGTAGGCATGTCGGCGATTTCATTCAGTGGAGGGGCTTGCAGCTTTGCCAGCAAGGCACCGACCTGTTGCTCCGGGATGCGATCGAGGACGACCTCCATGCGGCGCAGGCCACGCGTGGCCGACTCCAGCACGTCGAGAATTTTCTTCTTCAACTTGATGTCGCGTACCAGGTGAGGCTTGTTGGCATGGCCGTATTCGCGTAGAACCCATCGGTAGAGCTTGCCGCCGACAGATTCTTCCAAGGCGGAAATTCGTTTGTCCAAGTCAGCGCCATTGCCGTTCTTTGCTGCATTTTCGCTCGGTGTTGGCTCATTCTTGTTGGTACCACCATCGGCGGCAGCCTGCTGCGACCCTGCGACGTTTTGGGTTGCTGGCGGACGCGTATCTCCGCTCCCATTCCGTGTGGGCGGAGTCGGGTTCGCGCGGCCGTTGCGGGATCCGTTGCCGTTCGCGTGGCCGTTGTTTCCACCAGCCGCGTGCGATGGTGTGGCGCTTCCGTTCGCGCCGCTGGCCTTTCCGGACGGACGTGCTCCCTTGCGCCAGTTTTCCGGGATCAACCAGCTTGGAACTGCTGGAGCCTTCCTTGGACGGCCCTTGTCGTCCAGATCCACCCAAGGCGCGTCGAAGTCATAAAAGCAGCGACCCAGGCCAAAGCAGGAGCAAGCCCGTTTGAATGCCTGTGCTTCTGCCGAAGTCATTGCGTTCTCTTCGTCCGCCCACTCTTCGCCGGTTCCCGAGTGTGTTCCAACACCCTCGATGGTCACTTTACAGATCACCAGAATCTTGCCGGTGACGATCTCGCTGTTGCGCTTGTGGCGAGTGATGTTGTTCATGGTGGTCGTCTCATAGTTGCGCGTCCAGCCCTGGGGTGTTACGAGTCCATTGAGACGATCGGTGTAGGCCCGCGGATCGGCGTAAGGCACGGCCTGCCCGCGGGTGCGGTTGTTAGCGGTGTTGGTCACCCGCCACAGGACCTGGTCGACCGGAAATGGCACCTCCAGTTCGACCAGGAGTTCTTCATTGCTGAGTTTCTTCATCGAAAGAGGTCTCCTTCGCTTGGTTGAGCAAGCTGTCGGGGTTCGGAGCGGGAGAGAAGATACGCTCAAAACGGAATGTCGGAATCTCCGACCATGGCGGGATCTTCCCGGCTGTGGGACTGGTCCTTGGCGAACTCGCCATTCTGGCCGTTGCCATGGCCATTGCGGTTGGAGTCGCCCAGGAACTCGATCTTGTCGACGTAGACGAAGCACCTGTACTTCTTCTCGCCGGACTTCTTGTCGTCCCACGACTCGATGCGCTGCCGGCCTTCCAGGAAGACACGGCTTCCTTTCTTCAGGAACTCAGCAGCTACTTCAGCTCGCGTGCCGAAGCTCTTAACGTTGAACCATTCGGTGTGTTCCTGAAGCTCGCCGCCGCCGTTCTTCCAGCGCTCAGTGCTGGCTACCGAAAAGGTCGTGATGGCGGTGCCTCCAGGGGTGTACTTCATTTCTGGGTCCTTGCCCAGATATCCGATCAGCAGAAACTTCTGCATGGGGTTGTTGTTCTCCTTGGTTGTGATGTGAATGGAGAGAGAGGGCGCCGAAGTGTCCCCTCTCGTGTTTGGACTTGAAAAACTCAGGCGAGTCCGGCTCGTAGAAGCTCCCTGCGGAGAGCCGAACGGAATCGCTCATCTGCCGAAGGACTCGGCTTGCACTCAATGGATATTGTTCCCGGCGAATGAGCGGCAACAGCAACTGAATTTCGCAAGGCGGTGAAGTGATATACAGCTTCGTGCGCCTCGGCGTGGCGACGATGCAGGGAACGGATGCGGGCAGCGGACTTGGTTGCCATGGGAAAGCTCCTTGGTTGTTGTGAGTTTGTTCTGGGAATTGATTTGCTGACACGCAGACATCAGTCTTGTGCCAACGTCGTATGCTTGGAAGGTGGAGAGGGACTCCAATGAATGACACGCGTGACGTCGAGCTCAACGCGATCGGAGTGCTGAAACGGCGGGAGATCGAAGCGCGGATATTGGCGCCTTTGGTCGATGCTCTAAGCCGTGATTTCGGCGGGGAGAGGGTCCTGCAAATTGTGCGCGAGACGATTGTGGGGATCGCGAGGGATCAGGGCAGGCAATTAGTGCAGATCAGTGGGGACAACAGCCTCCGACAATTCGCTACGGTCCTGCCAAGCTGGACTACGGAAGATGCACTGGAGATCGAAGTCCTCGCCCAGAGCGAAGATGAATTACGCTTCAATGTCACGCGGTGCCGCTATGCCGAGATGTACGAAGCACTCGGCCTAAGCGAGTTGGGAGCGATTCTTTCTTGCGGACGTGATGCGGCGTTGATCGAAGGGTTTAACTCAGATATCAGCTTGGAACGCCCGCAAACAATTCTCGGTGGCGCATCTCATTGTGATTTCCAATACTTCGTAAGCCCGCATCCAGCAGAGATCAGGGCTCCTGAATCGCTCTTGCACCCACCACTACCTGCCAATTCGCGATTTTGAGTAAGCGATCAGACCTTGGCGACGTGGTCAACTAACGAGAAGCCTCCGCAACCGAGGGCGTTATTCAAGGACGCAAGTGCGTTTACCAGTACCTATCTGGTACGGCTGTGCCAGTGGTTGTCTCGCTGATGATGCCGAAGGATGTCGGTTTTCCTCGTCCGGCTATTGGTCTACCCGCCGACAGCTTCAGGCACGGGGAGGCGTACTAAAGCACATAGGCTCGTAGCATCCACCAGACAAGAAATATCGCGACGATTGCCCCCGCGATATGAACGATCCAGTCGCCGGCTGTTTTTGGTCTGCCAAAATTGAACACGATGGCATCGTAGCACGGGGAGTCAAACAAGGCTCAGGAGCCATTGATCGATGGGGACGCTTCGATCCCGGTAAATTTCGACCCGTGTTCTTGAGGTGAGAAGGAGCAGACCGTAACGCAATTGGTTGCTCTCTTCCGTCACGTAGAGGTCGCAATACATTGCCTGAAGGACATGGAGCATGTCATCGGCCAGATCCAACCGGTTGCAGCCGTCTTTTGCGCATTTTCAATTGGAGTACAAATCGGCATGCACCGTGTCCCTCGATGCATCAGCCAGCGGAAAGCTCAGCAAGCCATGGACATATTGTGGCGTTCGACTAGGTCCGGCTCGCAAAAGAAAACGTTGGTACAGTGTGCTGACGCCGGAGGTTGTTAGAGTTTCCTTCGGCATCCATGTCGCAAGCTCGTCTTCGGAAATTGCTCTTAAGTACTCTCTGAGTTTCTCACTTTCGATGATCCGCGCTGCCTGCTGGGCCTTTGTGTCTCTTGCAAACTGCCTTCGCTTTTCAAGGAACGTTATTACGAGTCCCTCGACAATGCCATTGGCTAGTTTTTCTACTTCACGCTTTTCAATCGCTGACTCCTGCGATGCACTTGCCCTATTTCAGACCGACCAGCTCAATCTCGGAAAGGAGATGGGCATCCAGTCTCATTGAATCTCATTTCTGACATGGGACCGATGCTCAGCACTGTCATCGCCTCCCATTTTTGAGCGGTTCGAAACCAACCTGGCCGCATTGGCCCGAGTACAGATAGTTAAAATCCAACAATGGCCGGTGGCCCGTATTGACGAACTTAGTGGTTTTGTCCACCCACTTGACGTATTTAGGAGCGGCTTCTTGGGGTGGTTGCGGAGGCTGCACCGCGCGAAAATCATAACTCATTACCGGCGGTTGGCCCTGTAGGCCGACCTGAATGTTCATCCGGACGCCAGCGGGGACGCGGTTCGTCGAATCGTAGGATTTTGCGGGGCGCTCGCTAGACGGCAAGTCGAGAAACATCTCATCGATGCCCACGTCGAGCAGCAGATTGCCGCAGAATTGGGGACTGCCCTGGAGATGCGTAAACTGGTAGCAACCGGGCACAGGATTCCAATCCCCAAGAACGCCTTTACTGTTGCTGGCGAGCGGAAGCAAGTTGAATCCGCTCGCATCGGCCGCGGTTATACCCAGCGTCACTCCCGCGGTGGACAGGATGTAGCCCTGATTGATGTCCGTCCCTTTTTTCGCGTCGGTGAGCTCTAGGAAGGCGTTTTCCGAAGGCGAATCAAACAGGTCGCCCGCTTCCGTGCTGTTGCGATCGAAGCCCACGCCAAGATAGTGGAGGTCGTAGTGCTCCGGTTTCACGCAATTCTTATAAGAAGTGTGGCAATGGACGCCATCGATTGCCAGGACCAGGATCGGATGGGTCTGCACGAATCCATGATCCTTTAGTTCGAGGCTGACCGGGGCCAAATAGTAACTACCGGTGAAGACGAAGCCGCTGCTGTCATAGAACTTCTGGCCCGCTGCACCCGGACCATGAACATTGGGACCTATGACCAGATCTTTCTTAGTCACCAGTACTCCCAGCGACCCGGTATCGATGGTAAATGTCCCGAAGTCCGTCTCCGTGGGTTTGTCGGCGCCCACTACCGCCTTCACCTTGATCGCGTCGGGGACGGTGGCGATCATTTCGAGGTCAAAGTGCCGCGATCCGTACGTACACGGTGGCTGGTGTTGCTGCACGAACAAGGTTGTTCCCAGCGATTCTCCGCTCCCCGAGGGGTCCTTTATCCAGGCGGCAAGTTCCACGTTATTGGGGAAAGAACCACCGCTATATGTGAATTTCACGGTCGTGAAATTCGCAGTTGTCCCCGCTGTGATCGTGGCATCGACCGGCGTAATCACACCGTCGGGCGCGCCATAGACGTGGACGTGCAGCGGATTGGCGGCTGTCGGCGTCAGGATGTTGCCCTTCGAATCATAGGCGGTCAGGTCGACAGTGAACATCGTGGAGACCTGAGGTGGCGTAGTCGAGCCTGTGCCGGTTTGATTGTTCAGCACCACCGCGTTGGGCGAAAAGAGAATGACGCTCGCGGTCGGGCTGGAAGATGGTGTCGCCAAAGCAGTCGGGGTTGCCGCAATGGCTTCACCTGGCGTTGAGGTTGCGTTTATCACAGCGGGCAGCAGAAAAATCAGCAATAGGAAGAGAATGGTTCCCTGCTGCCGAAATGTTTTAGCTGGGAGTTGAGAAGGAGCATCAGACTGCTTTCCACCAGCAAAATTCATCGTCATTAGGCCTCCCCGTCGCCTCGTGGGACCGGGCTCCCCTTGCGATACAACTTCCCTTTAGCGGATGCCGATCCACACAGCACCCGCTAATTATCCGCTTCTCGTGGGTAAGGTCCACATCAAACTCCTGAATTTTCTGTTTTGTTTCCCAATTTGGTCCAACACGACTACTGGTGTTCTTAACCCAAACCGGTGCCGCAGGGATCGCAGCAGCCCTGCATCGCCGAGCGACCGAGGGCGGTAGCTACTAGGTCAGGGTGTCGCTCACCCGCATGTGCATGTGGGCGCACGAGCTCGGGCTGCTGGACAGCAGTGCGCTCGACGGCGCTCGTCCTTTCGCCGATATCGCAAAGGACCAGGATCTGCCGGTAAAGAACATCGCCAGCCCGTTCGGCGAGATCACCTCGGTCCCAGCGGATGCTACGGCTGCAATGAAGGCTTTCGAGGATTTATGCAACCAACATGCAACCGCAACGGGAGAGGTCAAGTCAGCAGTAATGTGAGGTAACTTGCAAGTCGCTGAAAATATTGGCGGAAGCGTGTGCGAGTCGAACGCACCATTGACACCGCAAGGCGCCAATCGCCGGTTTTGAAGACCGGGAGAGTCACCGGACCCCCTTCGCTTCCGCAGTGGACTGCCCAACAATACCACCGGCGGCAAAATATTTTCAGCACCTCCGCCCCGCTCCGCATCCTGATACGTATGCGACGGAGCCTTCCGATGCCCCAGCGTACATTTCGGTTTGTCCAGCTTGATGTGTTTACCAGCCGCCCGCTCGAGGGCAATCAACTCGCGGTCTTCAGCGATGCTCGTGGCTTGAGCGACGACGAAATGCAAAAGCTCGCGCGCGAGACCAATTTGTCCGAGACAACGTTCATTCTGCCGCGCGACGCAGCCGTCGAACATCGGGAAGGCCACAAGGTGCGCATCTTCACCGTGAACGAAGAGCTGCCCTTCGCCGGACATCCCACGCTCGGCACCGCCTGGCACTTGCGCCAGCACTCTAGTTCGGACGAGATCGTACTCGATCTAAAGGTTGGCAAGATCCCTGTGCGCTTCGAACAGCGCGATGGCCTGCTCTTCGGCGAGATGCGTCAACCCGAACCAACATTCGGTCAGTTGCACGAGCATGCCGTTGTCGCCAAGGTGCTTGGTCTCCCGGTGGCGGAACTCGACGAGAACTTGCCCATCCAGACCGTCTCTACCGGTATGCCTTTCACCATGGTCCCGTTCCGCTCGCTGGCCGCGCTGCAGACGCTGAGCATCGGTTGGTACCAGATGGCGCCGTATCTCGCGGGCATCGGCAGTCCCGCTTTTTTCTATTTCGTGTGCCGCGAAACCGTGGACCCGAGAGCGACGCTGCACGCGCGCATGATCTTCTACAACGGCGAGGACCCGGCCACCGGATCAGCCGCGGGATGTTGTACCGCTTGGGCAGTGCGGTACGGTGTACTGGCGACGGAAGCACAGGGATTGATCGAGCAGGGAATGGAAACGCGGCGTCCGAGTTTCATTTACATCCGTGCCGGAAAGGCCGGCGACGCTGTCACCAATGTGCGCGTTGGAGGTAACGTGATGCACGCGATTAACGGCGAAGTAACGATGTGAATTTTCTGCGGATATCCTGTGCAAGCCGAAAAGCCGCTCCAGGCAAGGGTTTCGGCCGATTGCGCAAAATGCCAATCACCATGCGTGGTGCTGTTTCGTTTTTTCATGCGCGCTGAAAATTTTCTGCACAATTGACCTTCGCAACACTTGTGCAACGCCGTCGACGGTCGTACTATCCGGACACGCTAACCGCTCTGGCGTAAAAAAATTATAGGAAGCCACTGGATGACTGCCGCGCGCGCCCCGGCTTACAGGTTTGCCCGGACATCAACGCGCAGCCACTCCCGAAAAGGCCCAGCGAGGTTTATGAAACCCAAGCGCACCATTCTTTGCGTGGACGACGACGAACGCTCTCTCTCCATTCGAAAAGTTATGCTCGAGACCCGCGGCTATCGCGTCCTCACTTGTACCGATCCTCAACATGCTCTGGAAAGCATGCAGCGTGGTGGCATCGATCTGGTACTTGCTGACCTCATGATGCCAAAACTCAGCGGCGCGAAACTGATTGACCAGATCAAGACAATTTCGCCGCATACTCCGGCGCTGCTGTTTTCGGGCTCGGTCAATTGTTGCGCGGAAGACACTCTTGCCGATGGCTGGCTGCCGAAAGGCGAGTTCGCGCCCATGGAACTGCTGGAGCGCATACGCGTGCTACTGGTGCGCAAACGCGGTCCTAAGCGGTTCGCCGCTCCGCACCAACTGGCATCTTGACCCTGAGCCTTGGCAATTCGCGCACGGGATTCGCTCCCCGGGCGGAATGCCTGTGAAGGGCCTGCCCCGAGTCGCGCACTCGCAAAATGCGCGGGGTGCCGCTTTTCATGCGCCTCTTGCAGAGGACTAAGCAGTCGCCCGTAGTTCTCGCTAGGGTGGGGCGGCGCTACTTCTAGGACCAAAACCTGTGGTGTTTTAGGCCCAATCCCCCCGTTCCTCCGAGCCGATGCCGGCATAGTCCGGAACAGGTAAGACCAACCCGGTCAATTCTTCGGAGGGTAAGTTTTGAGCGGTGCACTTCGGATCGCAGCGTTCATAGGCGGGTTGACTACGTTCTCCCTTATCAATCGTAGCTTCAATACCTTCCAGGTGAGCGCATCTGAGTTGAATACTGCTGCCCAACTCGACGGCGATTACAACCAGCAAAACTATTCCTTCTGGGTCGGCAAAATTCAAGTCACAGCCTGGTAATTCCGCTCTCTCTCGTACGCACGAAAGGCGCTCCGCCAGGAGCGCCTTTCGTGCGAGAGGACTCGCCTACAGGTGCTCTTCTATTTGGGTCTGGCCATAATGTCTTCTGGATTTCGTTCGGGCCGCCCGCGATGTACGACACACTTCTCTCAGGCGCCAGCACATCCAACCAATACTGCCCGGCTCCCACCATTCACAGCCGGAAAATTACCACGCAACAGCGGATATGCCACTCAGCAACGAGTGGCATATCTATACCAAGACGAAATGGATGATCGGGCACCATCAGCCCTCGACTACTTAGACTTCCTCTTCCGCTCTGCCCAACGTTGTTTCATCATTTCAGAAATGCGTTTGCGAGAGGCAGCGCTCATGTGGCGGCGTTTGCGTTTGGGCGCAGTTGCAGCGTGGCCGCTACCTACCGGTCTTCCCCGACGGCGCGTCTGAGTACCGAGTCCTTCCAATGCACCAATAGCTCTGTCGAGGTGTTCACGTTCTCTTTTAAGCTCCGCTAATATATTCTGGATATCCATGCTTCTCCTTTCGACCTTTCACAACCCCGAAATAGTGTAGCAGTAAGTCGGGAATGATGCTGCTAGTTTACATTACAGATCCGCAATATAGCACAAATGGCAACCGTGAAGTGGTAGTCTGCGGTAGCACGTTAGTCAGAAGCACACCGTTGCTAATGTGACTGTATATGCTTGCAGAAGATGGGTGCGAATAGGTACCACTCGGCCTCAGCAGGAGTTCGGCAGCTATTCGTCCTTCCTGTACGTGGCGAACTAAATTAGGACGGTCTATGGAGGTCACTATGCAGCCAGAGAAGAGCTACCACATGACGCCGGAGCAGTTTCGACAGCATGGACGTGCCGTGGTGGATTGGATTGCTGACTATTATGGGCGCATTGAGACCCTGCCAGTGCTTTCCCAGGTAGAGCCCGGCCAAATCCGGCAAGCGCTTCCCGCTGACGCTCCCGCCGAGGGCGAACCTTTCGCCGCTGTGCTGCAGGATATAAGTAAGGTAATTCTGCCCGGAGTTACTCACTGGCAGTCGCCGAATTTCTTTGCCTATTTTCCTGCTAATGCTTCCGGACCGTCGATTTTAGGCGACCTGCTCTCTTCGGCGCTAGGCGTGCAAGGAATGTTGTGGGCCACGAGTCCGGCATGCACGGAATTAGAGTCGCATGTCCTCGATTGGCTGGTAACCATGCTGGGATTACCCCGAAAGTTCTTATCCACCAGCAGCGGCGGCGGAGTGATCCAGGATACAGCCTCGAGCGCATCCTTGTGCGCGATGCTGGCAGCTCGCGAACGTGCTACTAACTACCTCAGCAATCGCCGCGGCTGCGACGGCAAACTCGTGGCCTATACCTCCAACCAGGCCCACTCCTCGATCCAGAAGGCTGCCATGATTGCCGGGATTGGGATGGACAACCTGCGCTTAATTGAAGTTGACGAGCGCTTTGCCATGCGGCCCGAGGCCCTGGCTCGCCAGATTCAGCAAGACCGCCGAGCTGGTCTGGTACCTTTCTTCGTTTCTGCCACGGTGGGCACGACTTCTTCTAATGCACTCGATCCCTTGCCGGCCATCGGCAGAATCTGCCGCGAGAACGGCCTCTGGTTTCACGTGGACGCCGCTATGTCAGGCACGGCCACACTGTGTCCGGAGTTCCGTTACATCCAAGATGGAATCGAACTTGCCGACAGCTACACTTTTAATCCCCACAAGTGGATGTTCACCAACTTCGATTGCAACTGTTTCTATGTGGCCGACCGCAAGGCCCTCATTGACACGCTGAGCATCCTCCCCGAATACCTTCGCAACCAGGCAACCGAATCGGGCGCGGTCTTTGACTACCGCGACTGGCACATCCCTCTCGGCCGCCGTTTTCGTTCGCTCAAGCTTTGGTTCGTGATTCGGCACTACGGAGTACAGGGACTGCAATACCACGTGCGCCGGCACATAGAAATAGCGCAGCAATTTGCCGAATGGGTAAAGCAGGACGAGCGCTTCACGATCGTTGCACCAGCGCCGCTGAACCTGGTGTGCTTCCGGCATCGCGGCGGCGATGAGAGCAATCAGCTCCTAATGGACCGTCTCAACCACAGTGGCGATCTATTCCTCACCCATACGCGGCTGAATGATCGCTTCACTTTGCGCTTCTGTGTCGGCCAGACACATACTGCCTTGCGTCACGTCGAGAATGCCTGGAAGCGTATTCAGGAAGAAGCCGGAAAACTCTGACGGCGCAGAGATAGCCGGGGCGTGAGCCCCAGCGACGCTCATCAGATGACGGGAGCCGCGCAGCGCGGCGACACCACTTTCGTGACGCTCGCTCAGCGCTCGGGACGAAGAGGCAGCTATTATGCGGCGCTGACTGTAGTCTGCTTCTCAAACAGCGCAAGAGTCTGCAACTGTACGGGCGTAGTGGTCGCTAACTGTATGAATCTATTACACCCATAATGGAACTAAAATTGCGAAAACTCGTGTGTAGGTTCGTGCGGTAAGGAATCTCAAACTCAATCCCCGGAGGTAACATGCGACAAAAAGCTCTACTAGCCGTGGTTGCTCTTGTAGCGGTTCTGCTCATAGGAGCGCCGACGGCCTTTGCTACCAACCTTCTCACCAACGGCAGCTTTCAAAACGGCAACCTTTCCGGCTGGAACACAAGCTGCGGCCTCTGCGAAGTGACGAGTGGTTCCTTCTATGCCTATTCTGGCGGCCAGGATGGCGACGGTTTCTACGTCATTATGGGTGACGTCGGCAGCGATGGAACCTTCAGCCAGACGTTCAGCGACACTGCTGGCGCCCACTACACCTTCAGCTTCTGGTTCGCCTCCGTTGGGGATAATCCCAGCGATTTCAGTGCTTACTGGGACGGCGGCACCGCATTGCTGTCCCTGACCAACCCCAATACCGGAGCCACTTGGTCGGAATACTCGTACAGCGTGACGGGAACCGGTAGCGACACCATCTCATTCAACGAGCGAGATGACCCGGCGTACATGGCGCTCGACAACGTTTCCGTTTCGCCGAGCGGCGGTACAACTCCCGAGCCGAGCAGTCTGTTGCTGCTGGGCAGCGGTTTGCTGACCGTCGGTGGAGTGATTCGCAAGAAATTACAGGCGAATCGTTAGATAGCCGGTGGATCGCCGAAGACTTCGGTCGAAACCGTCTTGCTGCTGTTGGCTTCTGAGGCACCTGTTAAAGGGTGCCTCAATCTTTTGGGTAGAGCGGTTCCAGAATTCGTGTATCCGGCTTGTACGGGTAGTGCAGGCCTGCGTAGTTGCATTTTTGCCGGTTTAGCTCGCCCGAAGAGCGATACAATCCTTGCCCAGCACGTGAGTGTCAACCTTCCCGGCGCCCCCTCCAGGCGAAGTCACGGTGCCAGGCGATTCGCCACGACGATTACCCGCTACAATGAGTTATGCACACCTATCGTCTGGTGAGAGATCGCTCGGCTGTACAGGTCTACGTTGATGGAATACCCAAAGTGACGGTCGACGCGAATCAAAGAAATGAATTGCGCGACTATATGGTTTCAACCGGACTCACCCCCGCGGAGGTCAACCAGAAGGTCCACGAACTGTACATAACCAACACCACGGAATTCACCACCGGGCGTTGACCTCTGTCCGGCCAAGGAGCATGGCTACCGAGAAGCTCAACGACAAAAAAGAGAAACTGGTGAAACAGGTCAATACCGCCGTTGCAGCAGTATCCGGCGGCGAAGCAGTAGAGCAATTTCAGGATTGGTGTAGCCCGGCGGATACGGTTGAGCGAAGCTTCACTCTGATTATTCACAAGCGTCGGCAGCTGCAGATGGACAAACTTGAAGGGGCACGGCTTTCAGCCGTGCCGTAAAGCTACTGTCATCATGATGGCTTTAGCCACTGAGGGACTTCGATTCGCGAGACGAAGTGCGAGTTCCCTCAGGAGCTGAAGCCCAACTCCTCACGCACACGTAAAGGCACGGCTGCCGTGCCCCTTCAAACCCGTGCCCCTCACGAAAGCGAGACAGGTTCGCGGCCAAGCCTGAAGGTCACCTCAGCCCTGGTCTTGCCGCTTCCCGCCACGCTCGGCTCCAAAATTCCGCTACGTAATGGGATCGATATGCTTCAGGGTGGATGGATCCACCGTCTGTTGGGCGGCCGAATCCGCAGCCAGCGCCGCAGTAATCGCCTTGTTCAAAGACTGAACCTCCGCCAAAACGTTTTGCGGTAAATTCGGGTCCGCCTGCAAGGCGGCGACAATTCCTACACCGCGCTCGGCGCGGGTGGTTCGCCAGGTCACGGGGGTCCAGAGTCGCTGCTCGGAAAGCGCTTGCCCTATTGCGCCGCGGCGGATTGCAGCAACCGCTCCATCGCCTTGGCAAAACCCTCATTCTCGTTCGAGGCCGTGACGAACGTCGCGGATTTCTGCACTTCGGGGCTGGCGTTGCCCATCGCAATGCTGGTGCCACTTTTCTTGAACATCAGGACGTCGTTGGGCATGTCGCCGATGGTGGCGATCTGGCTCGGCGGGATGTTACAGAGTTGCGAAAACATCCCTACCACCTCTCCTTTGTTCGCCTTTGGATTCGTGACGTCGAGATAATACGGTTGGGAGCGGGCGGCTGAAACCCGGCCTGCACTCCACTGCTGCAAGTCTTTCTCGCAACGCGCGACGGCTTCGAGATCGTCGCTAACGCCGGTCACTTTCACGACGCTGTCCGTCAACGAATCGAAATCATGCACTACCGTTGGCTGGAACTTAACGGTCCACGCTTCGCGTGCGACGTGCGGCGCATCGGCATTCTGCACGAACCAGTCGCGGTCGGTGTAGAGAAAGATCTCCAATCCATGCTTGACGATTGCTCGCAGAACTTCGGCGGCCACGTCGGCAGGAAGCAGTTGCTTGGAAACCGGCTCGAGATCAGGCTTAACAACCACGCCACCGTTGAATCCAGCAATCGGTTCCGTTATTTCCAAGGGGTCGATCAGCATCTTCATGCCGCGCGGAGGTCTGCCGCTGGTAATCCCAAACAAGATACCGGCATCGTGCAACCTCTTGACCGCCTCGATGGCGCGAGGGGTGAGGATTTTGTCTTGTGTGACGAGCGTGCCATCGACGTCGGCGATGACGAGACGAACGTGAAGATCTTGCGTGCTAGCTGGCGAACTCATAGCAGGTCTTCTGTTTCTCCTTGGTCTCGGCTAGAGAGGATTTGTGAGAATTGTGTTGTCCCTGAAGGGACTCGGATCTATTTTCCAGTTCACCCAGCACTCCGCCTGCGGCTCCGTGCTGGGCGAAACTACTCCGCGCCTACGGCGCTGGATTTTCTGCCAGCAAGTTCCACTGGCAATTACGAAGGTTAATTCTCCCACACGCTCTAAAGTCCGGGGCTGCTCTGCATGATCCCACCGTCGGCAAAGATGGTGGTGGCCGTTATGTAGCTGGCGCCGTCCCCGGCGAGGAAGGCCACCACAGTGGCGATTTCTTGCGGTCGAGCCATACGGCCCAGCGGGATGGCGGCATCCAATTTGGCCAGCAATGCCGGATCTTTCATCGTGGAGAGGTTGATCGGCGTAGCGATGGCGCCCGGACCAACCCCCACGACGAGGATGTTGTGGGCAGCGAGTTCGAGTCCGGCGGTGCGGGTCAACATGCGCATACCTCCTTTGGAGAGGCAATATGCGGTGTTGCCAGGCATCGGCCAGTCTTCGTGCACGGAGGTGATGTTAATGATCCGGCCACCGCCTCCTTGCTTGATCATCTGCTTGGCGGCGATCTGCGTGCCGAAGAAAGCGCTCTTCAGATTGATGTCGAGCACTTTGTCATATTGCGCTTCGGTGGTTTCGAGAACCGAGGTGCGGGTCTCGATGCCGGCGTTGTTCACCATGATGTCAACGCGCCCTAACCGGGCAACGGCAGTGTCAATTAGCTTCTGCAGGTCCGCGACCTTGCTGACGTCGGCCTCTACACCAATCGCCTGGTCCCCAAGCGCAACAATCTGCTGTTCGAGCTCCTCGGTGGCCTCGGGATGGGAGATATAGTCAATCACGACATTTGCGCCTTGGTTGGCCAGTTCAAGCGCGACCGCTTTGCCGATACCGCTGTTTCCGCCAGTGACAATTGCGACTTTGTTCTTCAACGACATGTGAACCTCGGGATCATGGATTTCGCGAAGACGGGCAATTCAATTCCGAGAACATCTAGGGCGAGCCACAACCTTAACATTTATGGTCGTGAAGGGGTATCCGGTACTGAGAAATTTTCTCGGATTCCGCACTCAGTTACGCTGGCGCTCAGGGACCCAATAAAAAGGGCCGAGCCCCGTCCAAGGGTAACGGCCCAAAGTGATGCATTGGCATGGATAGTCAGAGTATTCAGCCGCTCCCCTCACCAAGCAGGAACAACCGTGCCTACTTCAACCACGTGAGTATGCTAGTCGCGGATTCTCTCTACTACCATAACCGTAATTAGCGCCTATCGTTGCACCCGCATTCCAGCAGAACCGTCGAGCCTCCATGATCGCTGACGCGTTGCGGCTATTTCGATACCCCTGCTTGAGGGTGTTGAACCAAAGTAGAAGTGTCCCCTGGTGACCAAAGTAGAAATGTCCCCCCATATAGAGTGCCAGCGACAGGAGGCACTCAGATTGGGGCGAATCGGGTCGAGCCGTACCGCGCAGAAACGGAAAACCCCAACGCCCGCATCTATACTCTCTCCCGCCGCCCCGCTTTAGCGGCCGTTACTTAAATGCCATGGGGTGACAAAGTCTCGTTGCAGTTAAATACGACATTTTTCTCGTTGCAACTACAGAACGACGTTATCAACTAAAGTCCTTATCGCCCCAAGATCTCCCGCGTGAGCCGGTCCATCCGCTGCTGGACTTCCTGATACTTGTCTCCGGTGGACGGGCCCGCAAACCCGGCGTGGATGGCGTGCACTCGTCCATCGCGATCGAGAAAGATCGTGGTCGGATAAGCGCCGAAATTCACCAACTGCGGCAGTGTCTTTTCGATCTGCCCCTCGGCGGTGGTGCCAGCCAGGAGTATCGGGAATGTCAGGCCGTACTTGGCTCGATAGATTCCAATCTGCCGCAGGTTGCGCGCGTTGTCGTCCATGTACTCGTAGGCGAGGCCAACGATTTCCAGTCCCTGAGAATGATACTTGCGGTAGAGCTGATCGAGAATCGGAGCCTCATCGTGGCAATTTGGACACCAGGTGCCAAAGATATCCACGATGACTGCTTTGTCTTTGAATTGCGCGCTGTCCTGGTCCACGGCCTTGGCCGATAGGTCCACTCCGCCGAAGCGAAACGGTTGCCGCGAATCTTTGACTCTGGTCAGGCTTCCGGCCTGCGCATTGGGGTTGGCGCTGGCGACATCTTTGCTGCGTTGTGCAGTGAATGGCACAGAGGATGTAGTCCCCGCAAGCTGTCCTTTCAAGCTGCCGTCCGGCTGGAAGTCGCCGTCGAGCGCGAGCACGTGAATGCCATCGAAACGGCTCAAGTGGAAATGGGTGTGGCCACCGGTGTCGGCGTAAACCGAACCGTGCAACAGACCGGTGTCGCCGCTCACCGGCTCGAGAATGCCGTCCACAGGCACTTTTCCGTCGGCCGCCGCGCTTGCCTCCTGCTGGAAGGTGGCTAGCGTGAGCTTGTCTTCGCCCGCGGCGCCAGGGCGAACGAACAGCCAGTCACCCGCCAGGGTAAGACCCGTCCACGCCTTTCCGGGCGCGCGTTTCTGGTGGGGAACTAGCGTGACCGGAATATGCACCATCCCCTTACTCGTCTGGCGGGAGTACTCGCCTTCCATCCGCTGTGGAGAGACAAGTTGCCCTGTCAGTGTGCCATCGTAATAGTCAAGACGTAGTGTCAGAACTGCTCCATCCCAGGTGGCACTGCTGAAGGGCTGGCGATCGGTACTATTCACCAGCACCGCACTGATTCCGTTTCCCTGGGGCTTAAGTTCGATGCCGAAGTTCACGTCTCCGGCGGAAGTTTGAATGGAGCCGTCCCACGATCCCTCGGGGACTTGCGCCTTGGTCTCGCCTGCTGTTGCAGACGGAGCGCAGGATAAGCAAACCACAATCAGCGCGAAGATGATGAAGCGGTAAAGCCGCCGAACACGAGTCAATAGGCCCCTCCCCCCACGTTATGTCGATTATCGTTTAAGGAATGACTTAGAGGTAGTGCAGAGCTTGAGCGCACAGAATACAGCTAGAGCGGGGCGACAAAGAATCCGGTCTTTACCGCCGCGCGGGAAAGGGCTTGACGTTGACTAAACGACCTGGTGGCCGGTCCGGAACTTCTGTTCCAAACTTTCCATCTGGTCTTTCAGGCGGAGCTTCAGCTTCTTCAGTCGCACTTCCTCGAGCTTTTCGTCTTCAGAAAGATATTTTTTCTGGATCAGATTTTCGAGGCGCTGCGAATATTGCGAGTGCTCATCCGCCAGGCGGCGGAATTCATCGTTACTGGCAAGAAGCTGATCGCGTACCTGAGTTGCCATTCAGTGGACCTCCGGAGAGTTGCAAAATGCAAACGCTAGCACATGCCCTATTCGGCTTCAAGGTTAAATTGTCGCAGATTTGTAATAGAAAAACACAATAACAGTGCGTCTTCTTCAGGCTCCCGGTAATAGTTACTCCGTCGCCCCTGCTGGCTAAACCCAAGCTTTTCATAGAGTCGACGCGCCGCCAGGTTCGATTCCCGCACTTCCAATAGCACGGAAGTGGCCCCTCCCCTTTGGGCTTGCAACAGCAGCTCACGAATTATTTTGATGCCTATACCGCGATTGCGTTCTTCCCGGGCGACAACCACATTTTCAATTTCCCATTCGGCGGTAGCGCAACGCGCGATTACGAACCCGACCACGCGGCCGGCGTCTGCTTCAGAGGTGGCGACCAACGCGATTCGTGGTGGAGCTTCCGCGGCAAACAACGCGTCGTATTCGCGCTCTGCCCAGTGTGCCGCAGTCTCAATCTGCTGCTCGAGCGCGCGCATCGAAGGCACATCGTCGGGAGTAGCGGGACGGATCAGCACTGCGTCTTCTTCACCGTTGAAAATAGCTCTGCGTCAGACCGGCGGATGTAGTTGACGTCGATGGTGGCGGGATCGGCAGTGTCTCCCGTCAGTAGCTTGCGAATGCCGATGTGGCCGATCTCGCCCGCGTCGACCGGCGCGACCAAAATGACGTGTCGGTTCGCGGCGTGCAACCCTTCCGCAACTTTTTCATCCACCGTCAGAAGATTGCCGCTGACTGCCGGCGGTTGCGCGGCAAATTCGTCCAGCCTCGCAATGTACTCGCGAACCAGAGTGGCGCGGCCAAAACCGAGCCGGTACTCGCCGACGTAGATCTCGCCGCGGCCGGCGTCCAACACGGCGATCGCACTTTCGCCAGCTTGTCCATGCGTCAGCACCAGGGCCTCCAGCATGGAGACCGTTGCCAGCGGCTTGCGCAGCACTTCGCAAAGCCCTTTCACTGTGGACAGACCAACCCGCAACCCGGTAAACGAGCCGGGCCCGGAAACCACGACGAAGCCATCGACTTCAGCCTTGTTGAGACTGTTTTGCTGGAGCGTTTCCGCGATTCGCGGCAGCAATTGCGCCGAGTAGGTGCCCCCCTCGAGTGAAGTCAGTTGCAGAACTTCGAAACTGTCACCGTCGCCACGGCAAAGCGCGATGCTTCCCTGTCGGCCCGAAGTATCGACCGAGACGATCAGCATTTCAGACGCCTATGGGGGCGTCTTCCACCAGTTCCAGTAGCACGCCTCCAGCGCTGGAAGGGTGAACGAAAACGTAGAGGTGTCCGCCCGCGCCAATTTTGATCTCGTCCGAAATCAGGCGCGTACCGGACGCCTTCAGCCGCTCGACGGTGCCGGCTAGATCGCTGATGTGCAGAGCGACATGGTGAAGGCCCTCGCCGCGTTTGGCGAGAAACTTCCCAATGGGCGAGTCGGGCGAAGTCGGCTCCAGCAACTCGAGGCGGCTCTCGCCGATCGGCACCATGGCCAGCCGCACCTTCTCCGCTTCCACGATCTCTTCCGGCATCACTTCCAGCCCAAGCTTCTCGTAGAACTTCCTGGCCTCCGCCAGCGACTTCACCGCGATACCGAGATGGTCAATTTGATTCATTCTGGTTTCCCCAAATTTTCGATGATCTTCTCCACCAGGGAATACGGATCGCGCTTATGCTCTGCAACTTCCGCCGCATACCTCGTGGCCTCGCCTTCGCTCAGATAATACGAGAGCACACGCTGGAAAAGCGCGTCGCGCAACATCTCGGCGATTCGCCCGCGCCAGTTCTCGATGCGGCGGGTGCGCGCGCGGTCGTCCTGCTGTAGATAAGTGCGATACTTTTCGATCGCCTCCAGCAATTCGGTTGTGCCGGTCCCATTGCTGGCCACGGTCTTCACAATGAGAGGCGTCCAATGGTCTTTGCGCACGGCCAGCGTCTGCATGGCTCGAATCTCGCGCTCCACCCGCTCGGCGCCGTCGCGGTCCGACTTGTTGATGACGAAAATGTCGGCGATCTCCATGATGCCGGCCTTGATGGTCTGCACATCGTCGCCCATGCCGGGCACCAGCACGACGATGGTCACATCCGCCAGGCGAACAATGTCCACCTCGTCCTGTCCCACGCCGACCGTCTCGATCACAACAATATCGCGGCCGCTGGCGTCGAGCACCGTCGCGACATCGGCGGTGGTGCTGGCCAACCCACCGAGCGACCCGCGGGTCGCCATGCTGCGGATGTAGATCCCGGGGTCAGCATAGTGCGATTGCATGCGGATGCGGTCGCCCAGAATTGCGCCGCCGCTGAACGGGCTGGTGGGGTCGACAGCGACGATGCCAATCGTCTTCCCTTGTTTGCGGTACGCGTGCGCGACCTGGTCCACCAGCGTGCTCTTGCCCGCACCCGGAGAGCCCGTCATACCCAGCAGGACGGCGTTGCCGCTGTAGGGAAAGAGCGCCTTCAGCAGTTCCGTTGATTGTGCGCCGTGGTCTTCGACGATGGAAATGCCACGCGCCATGGCGCGCGGCTCCCCCGCGCGGATTCGTCGGACAAGTTCCTGGATGTGGCTGTTCGAGGTCAAGGGTTAGGTACCAAGAGACAAGATTACCAGTAGTTGAAGAAGCCACTCGCCCTTGCGGCTCTGGCCCGCATTCTCAACATAGCTATCTGAGACCACACGTCCGACTCATTCAGTCCTTGAGGATTTGCCGCGCGATGACCAGCCTCTGAATTTCGCTGGTGCCCTCGCCGATGGTGCACAGCTTCACGTCGCGATAAAACTTCTCGGCGGGATAGTCCTTGATAAATCCATAGCCGCCGTGAATCTGCACGCACTCGTTGGCGCAGCGCACCGCAACCTCGCTGCTGTAGAGCTTCGCCATCGAGGACTCCAGCGTGGTCTTCATGCCGGCATCCTTCATTGCGGCCGCGCGATGAGTGAGCAGGCGGGCGGCATCGATTTCCGTCGCCAGGTCGGCAAGCTTGAACGCGATTGCCTGGAACTCGCTGATCGCCTGGCCGAACTGCTTGCGCTCCTTGGAATAGTTCAGCGCGGCTTCGTAGGCGCCTTGCGCCATGCCCAGCCCCAGCGCGGCGATGGAGATGCGGCCGCCGTCCAAAATCTTCATCGCGTCAACGAATCCCCGGCCTTCGCGACCCAGCAAATTCTCGACAGGAATTTCGCAGTCTTCGAAGATCAGCT
>PLQW01000097.1 GCA_003160215.1 Acidobacteriaceae bacterium
AATTAGTGTTAACATACCCTAGAGCGGTTTTAGAATTCGTGTAGTCCGGCGAGTACGGGTAGAGCGACGCTTCATCTGAATTATCATTCAGATCTCTCGCTTTGAAGGGGCACGGCCTGAAGCCGTGCCCCTTCAAAGCTTCCGAGACAGATGAATGATCCAGACTCAGCGACGCGTTCGCTGCGGGCAAAGGAACCGCTTGAGCCGCTGCAGCCAGAGAAATGACCGCAGCGGCTCAAGCTTACAGTGAGGGGACCTTGGACGCCAGCCTGAAGGCTGGCTCTACCCAGTCAAGCTGTCAAAGAAATTTGCCATAATCTTCTTTACGTCGTCCTCGGGCATGACGGTGCGATCGAGCATGTGCTCCAGCGTGAGGCCGTTGCTCAGGGCCGACAGCGACATTCCGACAGCATTAGCGGAGGCCGGAAGATGCCGACCCAGGCCTTCCATGACGTTGTGCAGAACACTGGCCCTGGAGGCCGCAAACCGGCGATTCATGGCTGCCAAGCGTGCTTTCACCTCGGGGTGGCGGACGGCGAACAATTTGAATTCCAGCGCCAGCAAGCTCCAGCGGCGATCCAGGCACATGTCCAGTAAAAAAGCTCGCAGCGCCCTCAGCTTTGCCGCCGGGTCATGGAACTTGTCCATCTTGCTCCGTACCTTTTCGATACGCGACGATACTTCCCTCTCCAGCAGCGCGAAAAACAAGTCTTCTTTGTTCTTGAAGTTAGCGTAGAACGCGCCCCGGGTGTACCCTGCGTCGGCGGCGATCTCCTCGAGTTTGGCGGCTTCAAATCCATCCCGCGCAAAGATTTTTTCGGCGGATTGGATCAGCAGGGCACGGGTGAGTTCGGTGCGCTCCCGCTGACGAGATGAATGCCCGGGCCTTTTCATATATCCTCGAATCGACATCTAATCGCCGACAGCGTAGGATGCCGATTTTGCGCAACGCCGCTGCCCGCAAATACATCTAAAATGGTGGCTTGCAGGATGTCATACATGCATGTATGTACTAAATACAACATGGAACGACCTAAAGGCAATGCACCCAAGAAGGCTTGCTCTGCCCGCTACGCGGGGCTGATCGCCGTCACTATCCTGCTGGCGTCGTCTACTGCGATGGGACAGAGTTCTGGTCAAGCACTGTCTTCCCTTCCCTCGGCCGAGCAGGTCCTTAATCGTAATCAAGATCCTTACGCTGGCTCGATTCCTCAGGCTACGGCGACCGCTGCGACCATCGACCTCAGCATTGAAGACGCGCTGCAGCGTGGGCTGAAGTACAACCTGGGGTTGTATTTGGCTGACCGGGTCACGCAACAGTCACGGGCGGCGCACCTTCGCGCTCTGAGCGATATGCTGCCGGTCGTCAATGGATCGTTTGCGGAAGAAGAGCAGAAGCTCAACCTGAAGGCGTTGGGTTTGAGCGCCGCGGTTTTTCCCGGAATTCCGGGATCGGTCGGACCCTTCGGCATTACGGACCTTCGGGCCACTGGGTCTTGGAACGCCATCGATTTGCACACGATTGATAACGTTCGCGCCGCCAGTCAGAACGTAAAGGCCGCCCAGTTCACCTACCGCGACGCGCGCGATACTGTGGTGCTCGCCGTAGGTGCAAACTACCTGCTTACCATCGCTAACGAATCGCGAGTAGAGGCCACGGAAGCGGAGTTGAAAACCGCCCAGGCGCTCTACCAGTTGGCGGCAGACCAGGAGACGGCGGGGATTACACCCAACATCGATACCCTTCGCGCGCGAGTACAGTTACAAGCTCAGCAGGAGGCGCTGATCGAGGCGCAGAACGCGATGGAAAAGCAGCGCATCGCTCTGGCGCGTGTGATTGGATTGCCGGTAGGGCAGAAGCTCCGCTTAGTGAATCGAGTTCCCTACCATCCCCTTCCTGCGATGGAGTTGCAAAGCGCCTACGCGCGCGCTCTGCAGACGCGTCCAGATTATCAGGCGGCGCTGGCTGCATTGCGCGCAGCCCAGTTGAGCCGGGAGGCGGCTTGGAAGCAGCGGCTGCCTTCCATTGGATTCGCTGGCGAATATGGCGTCCTAGGAACCACTCCCGATTCCATGTCCCCCAATTGGACGGCTGCAGCCACTCTTAAAATTCCTATCTTTCAAGGCGGAAAAGTAGAAGCCGACGTGCAACAGACCGACGCCGTCCTGAAGCAGCGGCAGGCTCAAGTCGACGATATGAGAGGGCGCATCGAGCAGGATGTAGAAGATGCAATTCTCGACTTGCAGGCGGCATCGCGACAGGCGGAGGTAGCGAAGATAGGCCTTGAGTATGCGCAGCAGGCGCTTGGCCAATCGCAGGATCGCTTCGCCGCAGGGGTGACTAACAATGTCGAGGTGATTCAGGCGCAGCAACAGCTGGCGTCGGCTAACGACCGGTTCATATCCAGCTTGTATGCGCACAATATTGCCAAGGTCCTGTTGGCGCGCGCCATCGGCAATGCCGAGCAAGCAGTGCAGCAATACTTGGCGGCGCCGGGCGGCACGCTGCCTGCAAACGGAACCTCCGGGCCGGGGATGGGCGACACGTCCGAAACGATGCCCAACGTTGCTCCTGGTTCGACCGGAATGGCGGGGGATGTTAATGCTTCCCCGCCGCAGCAGAAAGCAGGAGGAGAGGATCCTGAAAACGCTCCTCAAGGCCCAGGAAATAGCAATGCTCCGGCTGCCACAGTTCCTCACGAATAATTAGTGACAGGTGAAGAAATGAGTCCCAGCACGACTGCTCAAAATGATCTGGAACGGCCTGAAGTCCCGCATCGGCCTGAAGAAGAACAGGTTGATCCGGAGGCGAAGCGTTACGAGGAAGACCGTCGCGGCTTCTTCCAGAAGCATCCCGCTGCCAAACCGGTTGTCTTTCTAGTCGCGATTGTGGTCGTGGTGTTGGTGGGCTGGTTCTGGTGGGAGAGCCGGCACTGGGAAAGCACCGATGACGCTGAGATTGACGGCCATATCTACCCCATCAGCGCACGGGTGGGCGGCCAGGTGATCAAGGTGAACTATGATGACGGTCAAATCGTCCACAAGGGCGATGTGCTGGTGCAAATCGACACCACCGATTACCAGGTTGCGCTGGCGCGTGCGCAGGCCGACTACCAAGACACGCAGGCGCAGGCGGAAGCAGCACAATTTGGGGTCCCCGTTTCCAGCGTTGGTTCGCTCAGCCAGATCCGTTCCGCCAGCGCCGATATGGACTCCGCGCAAGCCGGCGTGACCGCCGCCCAGAAACAGGCAGAGGCTGCACAAGCCCAGATACTGGAAGCGCAAGCGGATGCCCACAAACTCAATACCGACGTTGAGCGATATCGCCAACTGTTGGGCAAGCGCGAGATCTCACAGCAGCAGTTCGATCAAGCTACGGCCGCCGCCGCCGCCGCCAATGCTACGGTCAGTGCGCGTCAGGCGGCATTACTGGCCGCCCAGGCGCAAGTGAAGCAAGCCCAATCCCGCATCGAGCAGGCCAGTGCCGAAGTGCGTAACGCGCGGGCGACTCCGAACATGGTGGCCGCCACCCAAGCCAAGGCGAAGTCCGCCGATGCCCTGGCGCAACGGTCCAAAACCGCGCTCGATCAAGCACAACTCAATCTCGCGTACACGACCATCGTGGCTCCGGTAGATGGCGTGGTAGGCAAGCGTTCCGTGCAAGTAGGAGCGAACGTTTCCAGCGGCCAGGACTTGATGGCCATCGTCCCGCTTAGCGATATCTGGGTCACAGCCAACTTCAAGGAAACCCAACTCGCCCACATGAGGCCCGGGCAACCCGCGAAGATCAAGGTTGACACCTACGGCGGGCGCAAGTGGGATGGGCACGTCACCAGTATTGGAGGAGCGACGGGCGCAAAGTACAGCTTGTTACCGCCGGAGAACGCGACCGGCAACTACGTAAAAGTGGTACAGCGCATCCCCGTGAGAATCGACTTCGATGGTAACGACAAACCCGACTTCAACCAGGATGGTCTGCTGCGTCCGGGCATGTCAGTCGGGCCCGACGTCAAAGTGCGCTGAACAGTTGGAGTACAATTTCGGATTCACTCGGACACGCATCCCCGCTCGTCGAAAATCATTTACCACGGAGACACGGAGGACACGGAGTTTTGGTTTCTATCGAGTTCTCTCTGTGATCTCCGTGCCTCCGTGGTGAATTTTCATTCCTATGGGTGCGCCGCAGGCCGATGTAAAACTCAGGATCAGAGCTGCCCCAGCCAAACAATCGTCCTTCGCTTTCGCTGTGGATGACAGCTTCTCGGGTCTACCTGAAACTCACGTCGCTGTCCCAGCAGACGGTTGAGCAATCCGATATACAGCTAGCAGCTATCTCATAAATCCGGTTTCGAAGGGGCACGGCTTCACAGGCTGCGGAAAAGGACTCAAACAAATAAACTCGGGCATTTTGCCTGGCGCCCCACCCTTCTCGCGCAGCGAGAGGGTGGAGTCGTGTTAGTCTGCTTTCCGTATGGACCTGCAACAAACGCTAAAAGCTCTTGAAGACAACGACCAGCATTACGCAAGAGAAGCGGTTTCGGAGGCTATTCTCCGGCGCGATGAAATCATTCCTGCCCTCCTGAAAATTCTCGAAGACGTAATCGAGGACCCTGAACCATTTATCGAGGTTTCCCAACGCTTCGATCACATCTACGCGATGTTTCTTCTGGCCCAATTCCGGGAGACACGCGCCTACCCATTGCTGGTCAAAATGTTCTCCGCCCCCGGCGAATTCGCATTCGACCTGGTTGGCGACACGGTCACCGAGCACTTGGGCCAGATTCTAGCCTCGGTGTCTGGCGGCGATATCGGCGGCATGGCCGCGCTGGTAGAAAACGAGGATGCGAACGAATACGTGAGAGCTGCGGGTCTGACCGGATTGTTGACCCTATGCGCTTGCGACATACTCAGCCGCGACGAACTCATGAGTTATTTCAAGAGTCTCTTCCAGAAACTAAGACGCACTCCAGATGGCATATGGAGCTGGCTGGCCAACAGTTGCGCCGACCTCTGTCCGGAGGAGGTCTTGGAGGAGCTTGGGCAGGCGTATGAAGAAGGTCTTCCCGATCCAGGTGTTATCGGCTGGGGCGAGGTGGAAGAGGCTCTGGCAATGGGCAAGGAAGCGGCTATGGCCCGGCTTCGGAGGAGTAGGTACAGTCTGCTGTCAGATGTGCATAAAGAGATGTCGTGGTGGGCCTCCTTCCGCGAAAACCAGCGCCCGCCTGTGCGGGACGATCTCTTTCTGCCTGCGGAATATGAGGTTGTCGATCCGATCCATAGAACGGAGCCAAAGGTCGGACGAAATGACCCCTGTCCGTGCGGCAGCGGCAAGAAATNNTGCCCCTGCGGCAGCGGCAAGAAATACAAGAAGTGTTGTGGCAGGTAGATGATACTCATCAGGTCTCGTGAGCATCTGTTCCGTAGAGGATGAATTCATGCCAGCCAAGCCAGCGCTTCGCACCGAAAAAGATTCTCTCGGCACCAAAGAAATTCCCGGCCACGTCTATTACGGCATTCAAACGGCCCGCGCGGTGGAGAACTTTCCCATCAGCGGATTGCGCGCCCACCCTTCGCTTATCCGCGCCATCGCGATGGTGAAGGAAGCCGCGGCGCTCGCCAATCGCGAACTTGGTCTGGTGGATGAGAAGACCGCCAACGCCATCATCGAGGCCGCCAAGGAAGTTCAACAGGGCAAGTGGGACCAGGAATTCGTCGTCGACGTTTTCCAGGCGGGCGCGGGTGTCAGCTTCCACATGAACAGCAACGAGGTCATCGCCAATCGCGCCTCCGAGTTGCTAGGCGGCAACCTGGGCGAGTACAAGCACGTTCATCCCAACGACCATGTCAACTACGGGCAATCGACGAACGACGTCTTCCCCACCGCGATGCGTCTCGCCGCGCTGCTCGAATTGGAAAAGCTGTATTCCGTGCTCGATGGCTTGATTGCCGCGCTGGAGGAAAAAGGCAAAGAGTTCCACCACGTGCTGAAGTCGGGCCGCACCCACATGATGGACGCGGTGCCCATGCGACTGGGCCAGGAGTTCCACGCCTACGCGGGCGCGATCAAGCGCGCGAAGAAGTCAATTCAGCAACAATCGGAGCTGCTGCGCGAGGTTGGACTCGGCGGCTCGGCAGTGGGCACCGGCATCAATACCCATCCCGATTACCGTGAGAAGGCGATCGCCAACCTGGCGCGCATTTCGGGACAAAAGCTGCACGTGGTGGACGACATGCGCTATGCCATGCAATCGAACCTGGCGATGTCGTCGGTCAGCTCGGCGCTGCGCAACCTGGCGCTGGAGGTCATCCGCATCTCCAACGATCTGCGGCTGCTCTCGTCGGGCCCGAACACCGGCCTGGCGGAAATCAACCTGCCGGCCCTACAGCCCGGCTCGTCCATCATGCCGGGCAAGATCAATCCCGTGATGGCGGAGTTGGCGGCGATGGTTTCGTTCCAGGTTATCGGCTACGACACGACGGTCGCGCTCGCGGTGCAGGCGGGGCAACTCGAACTCAACGTCATGATGCCGGCCATGGCCTATAGCGTCCTCACGTCGATCACCATCATGACCAACATGCTGCGGCAGTTCACCGAGTTCTGCATCAAGGGCATCACGGCCAATGAGAAACGCACTGACTACTACGTGCAGAGCACGGTGTCGCTGGCGACGGCGCTGAACCCGTACATCGGTTACGCCAAAGCGGCGGAGATCGCGAAGGAGTCAGTGAAAACCGGCAAGTCCATCATCGAGATTGCACGTGAGCGCGGCGACCTCAGCGAAGAGCAGATCAAGGAGATCCTCGATCCCGCGCGCATGACCGAGCCGGTGCGTCCCCTGGATGCGGCGAAAGACCGGGAGAAGATCAAAGGCAGCGGTAGCTAAGAGCAAGAGCGAAAAGCGAATCGCGAAGAGCGGTTTAGTACGCCCAGCGCAGCAGCGTCGCTCCAGAAGTGAATCCGGCGCCTACAGCTGCCAATAAAACCAAGTCGCCCTTCTTCAGCTTGCCTTCGTCAATCGCGGTCTGCATGGCGAGCGGGATGGTTCCTGCCGTGGTATTGCCGTAGCGGTCAATGTTGATGATGACCTTCTCCATCGGCATCTTGAGGCGGTCCGCAGTCGCCGTGATGATGCGCATGTTGGCCTGGTGGGCGATGAAGCAATCCACGTCTTGTCCGGTCAGGCCGTTCTTGCGCAGGACGCGCTCCGTCATCTCCGACATCTTCTTCACCGCATACTTGAACACCTGTTGTCCATCCTGATGAATATAATGCATCTTCTTGTCGACAGTTTCATGCGAAGCAGGGTTCAGACTTCCGCCGCCCGGCATGTACAGGTACTGGCCTCCCATACCTTCGATCTGGGCCTCGTAGTCGATAATTCCGTCCTCACCCTCTTCCGCTGGTTCCAGTAGCACAGCGCCCGCTCCGTCGCCGAAGATAATGCACACCGCGCGATCGGTGAAGTCGGTCATAGAAGAGTTCACGTCCGCGCCGATCACCAGCACCTTCTTGTACCGGCCAGCCTCGATGAACTGGGTACCCGCGTTCAGCGCGTACACGAAGCCCGAGCATCCCGCGGATACGTCGAAGCCCCAGGTACGCGCGATACCGAGTTTGTGTTGCACCAGGCACGCCGTCGAGGGATACATCATGTCAGGGGTGACCGTCCCCACCACGATCAAATCCACTTCCTGAAGGTCGAAAGGGTGCGACTGGACGAGCTTCTTGACCGCTTCAACAGCCAGGTCGCTGGCCGCTACGCCTTTGTCCACCAAGTGGCGTTCACGGATTCCGGTACGATCCAGGATCCACTGGTTGGTGGTGTCCACCATTTTTCCCAGGTCCTTGTTGGTGAGAACGCGAGGCGGGACGTAGGTACCCAGCGCGGTAATTTTGGCGCGACGCGAGTTTGGCAATCGAGTTCTCCGGGACAGCGGTTACGAATGAACCTTCATTTTCAACGATACAAAGGCGAAAGTCCATGGAACCGCTTTTCGCCCTTCGCTTTTCGCTGCTGCGCCCAATTCATCAGTAGAAATCAAATATCAGGAAAGGAAATGCGAAAAGCGGTCTACGGCAGGAAAGAGGGCGGTTCGCTTTGCTGAGAGGCGGTAGCGCTGGGCGAGAGGAGTAGAATCGTTTGGTGAGTAACACCCAACTGCTCATCGCCATCGGATTACCCATGCTGGCCCTGGCCTTCGGTTTGTACCTAAACGATCGGCGTTTCGAAGGAATCAGCACTCGCATTGGCGATATCAACGCCCGCATTGACGATCTGCGCACCGATCTTGGCGGACGCATCACTCGCGTCGAAACTTCGATAGACAATCTCACTAGCAAGCTTGTGGATTTGGACAACCGCGTGGTCAAGATTGAGACGAAACTTGGCATCGGGTAAGGGTGGCTATTAGCTTCTAGCTCGTGGCTTTTGGCTTTTAGCTCTTACGCCTTTAGCAAGCCGAATTCGCTGCTGGTTGCTAAGAGCTAATGGCTAAGAGCCAATAGCCAGAAAAGCCAGGCGCCAGTTGACCGCTGCACCCGCACTAGCCTGCTACCGTTGCTTCCTTCCGGACCTGGCGGGATTCACAAGATTGCGTTGCGCGGGACCAGCGCCCGACCATTCAATATAACATCCTCGTGCGGCGGGATGCTGCGGGGCAGGAAGCGCGCGAGTTGGGACCTCGCCTGCTCTGGGAGCCGCGGAAAACAATGGTAAAATAGGGAAATTGCATGCAGCCCAAAACCGATTCTGTAGCCCTGCTCGACATTCCTTGCACTCCAATCCGCACGGATGTGGCTTGCCTTGGGGAGCCAGAACCTGTCCCGAGCGCCACGGCTGCTCCCAAGAAAATTGGATTTGTGAGCCTGGGCTGTCCCAAGAACCTTGTGGACAGCGAGGTGATGATGGGTCTTCTCGCCCAGGGGGGAGCGCAAATCACTTCCCGCGCGGAAGATGCCGACATCATCGTCGTCAATACCTGCTCCTTCATTGAGTCGGCCAAGCAGGAATCGGTGGATACGATCCTGGAGATGGCGCAGCACAAGACCGCAGGCCGGGCAAAAAAGCTCATCGTGGCGGGCTGCCTGGTAGAACGCTATCGTAACGAGATCCAGAAAAACATTCCCGAAGTGGACGCCGTCGTGGGCACTGGTGAATTGCAGCAGATTCTCAGCGCCGCGGGCATTGCACCGCCGTCGTCCGCTGGTTCTCCGTTTGTGATCTTGAACTCGCGTTCCGAGGGCGATGCCCGTGAGGCTGCCGGCCGGTTCTCGAAAGCAGAATGGGACGGCGCCCTTGCCGACCTGCCGAACTATTTATACGACGAAACCACGCCGCGCGTGCTGGCGACTCCCAAGTATTCGGCTTACATCAAGATCGCCGAAGGCTGCGATCATCCCTGCTCGTTTTGCATCATCCCGCAATTGCGCGGCAAGTTCCGTTCGCGGCGATTCGAATCGGTGATCGCCGAGGCGCAGCATCTCGCGGAACAAGGCGTCCGCGAGATCACGTTGATCGGGCAGGATACGACCTGCTATGGAGAAGATCTGGGTCTGAAAGATGGGCTGGCGCTGCTGCTGGAGCGGCTGGCGCAAATCGAGAAATTGCGCTGGGTGCGCTTCCTCTACGCCTATCCCAACAAGATCACCGGCAAGCTGCTGCAGACGATTGCAGCGCATGAGAAGATTTGCTCCTATATTGACGTGCCGTTGCAACACGCCTCGCCTGATGTTTTGAGGCGCATGAAGCGTGGCGCTGGCGCGGAGATATTCTTGCGCTCGGTGGAAAAGATGCGGCGCGAGATTTCTGGGCTGACGCTGCGCACTTCGTTCATCGTCGGCTTCCCTGGCGAGAGTCAAGACGATTTCGAACAGCTCTGCCAGTTCGTGCACGAGGCGCAATTCGACTGGTTGGGAGTGTTTGGCTACTCCGACGAGGAGGGGGCCGGGGCGTTTGCCCTGGCCGACAAAGTTCCGCGAAGAGAGATCGAGAGACGCCGCAAGAAGCTCATGTCCATGCAAAAGCAGATCAGCCGCAAGAAGAAGCGTGCTCTGGTGGGACAGCAGTTCGATTTGCTGCTATCGGGTCCGTCAGCAGAAACAGAGTTGCTGTGGGAAGGCCGGACAGCGATGCATGCTCCCGAGATTGATGGCACGGTTTACGTGAACGATTTCGGCGATCGCGAAGACGTTCGCGAGGGCGAGTTCTACCGTTGCGAGATCACCGAAGCACACGACTACGATCTGGTGGCGCGCATTGTGGAATGAGGAATGCCGTCAGCATTCAGCAATCAGCATTCAGCCAAGCCGCGGTTGCGACTGCCACTTCGTTATACAGATTTCGCTGCTATGTTCTGGGTAGAGAAGAGACATTTGTTAGATCGTTCGCAAAACGGCAAAACGGCAAAACAGCTGCTCGCATCAAATCCGTCTGGCCAAATGCCAAGTGCTAACTGCCAGGAGGGTGGCTGAACGCTGAATGCTGATTGCTAGCCATGACGAAGAAACTTGTTCGCAGCTTACGTTGTCCAACTTGCAGAAAGATCGTGCTGGCCAGCGATCTTGAGTATCCTTTCTGCAGCGAACGGTGCCGTGCGATTGACCTCGGCAAGTGGGCGAGCGGCGGCTATGTCATCTCCACCGCGTTGAACGATCCGGAGACCGACGATTCCGACTACCCGAGCCAGCGAAGCAAAAAGCCAGAGTGAGCCAGGGCTGAAAGTCTCTCTGGCTCCGCGATGGGCCACCTTGGTTGCCACGTTCTTTGGCGCTGGGCGATTGCGCCCTGGCCCGGGGACGTGGGGTTCGCTCGCAACGGTTTTGTTGTGGTGGCTGTTGGCCTCGCACCTTCCGCCTTCGGCACGGATTCCAGTGATCGTGCTGCTGATCGCGCTGGTGGTTGCGATTGGCATTCCCGCTGCTACGCTGGAAGCGCGCGGATGCGGCAAGAAAGATCCGCAGCATGTGGTAATCGATGAAGTCGCGGGGCAACTGCTTACCCTGTTGGCGTGTCCCATTGTGTGGCAAGCGCTGCTCGCTGGCTTTATACTTTTCCGGGCGTTCGATATTGTTAAACCTCCGCCAGTGCGTAGCCTGGAAAGGTTGCCGGAAGGCACTGGAATTGTGGTGGACGACCTTGGGGCGGGCATTTACGGCTTGCTTGTCCTGCAGGCGCTGCTTCACTTTGGGATCGTGCGCTGAAAGCAAAGGCAGGGTGGCCTAAAGAGGATCTGTGAAAACTGTGTCGTCCCTGAAGGGANNAATTCCGCCCCTGCGGGGCTAGATTTTGGGCCATCGTTTCCCCGTGGCAACTCAAAAACGGGTTCTCGAATAAGCTATAGAAGTCTCGCACCACCTGATGAACGAGATCGGCAGATGATAGAACGAAAAACGGGCGCAAGAAACGTGAACGGCAAACCCCATATCGATTCCATCGATCCCATGTGCGCTCTGCCTGGAGGCGAGATTCGCATTAGCGGCAGCGGACTTCGCCCCCCGGAACTGCGCCGGCCGCAGGTGCGATTTGGCGATGTGGATGGCTCGATCATCATCAGCGCGGAACAGTTCATCGTGGCGCGCGTGCCCGAAGGCGCCGCTTCAGGCCAAGTCGTGGTCGCAACCAATGGTTCCAAGAGCAATCCGGGAGAGGTACGGGTCGGCGTTCCCATCGCGGAAAACCTGCACCCGGTCGCGAATCCGGCGATCGACGAAGAGGGCAACATTTACGTCACGTTCTCCGGTTCGCGCGGACAGAAGGTCCCGGTTGCTATCTACCGGGTCGACAACAACTACAACGTGAAGCCATTCTTGCACGAAATGATGAACGCCACCGGGATGGCCTTCGACCGCGCGGGCAGTCTCTATGTTTCCTCGCGTTATGACGGCACGGTGTACCGCGTGGCGCAGAACGGTACCATGACCTCGTACGCCGAAGGCATGGGCGTGGCGACCGGAATTGCCTTCGACCCAGCCGGAAATCTCTACGTCGGCGATCGCAGCGGGACCATCTTCAAGATCGACCGCGACCGTCAGATCTTCGTGTTCGCCATGCTGGAGCCGAGCGTGTCAGCCTATCATCTCGCCTTCGGCAACAACGGAAATCTGTACGTCACCGGCCCCACGACTTCGAGCTTCGATGCCATTCAGCAGATCGATCCTCACGGCGCCGTGAGCGTCTTCTACCGCGGACTCGGGCGCCCGCAGGGACTGGCGGTCGATGTTGACGGCAACCTCTATGTCGCGGCCTCGCTCAACGGCCGCCGGGGCATCGTGCGGGTTACACCCGATCGCAAGGCATCGTTGGTCGTATCGGGGCAAAACCTGGTTGGACTGGCGTTCGCCCGCGGCGCCTCTGCCGTGCTTGCCACCACCACCGGCGTGCATCACCTCTCGTGGGACATCGCGGGCCGGCGGCTGATTCCGGAGAATTAGCAATTAGCACTAGGCATTTAGCATTTGGCACTTAGCTGCGGGTAAATACAGCTTCGCCGTGCCGCCCCATATCGTTCAACTCCGGTGTGGACTGTCAAAAAGGCACGCTCGCTTCGTGCCGGCCCTGAAGGGGCTCTCATTCTTGTGGGCGATTTACCCAGGGCTTACGTCCTAGGCTAAAACCAATTCCGCCCCTCCTCCATCCCATTTCGCGCAAAAGCGGCGCGAAGTGGGGACCCCGGCTGCGGGGCTAGATTTTGCGCAATCGTTCCACCGTGCCAACTCAGAACGAGTTCTCACACATGCTCTGAACGTCCGCTCTACCCGTGCTGGAGCCACTCAGGAAACGCTCTACCGCCGCGGTCCGCCGCGGCGAGGGCCGCGATCTCCGCCGCGTCCGCCACCCGGTCCGCTACGGCCTCCGCGACTGGGGCCACCGCCGTGATGACCACCGTCGTGTCTGCTGCCAGCGGGCTCACGACGCTCACCATCGCGATTGAAATTCTGCTCGGAGCTCGGCTCGTCTGCTTTTTCGTGCCCACCCTCGAAGGTCACCGCACCTTCACCCTCGGGCGCAGGCTCGCCGCCCTCCGCCACCATCTTGGCGCGCTGCTCTTTCAGAATGGCCTTGCGCGATAGCTTGATGCGATTGCCTTCCACGGCCAGAACTTTCACCAGGACCTGGTCACCTTCCTTCAGTTCGTCGCGAACATCGTTGATGCGGTGCTCGGCGACTTCGCTGATGTGCAGCAGTCCATCGGTACCCGGCAGAATCTCGACAAACGCTCCGAAGTCAGCCAGGCGCGTGACCTTGCCGAGATAAGTCTTGCCCACCTCAGCGGTCGCGGTGATGTCGCCAATCATCTGCAAGGCCTTGGCAGCGGCCACTTGATCGCTGGACGAAACATTCACCTTGCCGGTATCTTCCACGTCGATCTTCACGCCGGTCTGTTCGATGATTCCGCGAATCACCTTGCCGCCCGGTCCGATGAGGTCGCGGATCTTGTCGGTCGGAATCTGCAATGTGTAGAAGCGGGGCGCAAATTCGCTGATCTTGGTGCGCGGCTCGCCGATCACCTCGGTCATCTTGTCGAGGATGAACAACCGGCCGTGGCGGGCCTGCTCCAGCGCCTCGCGCATGATCTGCGAGGTGATGCCCATCACCTTGATATCCATCTGCAACGCGGTGATTCCATCGCGAGTGCCGGCCACCTTGAAGTCCATGTCGCCGTAATGATCTTCCGCGCCGGCGATGTCGGTGAGGATCGCATAATCTTCAGCTTCCTTCACCAAGCCCATGGCAACTCCGGCAACCGAGGCTTTCAGCGGAACGCCGGCATCCATCATGCTCAGCGAAGCGCCGCAGACCGTCGCCATCGACGACGATCCGTTCGACTCCAAAATGTCGGAGACCACGCGCATGGCGTACGGCCAATCTTCTTGTGACGGCAGCACTCCTAAGAGCGCACGCTCCGCTAATGCGCCGTGCCCGATCTCTCGGCGACCCGCTCCGCGCAGGAACGCGACTTCGCCAACCGAGAACGGAGGGAAGTTGTAGTGCAGCATGAAGCGCTTCCTGGCTTCGCCCTCGAAGGCTTCCAGGCGCTGCATGTCTTCGCCAGTGCCGAGCGTGGTCGTAACCAACGCCTGGGTTTCACCACGGGTGAAGATTGACGAGCCGTGGGTGCGAGGCAGCACTCCGACCTCAATCCAGATATCGCGAATCTGGTCGAACTTGCGCCCGTCCGGACGGCGACGGTCTTTGATTACCTGCGCACGGAAGATCTGCTCGCGCAGAAGATCGAAGTACTTGCCAGCCTTCTTGCGCCCAGCTTCGTCCTCTTCGGGAATGGCGCTCTTGATTTCGTCTTTGAGCTGCTTGATGAGCGTGTAGCTCTCGTTCTTGGGATGCTTCTCGGTGTTGATGGCATCCAGCAGACGATCGCCCAGCCTGGAACGAAGCTCGCCCAGATAGGCCTCGTCAATCACGACCGGCTCGACGGTCCGCTTCGCCTTACCAACTTTTTTCGCCAGGTCACTGATCGCAGCGCAGATCTTCTTGATCTGCTCATGGCCGAACTCGATGCCCTGCACTACGGTTTCTTCCGAAACTTCCTTAGCGCCGGACTCGATCATGACAATGCCGTCAGCGGTGCCAACGACCATCAGGTTCAGCTTCCCAGACCGCTGCTCATCGTAGGTGGGATTGATGATGAAATTTCCGTCCACCTGGCCGACGCGAACCGCGCCGATGGGGCCGTGAAATGGAATGTCGGAGACGCTCAGCGCAACCGAGGCACCGTTGATGCCAGCGACGTCGGGGTCGTTCTCCGTGTCCGCCGAGAGAACCATCGCAATGACCTGCGTTTCGCAGCGGAACCCTTCGGGGAACAGTGGCCGGATGGGCCGGTCAATCTGGCGGCTGGTCAGAATTTCGCGCTCGCTGGGCCGCCCTTCGCGCTTGATAAAGCCGCCGGGTATGCGTCCGGCAGCATAGGTGTACTCGCGGTAGTCGACGGTGAGGGGGAAGAAATCAATGCCCTCACGGGGGTCAGGGTTGGCGCAGGCGGTGGCGAGAACAACGTTGTCGCCGATGCGCACAATGCAGGAACCGTGGGCCTGCTTGGCTAATTTTCCGGTTTCAAAGTGGATGGACTTGCCGCCGTGCAGCTCGACCGTAACTTCATGCTTCATTTCTTAAGTTCCTTCCGTTCCGAACGCAACCGATAGGGGCCCTTGTTCGCCGCCGTTGTGGAATGCGGATACGCCTCGGCTCGCGCTCTTGATACCGCGCGCAAGACGTGGTTGTAACTACGACGGGAGATGGAGTGGAAAACTCGTCCGCCAAGAGAAACCGGACGAACCCCGCTGGGACGCCGAGGCGCCGCGAGGGTCCGCGCAGATTGAGGCATGTATCGACGCACAATACGCCAGAAACGTTGTTGTTCAGTGGCTGGCAAACCGCGGGCTTCGTTACTTTCGTATGCCGAGCTTCTGAATGACAGTCTTATACCGTTCGGTATCCGACTTTCTGAGGTAATCGAGCAGGCCACGACGCCGGCTCACCATCATGAGAAGACCGCGCCGGGAGGCATGGTCCTTCTTATGCGTCTTAAAATGCTCCGTCAATTCACCAATCCGTGTACTCAGGATCGCGATCTGCACCTCGGGCGAACCGGTGTCGGTCGCGTGAGTGCGGTGTTGGTCAATCACAGCGGCTTTTTTCTCTGGGGCTAACACTGAATCGGCTGAGCTCCTACTCTTTAATCGTATGTTGTTACGCTGTCTAGGATAACATGCACCCGCGAGAACGGCAAAAGGAGCAGCGGCGGAAGATTCGTTTCGGACGATGCCGCGAGTCTTCGATGGACCATCATTGGCGACTTGCCACCGCCCGAGCCCGAGCTGAACACGTTACAAATCAATCGTGCAGGCGAATCAGCAACAGCTTCCGGAGGCTTGAGTGGGTATTTTAGCAACTGCGGCAGATGAGCGAGTGGCGGACGTAACTTTCGATCAGGACACGCTAAGCGTTCGTCTGAAGGGTGGCCGCACGATCTCGGTCCCGCTGGCATGGTATCCGAAGCTGTTCCATGCCACCGCCGAGCAGCGCCGCAACTGGAACGTTGCCGGTGGCGGGGACGGTATCCATTGGCCAGACATTGACGAAGACATCAGCATCGAGGGCTGACTGCGGGAAGCGCCGGCTGCCACCCAAGCAAGAGAACATCGAGTCGGGTATCCACTTGGGTTGAAAATCATGGCCCCTCCTCGTGATAGTCCTGGTCGGTTTGGGGATTCAAACGACCAATCCCTGGCGAGTAGTCGCCAATGGGTTTGCAGAATCGAGAACCTTTAGTGGTTCTTATTGACTATCCGACCGATGGCTTCGACGAGCCTCTCCAGTCCATTAGAAGCGAAGTAATCTATCCATTGGAGTGCTCTGAGACCGGCGGGCAGCTCTACGTTGTCGAGACGAACTGGAAGCACCGGCGTTCCGCCTCTCCTCCCGGACAGCCGCTGTGCTATCTCAACTTCCTTCAGAGCCCATCCCCGAACAAACTGTGACTTGGAGGAGAGAAGCAACAGGATCACCTTACTCTGGCGAATAGCTCTCTCCAGTTCCGAATGCAGCATTTGTCCTGGTAACAAATTCTTGGCATCCATCCAAACTCCGTACCCGGCCGCCCGAAGTGCTTGATATATCAGCTGGGCCTGATCGCGATCGGCGAAACTGTACCCTAGAAAAATCTCCGGAGCGTGACCTGCAGTCGCAATTGCCACTGAGGATGTACCAAAGTCAACTGAAATTTCGCGGGGCGTATGTGTCCTGACGGGCCTAGCCTCTGATTTGGCAATGTCGTTATTGGCCTGTATCAGCTGCCGAATCAGGTGCTCCCGGACATTTCGTTCAAACTCCAGCGGTGTCTGATATGTCCAATAAAGCACGCCCAGTCTCTCGAGTTTTTTGCGAAACTCGACAACTTTACGAAACTGCGAGATCGCTTCCAATTCTGGGGTGTAGAAAGGCGTGGTTCGAAAATAGAACATGATCTTCGGGCGCCCATGGTTCTTGAACAAACGATAAGCTCTCTCGAATTCTTCACCTGTTCCAGACTTGTTTCGCTTGGTTGGAGACCCGAATCGTTGCCACATCATCCCTACGAAGATGTCAAAGTCGCCTATTTGGCGGTTTATCACTGCCTGGGCGTCGTCACCAACGTCCGGCACCGCATGGGTCTCCCATCGCACAGCGTCCAGTTGCAATCCAAGAGGGCCGGAGAAAATGCGATGAACTTCCGAGACAACGAGCGAGGCTATGTCGCGTTCGTCAGGAACATCTCCGGGTGAAGCAATGAATACTCGGATCGGATTCATTTTAGTCCGGAGGTTACTAACAGCTTTATGCACGACTCCTGTCTGCGTGTCCTATTCTAGCGCGCCAGGCAGCGCGCTATGAACGATTTGAATCTACCGACGGGGCCACCAAAGGACGCACGTCGCGCACAATGGTGCGTTGCAGTTCGTCTTGCGCGACCTCCAGGTCGTAGCTGGATTGGGCGTTCATCCAGAAGCGCGCGCTGGTGTTGAAATAGCGTCCCAGCCGTAGCGCCGTATCGGGAGTGATGCCGCGCCGCTCATGCACAATCTCGGTGACGCGTGTCACGGGCACACGCAGATCGAGCGCCAGCCGGTTCATGCTGATACGCAGCGGCTTGATGAAATCTTCGCGCAGAATTTCGCCGGGATGAATGGGCGGAAGTCTTTCGGATTTGGCCATGTGTCCTCCTAGTGATAGTCCACGATTTCCACATCGTAGGCATCGCCGCCGCGCCAAACAAAACAGATGCGCCACTGGTCGTTGATGCGGATGCTGTGCTGCCCCACTCGATCTCCCTTCAATGCTTCCAAGTGATTGCCTGGTGGAGACTTCAAATCGCGAAGCTCGACGGCGATATCCAACTGCCGTAGCTTGCGCTGGGCCACGCGCTCGAAAACCCGAAAGCGTTTGACTCGCTGCCGGCCATGAAGCTGCTCGGTCTCAGGCGACCGGAACGACTTGATCACCCTCTCAGCGTATAACGCTTAGCGTTCAATGTAAAGCGTAATCGAAAACCGGCGGGACATTACGCCAGCAACCGTGCCACCACCGCCTGCACGTGGATCTGCGTAGTATCCAGCAACGGGATGCCGCATGCCTCATCGCCGCGGAGAATCAATGGCAGTTCGGTGCCGCCCAGAATGACGGCCTGGATCCGATGCTGCTGCTTCATGCTTTCGATGATTTCCAGCAGCCTCTCGCGTGTCTCCGGCAGAAACACACCCTCTAACAACTCGGCTATGTACTTGTCGTGGATATAGTCCTGCTCGTCTTCCTCAGGCACGACCAGCATAATTCCCTTCCTGGAAAAGACGTCCGGATAGAAGCGGGCCTGCATGGTGTAGCGGGTTCCGAGCAAGCCAGCTTTGGTAATCCCACGTCGCCCAGCCTCTGCGCATGTTGCCTCGACGATGCTGATCAAAGGGATGGGCGAGCGCTGCTGAACTTCATCGAATACGATATGCGGGGTATTGGCGGCAATTATGCCGAAGTCCGCGCCTGCGCGGGCCAGCTTTTGCAGTTCGTCAACCAGGTAGTTGGTGACTTCGCTCAACTGATTTGCGCCCATCCAAGCGAGCAGCTTCGTCACATCGATGCTGTTGATGATGATAGAGGGATAACTTCCGTCCTGTCTCAATTGGCGGTAGCCGGCAATCAACGAGCGGTAATACTCCACCGTTGATTCCGGGCCGATTCCACCAAGCATCCCAACCGTTGTCATGTCTCGAGCGCTCTACCAGATGCGCACGCGATCCGCTGGTGCGAGGTAAAGCGTTTCTCCTGGCTTGACATCGAAAGCCGCATACCAAGCGTCGATATTGCGAACTGTATCTGCCCGGAACTCCGAGGGCGAGTGCGAATCAACCGCCACCTGCTGGCGCATCGCAGCTTCCCGCGTCTTCGACCCATAGTCCTGGCCGAAGGCGATGAAGAACTGCTGGTCTCCCGAGAAACCATCTTGCACGGGCGCTGTCTTACCGGCGAGTGAAGCGCGGTACCCGTCATACGAAGCTGAAATGCCCGCGACGTCGGCGATGTTCTCGGCCAGCGTCTGCTTGCCGTTGAGGGAGAGGTCCGGGAAAGGCTTGTAGGTGTCGTACTGCGCGGCGAGTTTAGTCGTGGCCGCTTCGAAATGTTCAAGATCGGCGGGCGTCCACCAGTTGCGCACGCGGCCTTTGGAGTCAAACGCGGCGCCCTCCGAGTCGAAGGTGTGGCTGATTTCGTGACCGATGACGGAGCCGATGGCGCCATAGTTGGCCGCCGCGGGGGCCAACGGGTCAAAGAATGGAGGTTGGAGGATGGCCGCTGGGAAGTTGAGCGCGTTCTGCAGCGGCAGATTAACAGCATTGACCGTCTGCGGTGTCATGGACCATTCCTTGCGGTCTACCGGTGCGCCCAGGCGCGCGAGCTGGCGGTGATACTGAAAAAGGTTGCCGCGCCAAACATTTCCGAAGATGTCGTCCGACTTCACTTCATAGGCTGAGTAATCAATCCACGTTTCCGGATAGCCGATGCCCACATACAGAGTGTCGAGCTTGGCCTGGGCTTCGGCTTTGGTGGAAGCAGCCATCCACGAGAGCGCATCAATTCGCTTTCGAAAAGCAGCGATGATGTTCGCAACCATCGCCTGCGCCTGGGCCTTGGCTTCCGGAGAGAAGTAGCGCTGCGCGTAAATTTGTCCCACGTCGTCGCCGAGGTACCGATTGACGGTCACCACGCCACGCTGCCAGCGAGGCCGCTGTTCGGGCGCACCCTGAAGCACCTTGCCGAAGAAGGCGAAGCGCTCGTCCGCCAAGGCTTTTGGCAGGACGCCGCCGTATTCTTCGATGAAGTGATACGCTAGCCAATCCTTCCACGTGTCCAGCGGAGTGGAGGCCACGAGAGCGGACTCACCGGCAAAGGCGGTGGGCTGCCACACGGTGAAGCTGGCTTGCTTGCTGAGGCCGGCGCCACGAAAGTACTCGGCCCAGTCGAGGCCCGGAGCGTTAGCGGCGAAGTCGGACTGCTTCCAGGTGTTGTTGGCCTTGTGGATGTCGTCGTTCGCCTCCAGGCTGAGATGTTTCTCCGCGATAGCGTGCTCCAACGCGACAATGCGCTCGGCACGGGCGTCCGTGTCCGTGAATCCCGCCAGTTTGAGCATGGCCGAGACGTGCGCCTGGTACTTGGTGCGGATCTCACGCATGTGCTCGCTGTTGGAGAGGTAATAGTCGCGGTCGGGCAGTTGCACGCCGCCTTGTATCAGGTAGGCGGCATAGTGGTCTGAATCGTTGAAGCCGGGAGCGACCCACAGTCCAAAGAGGTGCGACGTATGGAAGTTGGTGTTATTCAGGGCATCGACATCTGCGCGCAAGCTTTCCCCTAGAGCGGCGGCCAGCTCTTTCTTGTTGCTAATGGCGGCGATGGCCTTGAGGTGAGACTGGATAGGCGCAAGACCTTTGGCTTCGATGCCCGCCTCGTCCATGTAAGAGTTATAGAGATCGGCGATCTTGCTCGCTCTGGGGCCGGCGCTCTTGGCAGCCTCTTCAATGAGGGCGGCGGTGCGCTTGTCGCTCAAATCGGCAAGAGTCGTAAAGACGCCGATCCGCGACCGGTCTGGCGGAATCTCGGTGCGCTTGATCCAGTCGCCGTCGCAGTACAGATAGAAGTTATCGCCCGGCTTGACCGAGCGGTCCATGTTGGCGACAGCGATGCCGTGAGTGTCTTGTTTCGGGGCGTCCTGCGAGTAAGCCGTAAGAAAACCGAAAGCGAAAATTCCAACAAGTTTAAGGACGAAATTAAGGGATTTCCGGGTGAGTCTCATTTGCAGCGCTCCAAAGGGCATCTGCTTGGGAACGCAGGCCCTTACTCTAGACGGGTAACAAAGGAAGAGGGTAGCACGACGATGAAAGTTCGCGCAGAGGAACGGGCAAAGACGATGGGCCAGTTTGGAAGATCAATCGTGTATTCTTTCCGAGTGGCGACCGCGGTCCAGAATCGCCGTCAACGACCTATCAAAAAGGGAAACGATTTGTTGAACTGGACCATCACAGCGCGGCCACGCGCCGTTGCAGCAGTAGAAAGTATAGCGCCATCAGAATCAGCAGCAATCCGTTCACGCTAAGCACCAGGGGTGCCGTAAACACCGGAACGAGCCAGCCCGACAGCAGGTTCCCCATGGGCATACCCCCGCGGAACGCACAGTTGTAGACGCTCATCACACGTCCGCGCATTTCGTTGGTCGTAATCAACTGCACCAGCGATGTCACGGTAGCGAACACGGCCATCATGGAAGCACCCACGATCACCAGCATGCCGTAGCTCAATGGCAACGATCGCGAGAGAGAAAACCCCGCGATTGCGGCGCCCAGGCAAATGAGCCCTGTAATGGCAAACCGCCCTTTGTGGCGGATGTTACCCATCGCCGCAACCCCCAGCGAGCCGCAGACCGAACCCAGTCCCATAAGGGAAAGCAGATTGCCGTACGTGCCAGGACCGCGATGAAAGATGTCTTTGACGAACACCGGAATATAGGTCCGCATCGGCATGGCCAGCGCAGTCATGCAGAACGCGAGCACGATAAGCGCCTCCATGGAGCCCTGCTTGCGAACGAACTTGATGCCCTCCTTGAGACTGGTGAACATCGACTCGCCGGTACTTACCGGCAGGAAGCGGGTTGTGATCAGCAAGAGCGAAACGATGGGCGCAAGGAAAGAAAGCGCGTTCAACCCGAAGCACCACTTCTCGCCCACCTTCGCCAAAGCGATCCCGGCGAGCGCAGGACCAATCGTCACCGCCAGGTTGAACTGGATTGAATTCAGCGCAATGGCATTCGGCATATCCTCCCGGTCTACCAACGTGGGAATCAGCGCCGAGTACGCCGGACCGCCAAAAGCCTGGGCCAAACCGGACATAAACGACAGACAGAGGATGGGCCAGACGTGAGTCAGTCCGGTGGCTACCAGAACGGTGAGGATCGCCGCGCTCGCCATTTGCACGTACTGGGAGGCGAGCAGCACCTTGCGTCGCTCAATCCGATCGGCCACCACCCCGCCGATCAGCGAGAAGAGGAAGATGGGAATGCCTCCGAGAAACTGGTCGAGCGCGAGCAAGAAGGCGGAATGGCTCAGGCGATAGATGAGCCAGCCCTGCGCCACGATCTGCATCCAGGTGCCAATGCTAGACGTACAGGCGCCGAACCACATCAAACGGAAATCACGATAGTGAAATGCTTTGAAGATCCTGCGCAAGGTTGACGTCTGCATGTGCTCCGCGTGTCTCTGTCATGCGAACTCTATCTTCGCACGGCACACGCCCCGGCCCTTCCATGATCGGCCAGTCGCTTAACGATGTGGTAGGCATGGGTGTGGCTGAGCCCGGTCCCGTGGCAGTTGCGCCCGAGTTCACCTCCTACCGCGTCGCCTTCTCCAGCAGGTACATGTACGAACGGTAGATCTGTCCCGTGGAGCGGCTCATGCCGATCTCGCAGGTGCGGCTGCTGGAGTAGCACTCATCGGGCTGCTTGGCCTTCACTTCAGCCGCTTCGTGCCTGGTAGCCGCCTGCGTCAGCTCGGAAAACAGAAAGCCGCGATCGCCCGCGAAGCCGCAACAACCAGCATCGAATGGAATCGTGACCTGCTCGCTGCAGGCGCGCGCAATAGTTTCCAGCTTCGCCCCGATGCCCATCTTGGTGACCGAACACACGGGATGCAGGGCCACGGAGCGCGACTTCGTTTTGACCGGCAACTTCGGCAGCAACTCGTCGTGAACAAACTCGATGGCATCCACAAAGGTCATCTGGTCGAAGCGTTCCTGGTTCTCTTGCGTCAGATGCGAACGCGCAGTCTTGAATCCGTAGGTGCAGGGACTGGTATCAATCACGATGGGCAGCCTTCCCTGCTCCGACCACTTCCAGAAACGCTCCACTGCTGCATTGATCGTGATGGCGTGAGCGCGGCTGAATCCCTTCGACGAGAACGGCGTGCCACAGCAGGTTCCAGCGACGTCTGCCGGGATGTGGAGCGGCACTCCGGCGCGGCGTCCCAACTCGACGGTCAACTCCATCAGGGAACGATCTTCTGGTTCGCCGGGCAGCCGTCCCATCACGCGAGAGATGCACGCGGGAAAGTATATGGCCTGCGCTCCGTCGCGCTTGGTCTTGGGCACCGGACCCGCCGCATGAGGAGTATCGGGCATCCATTCCGCCAGGTTGTCTCCGACGAAATGTTTCAAGGCTCTGGTCAGGCGGCGCATTCCGCCAAGTCCGATGACGGCCTCCGCAGCGTGTCCCAGGCGAAGCGCGCAGCGCAACGACCATTCCGTCCGCTTGAAATGCTTGCTGATGCGCACCGCCCACTGCTTCGCCGCATCCGATGAGCGAATCCCGCGGAAGCGCTTAACCAGTTGCCCTGTGTCAACATTCACGGGACACGCGGTGGCGCAAAGTCCATCGGTGGCGCAAGTGTCGAGCGCCATATAAGGAAATTCTGCATCGAGGGCGGCATAGAGCGGGGAACGATCCCCGCTTTCCTGCAACCGCGCCATCTCGCGACGCACCACGATGCGCTGCCGGGGCGTCAACGTCAGCTCGCGGCTGGGGCACTTAGGCTCGCAGTAGCCGCACTCGATGCACTTGTCAATCTCAGGTTCCACGGACGGCAACTGTTTCAGATTGGCGAGGTGCGCTTGCCGATCGCGATTGATTATCACGCCCGGGTTCAGCAGATTGGCGGGATCGACCAGCTCTTTCAGACGGCACATGATGGCGTAGCCGTCACTTCCCCACTCGGTTTTAACGAATGGAGCCATGTTTCGTCCGGTGCCGTGCTCCGCCTTGAGAGCGCCGTCATAGCGCTCGACCACTAACTCCACCACGTCGTCCATGAAGCGCGCATACTGGTCAACCACAGCCTGGTCGTTGAAGCTTTGCGTAATGACGAAGTGTAAGTTTCCGTCCTTGGCATGACCAAAGATGATGGCGTTTTCGTACTCATGTTTGTGGAAGAGGCGGGTGAGGTCGTGGGCTGCGTCGGCCAAGGTTTCGATGGGGAACGCAACGTCTTCAATGATGACGGTGGTGCCGCTCTTGCGAACCGAACCCACCGACGGAAACATACCGGCGCGTATCTTCCACAGCAAGGCCTGTTCCGTTGCCACATGCGTGAATTGCGGCGGCTCGTATAGTTTCAGGCCGCCCACGGCATCCGCAGCCACTCTCTCCAGTTCTGTGCGCTCCTTCTCGTCTGCCGATTGAAACTCAACCAGCAGACCGGCCGCGCCGCCTGGCAAGCTACGCAGCGACGCCGGCACACCGGCCTGATTTTCCACCGACCGCAGCGAGGCCCGGTCCATGATCTCCAACGCCTTGGCACCCGCCTGCCGCAACGGCACGATCGAATCTGCGGCGGCGTACAAATCCGAATAGAGCAGCAGTCCGGTGTACTTCACGGGAAGATCGGGAACGGTGTTCAGCACGGCCTCGGCTATGAAGGCCAGCGTGCCTTCCGAGCCGATCAGCACGTGCTGAAAAATATCCACGGCGCGGTCGAAGTCAAGAAAGGCATTCAGCGAGTAGCCGGTGGTGTTCTTCATCCGGTACTTATTGCGCACGCGCTCGCGCAAGCCGGGGTTGGCTTGCAACTGCGATTTCAGTTCGAGGATTCCGCGCGCCAGTTCAGGTTCGCGCGCATGAAATTCCTCATCGGCGTCGGGGAGCGCGGTATCTATGACGGTTCCCGAAGGCAACATGAACTTCATCGAGTGAAGAGTGTGATAAGCATTCTGCTCGACGCCGCAACACATGCCGCTGGAGTTGTTGGAGAGTATGCCGCCCAGCGTGCAAGTCGCGATGGATGCCGGATCGGGGCCGATCTTGGCGCCATAGGGAATCAGCGCCTGGTTGGCGCGCGCGCCGATGACGCCGGGCTGCACGCGGATTTTTCTACCGCTCTCCTCCACGCGCAATTGGCGCCAGTGGCGGGCCACGTCCACCAGCAATCCATCGGAAATCGACTGCCCCGACAGGCTGGTGCCAGCGGCCCGAAACGTCATCGGCAACTGCGCCCGCTGGCTGAAGGAAAATAACGCTTGGATTTCCTGTAAGCTCTGCGCCTGAACCACGGCTTTCGGTATCAGCCGATAGAAGCTGGCATCCGAGGCACAGGCGATCAAGTCGATGGGGCGCGCGAGGATGCGGTCGGCGGTAATAATTCCGGCCAGCGAAGATTTGATTTCCTCCGATGAAAGCTGCGCGGAAGCGAGGACGGATACAGCCATTTTTCTTCCCTTCGACTGTCAGTCAAGCCAAGTTGAACGTCAAGCGGATGCGGCAGAGAAATTTCTTCCCCGTAGCTACGCTCAGCAAGAAGGTAAGGCAGACCACCAAGGCGGAACGCGGAAGCAGGTCACAAGGAGTTGTGACATACGACACATCGGCCCAGCTACTGCGCTGGTGAAGTCGCTTCCCGAGCGGACTCGACCCGCAGCAGCAATCCGCTACCGCCGCGCACATGCACGTTGCCGGATGATTGCAACCAGATTTCGCCGATGGGATCGGTGCGGCCGGCGTGGACAATCTGGAGATCGCGGAAGCCATAGGCGCCACACGCGGATGTGGAGAAAATCCACAACGCTTGTTCGCGGTCGTTTCCATCAATGGCACCGCGGCATCCTCAATCGGGCATGGCCGCCAATTTTGCTGTCACATCGCCGCCAATAGTCGAGCTGCCAACCACGCGATTGTCAGCCAGAACCTGCCCGCTGCCACGATACACGGCATCTCCACCCACCTGTATCGTGTTCCAATCACTCACGGAAGTACCGTAATCGGCCCAGGCATTGGTGGGCATTTGCGCCTCATAGACATCCATCATGGAAGCCAAGGCCCGCAGGGCGGCGGTCAACGGAACCGAATGCCCGCGCACCAGGATCCGATCGAATTTGCACACCAGACGTGAACCGGAGGTGGATGTCGGCCTGCTCACCTGCAAGATGTGCCCGAGCACGCGAGATCGAGCGGGAATGCGCCCTCCGTCGGGGAGCAGAACATTCTGCATGACCCGGGCCGAGATTTCCTGACCGGGCCTATTTTTCCTGGCGTCGAGGGTGGAATTCAACATAACAGGCACCGCGGTTCCAGCCGGAATCCGTTGCGCTGATAGCATCGCTGGCGACAGTAGTAAGCAGCCCGCAAGGATCATTAGCCACCGCATACCTGCAACCTCCAACCTGCAAGTAAGTGTACGTCTCGGCCAGTACCTGGCAAACCGGCGTTTGGTCGACGGCATAGAGCGTAATTTCGTCTGCATCGATCGCGTTTGTATCGCCTTGAGCGACGCGGATGGAATCCACATCGTGCGAAAGGAGGTTTTGGTCGTGCTCTTCGCAGGCTAGCTTGGCATGTGGTGGCCGAATGCAAGGGTGAGAGGCGAAAAAGGGGCGGCACGCTGCTGCGGCCACCCCGGCTAGGGTATACAACCGTTTCTTAGAACGTAAAGACCGGCCCGAACTCCGAACGCCAATCGACTGATGTGCAACTTGGCAACCCAGCGACCTTGGTGGTGCAAAGACCGCTGGTATTCGGAAGCGCGTAGCCACTGTATTGGCTCTCTTCAAAGCCAAACTGGACCCAGGGGTTCATCTTATAGAAGATGGTTACGCCTTTGATCGTGTCCTTGATGGGCCCGCCACCGTCGGCACCAATGTCCTTGGCGTACCTGAAGTCATTGGCATTAGCCGCATCCAGACCGTATTCGATGTACGCCTGCCAGCCCGCATTCCGGCCCTTCGGGTCGGCATTGAACCAGCGCGAGATTGGGAAACCAGCCTGGATAAATCCACCGTAGCCTCGTACCGACTTCTGCGGAGCAACGACGGGGTGCCCGGCGGCGTTAAGCCCAAAGACCACAGTCGAAGAGCGATCCACCGAGAAGCCGCTTGCCGTCTCGGTCAGCCCAGCCGCCTGGTTGTAGTTGGACAAGGTCTCGCCAGCGAAGAAGAACCGCAGGTCAGCTCCCATGTAACCGCTAGCCACGACAGTTGCCCAGCGGGTTGGGAGTGAAATTGCGATTTGATTGCCATACCCATGGCTGCTGTTGTCAACGCCTCTGGGGAAATCAGCTTGGTAAGGTGAGGGTACGGCTGAGCCCAGCACAGTCGCCTGGCGCGTACTGTAGAATCCGCTCCAAAGGATCTGCGCCGGAACTACGCCGGGAGCTTTGTCAAGTTGGAATTGCAATACGGTTCTGGCTTCGAGTTCCGGACGAGACGAGTCCGCGCCCTGGCGCTCGCCGTAACCTAGCTGGTTGGCTGTGCCGTCGACGACCGTGCAGGTCGTGGCGACACCCAGCTTGGCGACGGTACAGGTAACGGCATCTGCCGGGAGGTTACCCTCGGACGGCATCATGACCGCAAACTCGGGGGAGAGCTTCCAGTTAAGCGAGCCGCCCAGTTTCTGCACAAAGCCCAAACGCATCTGTGGAGAGCGCTCGTAAAGGTTGCCCCAGTAGGCGCCATAGAACGTAGTCTCGAACAGGTTCATGAGCGCGCTCGAGCCGAATATTGTCCAGTCTTGTCCGGCTTCGAAGAAGATGTCCGTGTTGGGCGCCACGGTCCAGTCGATTCGTCCGAAGGCCAGACGGAGTTGGAGCGCATTGCTGCGAATGCTGGAGACGTTGCGGTTGTCAGCACGGCTGAAGTTGCCCTCAAAATCGGCCTCGACTTGTCCGGTGACCGTAATGTTTTTCGAGATATCTGGCCACTCGAACTTGGAACCGAAACGAGTGGAACGCGCCTTGAGATGGAATTCCGGATTCTTATTCGGGCCTGTATCGGCGTTTGTAAAGCCCGGTCTGGGAAAATCATCGCCCGTAGGATCAAGTGAGTCGTACGCCGCGGTGGCCTTGATGAAGCCATAAGGCGTCATCCTGACCGCGCCTAGCTTCAGGGCGGGCGCCAGGCCATCCTTAACCGGCGGATCCAGCGAAAGTACCCGGACCGGCGCGATAGCGGGAATGACTACCGGACCGGGGGCCTCTTTCGGTGCTGCGGCTTGGCCCGCGCCCGCAGTGGTGAGACTTGCATACTGAGTAGGACCGGATTCTGTATCAACCAGCGAGTGCAATGTATCTGCGTCCGCGGCACTCTTCAGCTCTGCCGCTTCCGAGTCATTGACAACGCCTTTGGCCTTCAGCAGAAGCAGCAGCTGCTGCATCCCTGCGGAACCTGACATATTTCGCAGACTGTTGGCTTCCGCCGTGGTCAGGATTCCCTTTTTTACGAGGAGATCGACTAAGGTTGGATTGATAACGGCAGCCGCTCCTACATTGGCGCCGCTGTTCGTGGTGGCGGCGCTGGTAGCCGCGTTGGTGGGATCCGCCGTGGTCGTGGCACTTGAGTCAGCAGCACAGACCGCCACTGGGAACAAGAGACACGCGATCGCGAGCAGGCACACTACCGATGACCGGAAACAATCTCGCATCTTCGCCTCCAAGCAAGTGGGCGCAATTCAATACCAGACGGAAAGCCTGGCGTCATCGGGATTCCTGATCGCTAAATCCCATCCATGAATTGGCCTTGGAGCGGAACTGTAAGGGACAGCATGGGGAAGGCTGGCGGACATGGCTCACGCCTGAATGTGATATTGATCACATTGCGTGTGTGAGCAAGGAGATATGCTGAGCCTAATGTACGACTCATAAGTAGCAGACTCTGCGCTGGTTAGTGGAAAGAAGAAGCCGACCACAAAGATGACGCGGGGCCGCGTTGCCACTTTCGTGGGAGAACTTGTCTCACGCGCGGCGGAAGCCAAGGGGGCAATATCGGTTTCAGGTGTGGAAGCGCGATCGCGCGGGTATGTTTCTTTGCTGGAATCAGCTACCGATGAAGCCCTAGGTTAGGGCAGTTTCAGAGTTGGTGTAGACCGGGTAGAGCCAGCCTTCAAGCTGGCGTCCAAGATCGCCCCACCTTGCGAGGCTTGAGCCGCTGCGGTCATTTTCAATGACCGCAACGGCTCAAGCGATTCGTTTATCCGCAGCGGACGCGGCGCTGAAGCGCCGCTCTACCCGTACTCGCCGGACTACGCCAATCCTGAAACTGCCCTAAAGTCCCAGGTAGGCTCGCCGCACTTCGTCCATGTTGGCAACCTCGCGCGAATCTCCTTCGATCTCCACGCGGCCTTCCGCAAGCACATAGGTATGATCGCTCAGCGCCAGGGCAAGGTGCACGTTCTGTTCGACCAGGACGATGGTCAGTCCTTGCTTTCTCAGGCTTTTCAGAGTTAGGAACAACTGCTGCGCCAGCACTGGCGCCAGACCCAGCGAGAGCTCATCAATCATGAGAACGACCGGCTCCTGCATTAACCCGCGGCCCATGGCCAACATCTGCTGTTCGCCGCCGGAGAGGGTGGACGACCTCTGCTTGCGACGCTCCTTCAAGCGCGGAAACGTATCGTACACGCGCTCCAGGTTGTCCTTCTGCCGCTTGCGTGCGCGATGCGAATACGCGCCCATCTCCAGGTTCTCTTCCACCGACATATCGGGGAAAAGCTGCCGGCCCTCGGGCACCAAAACCAGACCGCGGTTGGCTTTCGCGTGCGGCGACATCCTGGTCACATCTTCTCCGTTCATCAGGACACGGCCGCCCCAGGAAGGCACGCTACCCATGATGGTGCGCAGGGTGGTTGTCTTGCCCGCGCCGTTTGCGCCTATGACTGTGGTCATCTTGCCAGCCTGCACCTCGAGCGATATGCCCCATAGCACCTGCACCTCGCCGTATCCAGACTCGAGCTTCTCGACCTGCAAGACCGCGTCCATCAGTCGTTCTCCTTGAGTTTTTCTGCGATGTCCGGGTCGCCCAGGTAAGCTTCAATCACCTGGGGATCGCGCGCGACCTCCTCGGGATGTCCTTCAGCGAGTTTCTGCCCGAAGCTCAACACCACCAAGCGGTCAGAAAGGCTCATGATGGCTTGCATGACATGTTCGATCATGAACACGGAGATACCGCTGTCGCGGATGTCTCGCACAATTCCGATCATGTAGGTGATTTCGGTGGGATTCAATCCGGCCAGCACTTCGTCCAGCAGAAGCAGCTTGGGATGCGCCGCCAGTGCGCGGGCAACCTCCAAACGCTTCTTGCCGGCTATGGTCAGGGAACGCGCCGACATCTCGGCACTCTTTGCAAGTCCGACGCGTTCGAGCACCTCCAGCGCTACTTTCCGCGCCGGCTGCAGGGCCAGGTATTCGCGGCCGAAGCAGGCGCCGACAGTCACGTTTTCCAACACCGTCATGTCCTGCAGCGGCTTCACGATCTGGTGCGTGCGCGCCAACCCAAGGTGGACCACTTCGTTGGGGGGACGATTGGTGATGTCCTCGCCGGCAAACTTTATGGTTCCCTTGTCCGCCTTGTAGACCCCGTTCACAACGTTAAACAGCGTAGTTTTTCCGGCGCCATTGGGGCCTATCAGCCCCAGGATCTCGCGTTCCCCGAGGCTGAAGCTCACATCGGACACCGCTTGCAGTCCACCAAATCGTTTGCTTACGCCGCTCACTTCCAGTAAGGGAGTCATTCGATCACCTTGCGGGCGCGTGGCACCAGGCGATAAAGCCAGCCGATCAGGCCGCCGGGCGCAAACAGCACCACCAGCAGCAGCAGGCCGCCGGCGATGACCAACTGAAAGTTGGAAAACTTGGGAGAAGTTAACAGGTAGGAGCGCAGTTTCTCGTACAACCCTCCGCCCAACGCCGCGCCGACGACCGTACCTTTACCGCCAAGCATCAACATCACGATTCCCTCGAGCGAAAGCATGAATTCAAAGGCAATCGAGGGATCGATCATGCCGTTCTTGTAGAACATCAGCGCGCCAGCCACAGCCGGAAGAAATGCAGACACGCTGTAAATGATTGCCTTGAACACCGTAGTGTTAACGCCCAGGACCAGGGCTGCATCTTCATCTTCGCGAATCGCAAACAGGCCCAGGCCGAATTTCGAGATCTTGATGCCCAGACTCAAAATCATCGACAGGGCCATCACCCCGATCACCAGGAAGTAGGTGGTCCAAAGGGCGTGACGCGCTCCGCCCAGTCGCTCGTACGCGTCGAACGCAACGTACATGCCGGTGGACCTGCCCCAGGGATCGAAGTTGGCGACGAAGGATTGGACAGCCTGCAAAACGCCGATGGTGGCCAGCGCGAAATAGGCGCCCCGCAATCGAAGAATGCCCATCCCCAACGCCAGGGCGAACAGGCTGACCACCAGACCCGCCGTCAGCGCGGCCAGCACCAGGTTCCAACTTCGCACCGTGGCGAGATAGAGTCCGACGTAGCCACCCAGCCCGTAAAAGACAATGTGGCCAAAGTTCACATACCCGGTATAGCCGATCATCAGGTTCAGGTTGCTGGCCAGGATGATGGCAATGGCGACCAGGATGAGGTCCTCGCGCATGGAGACGTTGTTAGCATGCAATGGAACGAACGCCATCAGCGCAGCAAAAACCAGGATCAACCAGAAGACCGGGCGCCGCAGGATCATGCCGTGGCCCTCGCGAAGATGCCCTTGGGAAAGGCAACCAGCACGACCACAAACAGTCCGAACTCAATCAGCGGGATCCAACTGACGGCGATGAAAGGTGTCACCGCTCCCTCCAACAAGCCCAGCAATACGCCTGCGACGAGGGCTCCCAAGGGCTTGCCGAGTCCAGCCAGAACGGTCACCACGAAGCTCTTCATCTGGTAACCGGCGCCGGAAAGAATGGTAAAGGGAAACAGGGTTGACACCAGTGCGCCCGAAGACGCCGCCAGAGCGATGCCGATGGCGAACGCCAAGGCGAGCACCATGGTCGAGGAGATACCCATTAACTCCGCCGCTTCCCGGTTGTCCGCCACGGCCCGGATGGCTTTGCCGGGCCGGGTGCGATACAGAAACAGCTCCAACGCCAACCCAATGATGACGGCAGCACCGGCCGCGGCCAAGTGGTTCCCGTCAAAGGTGTAGGCGCCCACGGTAATGCCGCGCAGCGTGAAGTTAACGTTGTAGGGGCTGGTGCTCCAAATCGCAGTGCCGATCCCAATGATCATCATGTTCACGGCGAAGGTGGACAGCAGGCTCGACAACTGCGAGCGGCCGATGACCCAGTGCACGGCGATCCAATAAATAAGAAGACCGAGCAGCAAACCCGCCGCGATGACGGGTAGCAACAGTAAGTAGGCGTTCACCGGGAAGGCGGCGAACAAAATGTACATGCCAAACATACCCAGCGCGATGACCGCGCCGTGGGTGAGATTGATGACGTCCATCACTCCCCAGATCAAGCTGAGACCCATAGCGGCCAGCCCGTAGACCGAGCCGATGAGCAGGCCATCGATCATGGAAGCGAGGATGCCAGACATTTCTCACCCTTTGCGCCGCATCGCTCTCCGGTGTGGCAGCGCAGATTTCGTCAATCAATGTACTGCAAAATTAATGAATCGGATACACCAGATTGGCGCTCTTGGCAGCCAGCGGCCAGACCACCTGCTTCACCAGTGCCCCTGACTTGTCCTTCTGCCATTGCGCCAGGACCATGGCATGGCCCACCTGCAAACCGTGCTCATTGGCTGCGGTCGAAAACTTGGTGCGGCCGTAGAACGTCGTGATGTCGGTGGCATTCAGCGCTGCCGCTACTTTCGCCGTGTCTGGGCCCCCTGCCTGTTCAATTGCGCGTTGCAGGACCAGGCCGCACGCGTAGCCACCCGCCGATTCGTAACTAGGCGGAGTGTTGTACTTCCCCGCGTACGCTTTGGCAAAGTCAGCACCGCTCGGTCCATACTGCGCCTTGAAGGCAGTCTGGGGCTCCCACTGCGAGGGCACGATCACACCCACTGCTGCATCGCCCAACTCGCCCCACTTCGGGCTGTCCGGCGCCACCAGCAGGGTGACCATCTTCAGCGGGACTTTGTGGCTGTAGACCTGCCGCGCCAGGGTGGAACCGTCCGCATAGTGCCCGCCGCCTAGCAGGACCGTGGACTTCGACGCGATCACCTTGTCGATGATGGCGCTGAAGTCGGTTGTGTTAGGAGCGTAGGCTTCGCTGAAAGCCACGTTGAAGCCGAGCTGCTGCGCGTAGGCCTTCGCCGGATTTACCACTGACACCGAGAACGAGGAGTCCTCGTAGACGAACGCAACCGCCGCCTTCGGGTCCTTCGTCTTCAGCATGTCCAGAACACCCTTCAGGTATTCCGCTCCTGGCGTGAACATCTGGAAAAGGTAATGATTGCCCAGCGTGTAGGTCTTGCCTTCCGCCGCGCCGGTCGTGAGCATGACTTTTTCATACTGTTCCGTCACAATCGCTGCGGTAGCGGTGAGGGGGGAAGAGTAAGGGCTGAACAGAAAATCGGCCTTGTCCTGCAGGATCAGGCGCGAGTAAAGCTGCTGCACGCGCTTGCTGTTGGATTCGTCATCGTAGCTGACGAACTGGATCTTATAGTTCTTGCCGCCCGCCTTGATACCTCCGGCAGCGTTCACCTGGTCGCGCCAGAGTTCAAAGCCGTGTAACTGCTCCACTGAGTCCACATTCATGGATCCCGTGTTGGAGACGGTGAAACCAACGGTGAGGGTCTGGGCAAAACCTGTAGTGACGAAGAGCGCAACAAGCACAAAGACGGCGAGAACGAGTCGTTTCACAGTTCACCTTCCCGAATAGCCTTAGGGTGGCTGAAAGCGTACGGCGGAGGTTGGCCGACCCCCTAGGACACGAGTCACCTGCGCATGTGATTCTCCTCACAACAAAGGAGTAGGGCGCTAAAGCAGGTTTCACCATCTGCGCTCGCCGCTCGGTCGAAAAATCATTCACCACGGAGGGCACGGAGAAAGCTAGAACTCATCTCATAAATCGTCCTGAGGTGTATTAGCTAGGGCACGACTTTATAGTCGTGCCGAACGAAGCGGGAAAGGTCAGGGCGTTAAACCCTGCAAAGATAGGTCCCTCAGGGGCTGAAGCCCAAGTCGTTGTGACCGTTGCGGCACGTCTGAAGCCGTGCCCTGATACAAAGCGACTTATGAGTCGGCTTCTAGGCAGAAACCAAAAACTCGGTGCCCTCCGTGTCTCCGTGGTAAATAATTTTCGGCCGCCACGCTGGCGTGTCCCACGATTTCTGTGCCGGCAAGAAGTTTGGGAACTCTTCGCTCCCAGTCCCGCAATAGTCTGTAGAACCTTAACCGGGCCAAGACATTCTTCGGCGGTGGACGGCAACACAAAACTTAACACTTGTGTTACCAGACTTTACCGTCGAAATCGAGTTGCCGGGGTTCCAATACATGACAGACGAACTGTCAAGGAGGAAGTGAGAAGATTATGAAAACCAAGTTTTGGAGCGTCGCGGTGGCGTTGTTAGCGCTGGTGCTGTGTGGCACGGCGATGCTCTCGTACGCGCAGCAGAACGACGCAGCAGGTGCTTCCGGATGGAGTGGACACGGGCATGGCCACATGGGCTTTATGGCCCGCGAGCTTAACCTGACCGATGCCCAGAAGCAACAGGTCAAGACCATCATGCAGTCTAATCGTGCGAGCATGCATCCACTGATGCAGCAACTTGCTGAAAACCGCAAAGCCATGCTGGCCGTCACCGCGAATGGCACCTTCGACCAGGCCAAGGTGCAGGCGATTGCCAATCAACAGTCGCAAGCTATGGTGCAGTTGATGGTCCAGAAAGCGTCCATCCAACACCAGATCTACACCCAGGTATTGACGCCCGATCAGCGCACCAAAGCCGACCAGATGCGCGAGAAGCAAATGGCCCGCATTGACCAGCGTCTGCAGAAGCTCTCGCAATCGGCACCGGAGGCCCCACAGCAGTGACGTCAACAACGTGAGGTGTCATCCTGAGTGCCACATTAGGTCTGCGGCGCACCCATAGGGATGAAAATTAACCGCGGAGGCACGGAGATCACTGAGATACAACTCCGTGTCCTCCGTGTCTCCGTGGTGAATGATTTTCGACGGCACGGAGTCGAAGGACCCCTACCCGGAAATCAGTGCATCATCGCCGCTCCTGCTTTTCCTAGCTTCGGCTTCTTCAGTAGGAACAGGAACGGAATCATGGCAACGAACATCAAGGCCATGAAGAAAAACGTGTCGTTATAAGAAAGCATTGCCGCCTGCCGCTCCACCATTCCCCACATCGCCAGATAGGCCTGATGTGTCGCGGTCGAGGCACTTGATCCTTGGCTCATGAATAGCGCTTTCATGCTTTCGAACGTCTGCTGGGTAGCGCCGCTCTGTGAATAAACATGCGCGCCCAAAGTGTTGATGTGCTTCTGCTGGTTGCGGAACTGCACGGTTTCGACCATGGCGATTCCGATGCTGGCTCCGATGTTCCGCATGAGATTGAACAGGCTGGTGGCATTTCCCATGCGCTCATTTGGAATCGCGCCATTGGCAATGGTAGTGAGCGGCACGAACACAAAACCCAGCGCCGCACCTTGAATCAAGAGCGGCCACCAGAAATTCACCGAAGCCACGTCCAGACTGAACCGGGAAAGCTCCCACATGGCATAGGCGGAGGCTACAAGGCCGATCCCAAGCAACTTTCGCTGATCGAATTTTCCGATCAGGCGGCCGACGATCGGCATGATCAAGAAAGAGGCCAGGCCGCGCGGCAGGTTGGTGACCCCGGCGTGCGTCGCCGTGTAGCCGAGCAGTACCTGCATCAGCAGCGGCAATAACACCGTGCTGCCGTACAGCACAAACCCAATCAGCGTCATCAGGAATGTGCCGATGGCGAACGAGCGATACTTGAACACCGTGAGATCCAACACCGGGTGCTCGGCTTTCAGTTCGCGAACGATCAGCGCGGTCAGCCCTCCTACCGCGAGTATGGCGAGCGTGACAATGAAGCGCGAACCAAACCAGTCGTCTTCCTGTCCCTTGTCGAGCATGATCTGAAGGCTTCCGATGCCTACCGTCAGCAGCCCGATTCCCCAATAGTCGATGCCGGTTTTTTCGCGCCGCAGATAAGGCGGATCGAAGATGAAAATCTGGGTCAGGATGATTGCGATAACGCCGATGGGGATATTGATGTAAAACACCCAGCGCCAACTGTAGTTATCGGTCAGCCAGCCTCCGGCCACCGGACCGAGCATGGGCGCCACCACGATACCGAGGGCCCAGAATGCCATTGCCTGGCCGCGTTTCTCGGGCGGAAACGATTCCAACAGGATGGCCTGCGAAAGCGGTTGTAGTCCGCCGCCGCAAGCGCCCTGAATTACGCGGCACACAATCAGGAACGGCAGGGTAGGGGCCAGCCCACACAGAAATGACGCAACCGTGAATCCGGTCACCGACAGCATCAGCAGCCGTTTTCTGCCGAAGCGCCCCGCCAGCCAGCCAGTCATCGGAAGGACAATGGCGTTGGCGACCAGGTACGACGTGAGGGTCCAGGTGGCTTCGTCATTGCTGGCGGACAGGCTGCCCGCGATGTGCGGCAGCGAAACGTTGACCACGGTCGTGTCCAGCACCTCCATGAATGTGCTGGACATGACCGCGATCGCAATCAACCACGGATTGATATCTCGATGTTCCCTGTTTCCGATCAGCCCCATTCCGGTGTGTCAGTCTCGTTTCCCAAGATGATCGGCAAATGTAATAGTTTTGTCATTTCAATCAGAGTGTCACACATATCACAGAATCGATGCCAGCGGTTCCCTACGATAAAGTCATGGTTTCAACATCGAACTCTGTTTGGATTACTCCACACATTAAAGGGACTCAGGCGCGAGTGCTGCTGAGTTCCGTGTTTGGCCCGTATGCACAGGACGACGAATTCGGCAGCCGTTCCATCAATCCCATGGAGCTGTATCACAACCAGGTCACGCGCGAGCAAGGCAGCTTCTCTCTGCGCATGTTCCACCGCTCCTGGGGGCTGATGATGATCCAGCGGAACATCTCTGCGCCCAGTACGCTGCTCGACTTCCCGACCCTCGAAGACTTCCAGCGCGAACTTACCTCCTCCGAATACGACATCGTTGGGATTTCTGGAATTATTCCGAATTTCGGCAAGGTGCGCGAGATGTGCCGCCAAGTCCGCCGGCTATCCCCCAACTCCATCATCGTCGTGGGCGGACACGTCGCTGCCATTCCCGGACTGGATAAGTTGATTGATGCCGACTACATTGTTCGCGGCGAGGGCATCTCCTGGATGCGCCGTTATCTTGGCGAAGATCCCGAAGCCGCGATTGTCCACCCGGAAATCGTCTCTGGCTTTGGCTTTCGCATCCTGGGGATGCGGGTGCCGGACAATAAATGCGATACCGCCGCCACCATCATCCCGTCCGTCGGATGCCCACTGGGGTGCAACTTCTGCACTACTTCTTCCTTCTTCGGCGGCAAAGGCAAGAGCATTCACTTCTACGAAACCGGAGATCAGCTCTTCGATGTCATGCAACAGATGGAGGGTTCCCTGGGCGTGAGTTCGTTCTTCATGATGGACGAAAACTTCCTGTTGAATCGTCCCCGCGCCATGCAACTCCTGGCGCGCATGAAGGAAGCCGGCAAGAGCTGGGCGCTCTATGTTTTCTCGTCGGTGAATGCCATCCGCAAGTACACCATGGAAGAACTGGTGCAACTGGGTGTTTCGTGGATTTGGGTGGGACTCGAATCGCCCAACTCCAGCTACGCCAAACTGAAGAATTCCGATACCCGAGCGCTCGCGGCGGAGCTGCGGCAGCACGGCATCAAGATCCTCGGTTCAACGATTGTCGGCCTCGAGCACCACACGCCCGAGAACATTCATGAGGAGATCGAATACGCGGTCTCGCACGGCACCGACTTCCACCAGTTCATGTTGTACACGCCGGTGCCGGGCACTCCTCTGTTCGCCCAGATGCAGCAAGAAGGCCGCATGCTCGACGACGTGGACCTCGCTGACATTCATGGCCAGTTCAAGTTCAACTACAAGCACGCCGCCATCTCGCGTGACGAGTCGAAAACCTTCCTCGATTGGGCCTTCCGGCATGACTTCGAGCGCAACGGACCCAGCTTGTTTCGCATCTGCGAGACTACCTTCCAGGGATGGAAGCGCTATCACAACGATCCCGACCTGCGAGTGCGGCGTCGCTTCGCTGCGGAAGCCAGGAAGTTGCGCACGACTTACAATGCGGCGCTTTGGGCCATGGAGAAGCGGCTTAGTGCGACCAATCCCACCATATCGAAGCGGATTCGCGAACTGCGGCGTGAAATCGAATGCGCCTTTGGAACGTTCACCCGCATGGTACGCATCGTGGTTGGGCCGATATTGTTATGGACTTCGAAGCGCGAAGACAAACGGCTGGCTGACGGCGTCACCTATGAGCCGGAGACCTTCGTGGAGCGGCGCAATTGGATCGCCGACAAACTGCGGCACACCGCGGATGTCGTGACCATACACCCGCGCCGTACCGAGCAGCCGTCGACAAACATCGCGGTGGCACGTGTCGCGGTCGATAGCCTCAGCCGGGTGACGAGCGGCGATTAATTAGAGGAGTTCCAGAGGAGTGAGCGGCAACCGCAAGCGCGCTTGTATAAGAAGAGCGCTGCGGGCGAGGCCAATCCCAGTTATGAAGCGCCGCTCTACCCGTATCCGCGCCGGACTGCACTAATTCGAAAACTGATCCAGGATCTTTAGGGCTTGTTTTAATTCCTGGTGTTACGCGCCAGCGCGCGCCTGATGGTCTCGTCGAGCGCGGCCTTCGCCTTGGCGTACTCCTCGGGGTTGATCTTGCCCTGCTGGCGATCGATCTCAAGCTGGAAAAGCTCTTCCTTCATCGCCTCCAGCAGCAGCGCATCACGGTCGCGAGCCGGCGCGGCCGGTTCGATGAAGTCGGCGAAATCGGCGGCCGCCTCTCCGGTGTCAACTGCGCCGCGGCCCGATGTTCCTGCAGCGGCCGGTACGGGATACTGACGAGTGTTTGATTTCGAAACCACGTACGCACCACCCATCACCAGCACCAGCGCGAACGCCCCGAGGATGTAGGCGCGGTAGTCGTGCAGCGGATCGGGCGCGTCAATGGGAGCGCCGAGTCCGCCGCCGGGACGATTGTCGTTGGCGGCGGCTTGCGATCCGCCCATAGCCCCGCCGCCGCTCGCGTCGCCTCCGCCCGCTGCCTGTGCGCCCTGCTGGCCTTCGGCCTGAAACTCGCCCGTGCCAGCGACGCGGAAGCTGAGGTCCTGCCCCGGCTTGACGTTGGTGACTACCATGATTCCGGCGCCGGTTTCATCGGGCATGGATTGAAACTGCTGCGGATTTTTGGGCGTGAACGTCATGCCCTTGGGTGTCATCACGACGAAGTGCTGTACCTCGCCCAGCGGCTTGGGCGAGATGCTGGCCTCGCCGCTGTAGGGCATGTGGTACGACACCTGGAACTGCGTCTCGCCGGGGCGTAGCGGATAGTTGAAGGCGTAGTGGTGCTTTTGCGAGCCCGGCGAAGCCTCGACCGCGATGGGCTGCCCGCCGGGGCCTTTGGCCTGCGCCGATTCCAGTTCAGCGCCATCGGGCAAAGCGAATTCAAACGTACGCTTGTCGTCGGCCACGGTGCGTGGCGGCTGCGACTGGTTGCGAATCGCGTACAGCGCGATCCCCTGTAGCTGTCTGCCGTCGCTTTGGTAGCGGTCTACCTCGACCGTCTGGCTGAGGCCATCCACCTTCTTGGCGGAGTCGTACACCGTAAGCTCGGCCGTGATCGTACCCGGCATCAGGGGCCCGCTGGGCGGGAAGTAATTCACGCCTTCGTGAGTCACACGCACCATGTGCGGCGCACGGTCGCCAGCGGGCGCCGGCAACGAGAAGCGCCCGTGCGCGTCGCTCTTCGTGCTCCCGATCTCCTGCATTCCTTGCGAGAGCGAGAGGAGAGTGACCTCGTCTCCGGCGGAAGGCTTGCCTGTGGTGGCGTTGGTGACGGTGCCGGTGATGTTCTGGGCCGCGGCGAACGAGGTAAGCAAGAGCACCCACGCGAACATGGCCGCCCGTGCGTTGAATGTGCATCGTAAGAGTAGTCTTCCATCGCTGGAGCTGAATGACTTGAGACACCAGCCCCGCAAGGGGCGAAAAATCTTAGCCCAGCGCTTCAACGCTGGGTAAGCGTTCGAAGGACGGATGAGTCCCGTAGGGACGGCACTCGAACCGTCGAGCTTTATCGGGCAGACATTGTGCATTGGATCGTTTTCTGCCGTGCCTACGGCACTCAGATCCTTTCCCACACGTACCCAGCGCTGAAGCGCTGGGCTAAGCTCTGTCGCGCCTGCGGCGCTGATATTAACGTTTGTTCCCGGCAAGAGGCCACCCAACAATCTCACGCGCGGCCCCCGTTCGTGGGAACGCTTCCTGGACGCCGAGTGCCACGCCGGACTACGGCGCGTGCCTTCTCAATGCTGTCGATCTCGGCAAGAATGGCGGCCGCTTCGTCTTCCAGCAAGGTGCGCTGCACCGCGTAGTCTGACTCGCTCAACTTGCCGGCCTTGTGCTCGAAGCTGAGATCGCGCAGATTCTCGTAGGTCGCCTCTTTGCGTTCCTGCAAGTACATCTGGCGGGTCTTTTCTTCGCCGGCTTCGACATCGCCTGGCTGATAGAAAACGTAGAAGAACAGGAGCGCCGCGAATAACGCGCAGCCAAACATGACAAACGCGGTTTCCTGTCCGGCAGCGGCAAAGACAATCAATGCATACATCAGAAATCGGTCTCCTGACGGGCCTTCTTGCGAAGGTCGTCGAGTTGGGCGGCATCGAGGTTGGGAGGCGGCACCGGATGCGCAACGGCGCGCGACTTCCACATCCGCACCAGCAATATGGTAAGCGCGAGTGCGCCCGCAAAAACCGCAAACGGCATGATCCAGGCCACGCGGTTGAAGCCCGTCGTAGTAGGCGCCGCCAGCACGGTGTTGCCGTACTTCTGCACGAAGCTCTGCAGGACGAGGGAATCGCTGTCGCCACGTTCGATGCCCGCAGTCAGCTCGTTACGCATGCGTTCGGAGTAGGTGCAGCCCACATGGTTGCACTCCAGCAACACTTGTCCGCAGCCGCACATGCACATCAGGCCGTGCCCCAGTTTGTTGAAGCGAGCGTCGTCGCCGGCACCCAGGAAGGCGATGGCCAGCAATGCGATGAGCAGGAGCTGGGCAATGCGAAGTTTCGAGTTTCGAGTTTCAAGTTTCAAGTTTCGATTACCAGCCCTCTTAGGGAGTTTCACATACCGAGCGCCATCGGAATTCAGCTTTGCCATCGCGAGCGAGGACTTTAGTCCGAGTCGAGGGACCCCAATGTCTCCAAAGAGCGTTGGGCGGGGCGATAGGGATCCTTCGACTCCGGTGGCCAACAGCAGGCCGCCTCCGCTCAGGATGACAGCCGAGGATGATTGCACTAGCGAACAGGCACTGACCCCTAACCGCTATTCCCTGCCCTTCAGTCTCCGCCCACTCCTACCACGCCCGACCGCGCCGTCTCCGCTTCCGCGCGTTCTTTCTCCCTCACCGTCACCTTAGCCGGCTTCATGTTTGGCAGCAGCGCGATCAACGTCCCGATGACCACGATGACCACGCCCGACCAGATCCACATCACCAGCGGATTCACGTGCGCCTTGATGATCGGCTTGCCCGTGTCCTGATTGCGCCCGGTGTACACCAGGTACAAATCTCCGCTGGGCCGCGAGCGGTTAGCGACAATGGTTGAGGTCTGCTCGCTCGCCTTGTAGAAGCGGCGCTCGGGATACATGGTGTCAATCTTCTTGCCGTGGTGGTAAACGTCAATCACCGCCCATTCGCTGGAGTAGTTCGGCTTGTCATCCTGCGTGTAGGAGTCGCACACCAGGGTGAAGGAGCCGATCTGCATCTTGTCGCCGAAGCCCATCTCCTGCTCTTTATCCAGATTAAACGGCAGACCGGCGAAGCCGATCATGATGACGATGAAGCCAAAATGCACCAGATAGCCACCGTAACGGCGCGTGTTGCGGCGGGTGATGGTCACCATCCCTCCGAGAATGTTCTTTCCCGACTGCCGTGCGATGACGCGACCGCCGCGCCAGAACTCACCCACTACCGTTGCCGCCACCAGCACCGACAACGAGATCGCCATCAGCGAATAGAAGTACGAGACGTCCTCCCAGGGATGCATGCCACCAATCATGAGCCCGATCGCCGTCAGCACCGCGAGAACTGCCGGCCACAGAAAGTTACGCTTCAGGCTGTCGAGGGAAGTCTTGCGCCAGGCCAGCAACGGTCCCACCGCGGTGAGGAAGATCAGGAACAGCCCAATCGGAACGTTGACGCGATTGAAGAACGGCGGCCCAACCGTGACCTTCGAGCCCGTCACCCACTCCGACAGCACCGGGAAGAGCGTGCCCCACAACACGGCGAAGCACGCCACCAGCAGCACCAGGTTGTTGAACAGGAAGCTCGACTCACGCGAGACCAGCGACTCCAGCCGGTGCTCGCTCTTCAGCGTCTCGCGGTTGCGCACGAAGAAGAACACGCATGTGGCGAACGTCAGCGCCAGGAACCACACGAACCAGATGCCAATCCCCGACTGCGCGAAGGCGTGTACCGAACTCACCACGCCGCTGCGCGTGAGAAACGTCCCGAAGATCGCCAGCAGAAACGTGGTGAAGATGAGCCACATGTTCCACATCTTCATCATGCCGCGCTTCTCCTGCATCATGACCGAATGCAGGAAAGCGGTCATGGTAAGGAATGGCAGGATCGATGCGTTCTCCACCGGGTCCCATCCCCAGTAGCCGCCCCAACCCAGCACCGCGTACGCCCAGTGCGCGCCGAGAAAGATTCCGCAGGTGAGGAAGAGCCACGCCACCATGGTCCAGCGGCGGGTGATGTGAATCCACTTCTCGCCGGGATACTTCATGATGAGCGCGCCCAGCGCGAAGGCGAAAGGCACGGTCACGCCGACGTAGCCGAGATAGAGCATCGGCGGATGGATGACCATCTCGGGATATTGCAGCAGCGGATTCAGGCCGTTGCCGTCGGCCGGAATCTGTCCACTAACCAAGCCGAACGGGTGCGCCGCAAAGTTCACCAGCAGCAGGAAGAACACCTGCACTGCGGCGATGATCGCCGAGGCATGCGCCGTCAGTTGCGGATCGACTTTGTAGCGCAGGCGCAGCACCAGCGCGTAGGTTGACAGCAGCCACGCCCAGAACAGCAGCGAACCTTCCTGTCCCGACCATAGCGCGGCGAACTTGTAGGCGATGGGCAGGTCGCGGTTGCTGTGGTGAAGGATGTAGGCGACGGAAAAGTCGTTCCCGAGGGCGGCTATCACCAGCGCCACGGCCGCCACGGTAACCGCTGCCCAGCAGGCGATGCCGGCACGGCGAGCGGTCTCGCCCAGGCGATCGTCCTTGCGATACAGCGCGAGCGAGCCCGCGAGGAACGAATAGGCCGCCAGCGCCAGGGCCAGCAGTAGTGCAAAACTTCCAATTTGAGGCATGAAGATCGATTACCTGTATTATTTCCTGCCGGATGAATCCGGCGGACAATGCCATCCTTAATCGAATGCTTTCATTTTACTCGCATTATGAGCACCAGGCTGACCAGTACGGCCTTGAATTCATCCATGGACCGATGCCAGACGCTCCGCTATCGGCCGCACAGGCGTTTCAAATCCTGGGCGAGCGCTCACTCGACTACCCTTACGTCGGCAAGCTGGCGGAGTTCTGGGCCTGGAACCATCCGACGATTCGCGACCGCATGATCTTCGTGCAGACCTACGATCCGTGGGGCGAAGGCAGGGAGCCAGAATTCGTGAAAGGCAGCCAGTAGTTGCGCCGGCGGAATGCCTGGATCCTTCTACCCAGTGGCCCATGAACCGGAGATAACTTCGCATGGACCCAGAGCGGCGACACGGTTTCGTAACAGGCACTGCAAGCCCGTTCTGGGAAATCCCCAGCCGCCAACTTACGGCTCACAACCGGCCTCTGACTTCGTTGACATCGAGGCTAAAGCTCTGTTAGTTTCAATAGTTCCAGTTGTAGCCTTAGCGCCCTCTGTGCGTCTTCTAGTATTAGGCATTCACGAACCAGGAATGGATCAGACTCTCAAACAGGTAGGGGAATTACTGCTCGGAGCCATTCCGACCATAGTGATTCTGCTGTCGTTGTACGCCATTTACAGCGTGCTGCTCCACAAGCCGCTGAAACGCGTTCTGGAAGAGCGTCGCGAGCGCACCGAAGGGGCCTTCCTGAAAGCACGCGCCGACATAGCGGCCGCGGAAGCCAGGACGCAGGAGTATGAGCAGCGCTTGCGCGAGGCCCGCCTGACCATCTTCAAAGCGCAGGAAGCGCACCGGCAGCGGGCCCAGCAAGCTCGCGCTGAGGCCGTTTTGCAAGCACGCACGCGGGCCCAAGAGCAAGTTCGCGAAGCACGCACCGCCATTGAACAGGACATGGCCGCAGCGCAAGCGGGATTGCACGCGGAAACCGAGAGGCTGGCGGCGGAAATCATACGCACGATTCTGCGGCCTGCAAACCCGGCTCCCGCCGTAGGCGGTCAACCGTGATGAAGCATGTAATCCGCCCCGCCGTCCTGAGTTTTCTGTTCGTGGTTTTTGCGTTTGGCGGCCTCGCCGCGCAGCAGCCGGCTGGATCCTCCGCGCCTTCCTCTTCCTCCGCCAGCCAGAAGCAAGCCGCCTCTGCTCAGCAGCAGCCATCGCAAAATCCCGACACCGCGACCGGCGAGGAACTGACTGGCGCCGCTGCCGGTGAAGCTGGGGAGAAGGAAGAGAATACGCAATTCAAATACTCCAAGTCGGTAGTGTGGATGGGGCATCTCGTAGGCCTTGGCCCGCGCGCCAGTTACCTGGTTTATTGGTTTCTCAATTTTGTCCTGGTGGTCTTGTTCTTTGTCTATCTTCTGCGTTTGTTTTCTGTACCCCAGATGTTCCGCGATCGTACCCAAGCCATCCAGAAGGGGATACGCGAGGCGCAGGCGGCAAGTGCCGAAGCGGCGCGGCGTTTGAGCGATATCGAAGCCCGCCTGGCGAAGCTGGACACCGAGGTTGCGGAGATTCGGACGTCGGCCGAGCGTGAGGCTGCGGCGGAAGAAGCGCGAATCCTCCAGGCTGCCGAGGAAGACAAGCGCAAGGTATTGGAATCCGTTGAGACCGAGATCGGCGCCATCGCGCGCAATGCCCGGCGCGAATTGAAGACCTACGCTGCCACGCTGGCGGTTGATCTGGCATCGCGCAAGATCAAAGTGGACGAGCCTACCGATCAGGCGTTGCTGCGTGAGTTCGTGGGCCAACTGGGAAGGGACGGCAAATAAGTATGGCCGCCATTGCCAGCCGATACGCCCGCGCCCTGGTAGAGGTTGTCCTCGAGCAGAAGACTGATCCGGACATCGCCCGGCAGCACCTGAATGCCATCGTGGATGCAGTCCACGAAAGCGCCGAACTGCGCCGCGTATGGGAATCTCCAGCCATCTCGCCGGAGCAGAAACGGGCGGTACTGGACGCCATCGTTCGGCAGATTGGCGCGGCCAAGCAGATCCGCAATTTCGTCGCGATCCTCATCGATCATCGGCGTATCGCGATGTTGGATGACGTGGCGAGACAGTTTGACACCGAACTGAACGCCCAGTTGGGCTTGGCGGAGGCGGAAATCTCCAGCGCCCGCCCGCTTTCCGAGGACGGGAAGCGCGAGTTGGAATCCCAGTTGGAGCGCTTGACGGGCAAGAAGGTCCGCGCCCACTACTCCTCCGATCCCGAGTTGCTGGGCGGAGTTGTGGTACGCGTGGGCAGCACGATTTACGATGGCTCGGTACGCGGGCAACTGGAGAAGATGAAGCAGGAGCTTAGTACCGAGTAAGAATGCGGGATTGGAAGCTCGAAAAGGCGCGATTTAGTCTTGCCGTATGCTTGGAACAATGATGTTCGGGTAGTGCGGGCGTTCAGGGTCGTCGTTGTGGCCACCAACGTGGTATTCGCCAGCGAAATTTGCTGGCCAAGAATCCAGCGCCGTAGGCGCGAAACAGTTTAGCCCAGCACGGAGCCGCAGGCGGAGTGCTGGGTAGGGTAGCAAACAGATTCGAGTCCCGTAACCGGGGTCCCCGACGAGCGCCGCTTTTGCGCTTGTTGGGGTGGTTGAGGGACGGCACATTTTTTACGCTTAGCACTACGGAAACGGAATTCTATGGCGCAGATCAAAGCAGACGAGATCACGAAACTCATCCGCGAGCAGATCGAAAACTACGAAACCAAGATCGCTGTCGATGAAGTCGGCACCGTGATGTCCATTGGCGATGGCATTGCCCGCGTTTATGGGCTGGACAAAGTCATGGCGGGCGAACTCCTGTCCTTCCCCCACGATGTTGCGGGCCTCGCCATGAACCTGGAAGAAGATCAGGTCGGCGTGGTGCTGCTGGGCGAATACACGGAAGTGGAAGAGGGCGACGAAGTAAAGCGCACGGGCCGCATCATGAGTGTGCCGGTGGGCGATGCCATGATCGGTCGCGTGGTCAACGGGCTCGGCGTGCCCATCGACGACAAAGGCCCGGTCAATACCGACAAGTTCATTCCGGTTGAACGTCTGGCGCCGGGCGTGATCGACCGCCAGCCGGTGAAAGAGCCCATGGCCACAGGACTGAAGGCCATCGACTCGATGATTCCGGTCGGCCGCGGTCAGCGCGAACTTATCATTGGCGACCGCCAGACCGGCAAGACCGCGGTCGCGCTTGACACCATCATCAACAGCAAGGGCCGCGACCTCATCTGTATCTACTGCGCCATCGGCCAGAAGCGTTCCTCGGTCGCGCAAGTGGTGAAGACGCTGGAAGATTTCGGCGCCATGGAATACACCATCGTGGTCTCGGCGTCGGCCTCCGATCCAGCTCCCATGCAATACATCGCGCCCTACGCCGCCTGCGCCATCGGTGAGTTCTTCCGCGATAACGGAAAGCACGCGCTGTGCATTTACGACGATCTGTCGAAGCACGCCGTGGCGTATCGCGAAATCTCGCTGCTGCTGCGCCGTCCGCCGGGCCGCGAAGCCTATCCCGGCGACGTGTTCTATCTCCACTCTCGCCTACTGGAGCGGGCCGCGAAGCTCAACAATGAGCTTGGCGGTGGTTCGCTGACCGCTCTGCCCATCATTGAAACTCAGGCAGGCGACGTTTCAGCCTACATTCCGACCAACGTCATCTCCATCACCGACGGTCAGATTTATCTCGAGACCGACCTGTTCAACTCCGGCGTACGGCCGGCTGTGAACGTCGGCTTGTCGGTCAGCCGCGTGGGCGGCAACGCGCAGATCAAGGCCATGAAGCAGATCGCCGGCGGCCTGCGCCTGGACCTGGCGCAACATCGCGACCTGGCGGCCTTCGCGCAGTTNNTGGCGGCGTTCTCGCAGTTCGGCAGCGACCTCGACAAGGCCACGCAGGCGCAGCTCGCCCGCGGAGCTCGCCTGACCGAAATTCTGAAGCAGGGCCAGTATCAGCCACTGCCGTTCTCCAAGCAGATTCTTATCATCTACGCCGGGACCCAGGGCCTGCTCGACGACATGCCAGTCGATCAATTGGGCGAGTTTGAAAAGGGTCTGTACAACTACGTGGATACCTCGAATCCTGGTGTGCTGAAGTCAATCGAGGACAAGAAGATCCTCGATGACGATCTGCGCGCGGCCCTGACCAAGGTCATCAAGGAATACAAGGAGCGTTTCGCCAGCGAACGTCAGGCTGTAGCGAAGGCGAGCGCGTAAAAGCAAATGGCGAACGTACGCGACATCCGACGGCGTATTCGCAGCGTGAAGAACACGCGGCAGATCACCAAGGCCATGAAAATGGTTTCGGCGGCTAAGTTGCGCCGTGCGCAAGAGCGGGCGTTAGCGTCTCGGGCTTACGCGCACATGCTGGCAAACGTGTTGGCCTCGACGGTGAGCCGGGCCGAGCTGGTAAATCCAACCACCGGCGAGCCATGGAATCCACTGTTGGCCATTCGTCCCGAAAAGAACGTCCTGCTCGTCCTGGTGACCGGAGATCGAGGCTTGGCGGGCGCGTTCAATTCTAACGTCCTGAAAGCGGCCTTGAGGTTCCTGGACCATTTCAAAGACAAGAACATCGACATCGTGGCCGTTGGGCGTAAGGGGCGAGACTTTCTGCGCCGGCGCTATCCCGTCGGGAAGGCTGGCGAGGAGCGCAAGGGGCAAGTCCAAGTCATCGGCGAGCACTTGAACCTGCTAGCTAAAGTGGATTACGAAGCGGTTTCCGAAATTGCTGACCATATTGCCAAGGCTTATCGGGATGAGCGGATCGATTCGGTTTACTTGATCTTCAACGAGTTCAAGTCAGTGATCTCACAGCGCCTGATCGCACAACGAATTCTTCCGGTGCAGGAATTGGGCCGTCGTGAAGTCGCTCTGACCGAGGAGTTTGAATTGGGAGACCGGCAGCGCATGGCGGAAGCGGCCCGCACGGCGGGCGTCAGCTTGAAGGAGCCAGAGGCGACGGAGTTTGAAAAAGAAGCTACCAAATTCGCTACTGCTCCGGTGGATTACATTTACGAGCAGTCACCGGAGGAGCTTTTTGCCGGATTGCTGCCGCGTTACGTAGCCTTCGAAATCTTTGAAGGTATGCTCGAGTCCGTGGCCGCCGAGCATGCCGCCCGCATGACGGCAATGGATTCGGCGAGCAACAACGCCAACGACGTGATCGATTCCCTGACGCTCACCATGAACCGGGCGCGCCAGGCCGCGATCACCAAAGAGATTATCGAAATTGTCAGCGGCGCAGCAGCGTTGTAAGAGCAGGGGCTAGGGACTAGGGGATAGTGGCTAGCCTCAAGAATTGTCTCTGCAATGAGACATTTTGCTAAGAGCTAACGGCCAGAAGCTAAAGGCCAAAAGCGAATCGCGAAGAGCGGAATTCATATGGCAGAAAATATCGGACGCATTATTAAAATCGCGGGACCCGCGGTAGACGTGCAGTTCTCCGAGAAGGCGTTGCCGCCTATCTATTCGGCGCTGCGCGTTACCAGTGACGGCTTCAACGTCCCCCAGCCCATCAACGTCATCCTCGAAGTGGAGCAGCAACTCGGCGAAGGCCGCGTCCGTTGCGTGGCCATGGAACCTACCGAAGGCATGGTGCGCGGCATGAAGGCCCTCGACCTGGGCGGGCCCATTACGGTGCCGGTTGGCCGGGGGACCCTCGGCCGCGTGCTCAACGTCATTGGCGAACCCGTGGACAAGCTGGGCCCCGTGCCCTATGACAAGCGTATGCCCATCCATCGCCAGGCGCCTGCATTCGACGAGCAGTCCACCTCGATGGAGATGTTCGAGACCGGCGTGAAGGTCATTGACCTGATCCAGCCGTTCCTGAAGGGCGGCAAGATCGGCCTGTTCGGTGGCGCCGGAGTCGGCAAGACCGTCGTCATCATGGAGCTCATCAACAACGTGGCCCTTAAGCACGGCGGCTTTTCGGTGTTCGCCGGAGTTGGCGAGCGCACCCGCGAGGGCAACGATCTTTGGCTGGAAATGCAGGAGTCGGGCGTAGTCAACATCAAGGACCCCGCGAAGTCGAAGGCCGCTCTTATTTACGGCCAGATGACCGAGCCGCCCGGAGCGCGCCTGCGCGTGGCGCTCACCGCGCTGACCGTCGCGGAGTACTTCCGCGACGAAGAGGGTTCCGACACGCTGCTCTTCATCGACAACATTTTCCGTTTCACCCAGGCGGGTTCGGAAGTATCCACGTTGCTGGGCCGCATGCCCTCCGCCGTGGGATATCAACCCAACCTGGCCACCGAAATGGGCGAGTTGCAGGAGCGCATTACCTCCACCAAGAAGGGCTCGGTGACGTCGGTGCAAGCCATTTACGTGCCGGCCGACGATTTGACCGATCCGGCCCCAGCCACGACCTTTGCTCACCTCGATGCGACCACGGTGCTTTCGCGCCAGATCTCGGAGCTGGGCATCTATCCTGCCGTCGATCCGCTGGCCTCCACCTCGCGCATTCTCGATCCGCGCGTGGTCGGCGATCAGCATTACAACACGGCGCAAGCCGTCAAGCGAGTGTTGCAGAGTTACAAGGACCTCCAGGACATCATCGCGATTCTGGGTATCGACGAGCTCAGCGAGGACCAGAAACTCACGGTGTCGCGCGCCCGCAAGGTCCAGAAGTTCCTCTCGCAGCCGTTCTACGTGGCCGAGCAGTTTACTGGTTTGGAGGGGCGCTACGTGAAGATCGACGACACCGTGCGCAGCTTCCAGGAGATCGTGGACGGCAAGCACGACGACATTCCCGAGCAGGCGTTCTACATGAAGGGATCGATCGACGAAGTGCTGGAAGAGGCTGAGAAGATGAAGGCGGCGCAAGCGTAATCTGCCATGGCTGACACGCTGCACTTACAAATCGTGACTCCCGATCGGCTCCTCGTCCATGAGGACGCCGACCAGGTCCAGATACCCGGCAAGAACGGGGAACTCGGTATTTTGCCGGGACACGCGCCGCTTATTACCGAGCTGACGATTGGTGAGATCAGCTATCGGGTAGGGACAACAACGCGCTATCTCGCCGTCGCCTGGGGTTTCGCCGAAGTTTTGCCGGACAAGGTGACGATTCTGGCCGACAGCGCGGAGCACGCCGAGGACATTGACGTCAAGCGCGCGCAGGAGGCGAAGGCCCGGGCTGAGGAAGCTCTGCAACAGGCCGCCGCCGATCTTGACTATGACGCGACGCTATACGCCCTGCGCCGCGCCGAAGTTCGCCTGGCAGTCGCCGCCCGCGTGGGACAGGCGACAGCCGCGCACTAGACGGGTTCTCCGTAACGCATTTTGGAAGGTAACGCGAACCCGTACTTTTGTTATCCTGTGATGGTTACGGCAGAACGGAAGTACGTTATGGGCGTTGTAGAAGATGTTCGTTCGGTTTTGCAAGATTTTCTGGCGCCACAGCTACGCGAGCTGCGGGTACGGATTGATGCGCTGGAAAACCAACAAAAAGAGTTTCGGTCTGACGTGAAAGAGCGGTTCGACGACGTGAACAAACGGTTCGACTCCGTTGACGCCCGTTTTGAAAAGCTGGAGAGCAAGCTTGCGGAGCGGCATGAGCAACTTGTAACTGAAATCCGACGCACTGCCACAATCCACGATCTCGTCGAGAGGGTTGCCAGGCTCGAGGCCGAGCGTCGACCGGCACACTAGGAGCGGTGCTAAGGTTGCTGTATACCATAGCCGCAGTGCCGAAACCAGGCGACAGCATTCTCTACGGTGATGGCCTTGAGGACTTCGGCGACGGCTTGTTCCAAGACCTCGGCAGTGCGCGAAGCTGAAGCAGTTGCTCCGCGCCGCCAAAGCTACATAGGCTTCCAGAAACTTGCAACGCAGATCATCCGAATAGGGTTGCGCCATCCAATTCGTTGCCGCGAAGACCACCATTTTTAACTTACCCCGGTTCACCGCTCTGGCCTATAGCAACTCTGGTTCTGCTCCTAGCCGCTGAAGGAACGCGAATGGGGATGGCGACAATGCGGACTGAATGGCGCATCTAATGCAATCCTCCACTGCAATTAGTCCACCATCGGCTTCGCCTGACACTCCGCAACGCTCAGGATGACACTCGCTTGGTTTTACAAGAGCGCCGTTCCGCGGCGGTATAATAAGCTCTTACCTCAGGAGTTACCCAACAGTATGAGTGGAACCAACGGCAGCAATGGTAATAGCGCAGGTTTGGTGAAGCCGCGGACCGAGTGGATCGCGAAGCGTCGCGAAGAGGCCGCGCGTACCAGTGACACCAACATGTCGCAAATGCATTTCGCGCGCAAAGGCTTGCTCACCGAGGAAATGCTTTTCGTCGCCGAACGCGAGCAGGTCGCGCCCGAACTCATTCGCGACGAAGTTGCCGTTGGGCACATGATCATACCGGCCAACGTCAACCATCCTGAGCTGGAGCCGATGTGCATCGGCGTGGCGTCGAAGTGCAAGATCAATTCCAACATCGGCAATTCATCGGTTACCAGCAACGTGGACGAGGAGCTGAAGAAGCTGCACACCTCGGTCCACTACGGCGCCGACACGGTGATGGATCTCTCGACCGGGGGCGGCATCCACGAGATCCGCGAAGCCATTCTGCGACATTCGCCAGTGCCGATCGGCACCGTGCCGATCTACGAAGCAGTGTCGCGGGTGAAGCGCATCGAGGACCTCAACGCCGACGTCATGCTCGAAGTGATCGAAGAGCAGGCCGAGCAGGGCGTGG
>PLQW01000062.1 GCA_003160215.1 Acidobacteriaceae bacterium
CACGAATCCCTCAGACGAAGCGGATTTCTTGAAGTCCAACAAAGCTGCGCTCACGCTTGAACTGGCGGAGAAGATCGCCAACGATCCTGAACACAAAGGCAAGCGCCATCTCGTCTTCGCTCCGGCAAAATACGTTCCGAATAAAACATTGCTGCCGATGCGGGTGGAGTATGCACCGCTGCCGTTTGCTCTCTATCGGGTGGAGAAAGACTGATGGAGCTGAAGGATTTTCAACAGTCAGTTCTCGACACTTTGGACGCCTATCTGGACCAACTCCGGACACAGTTGTCGAAGGCAGAGAAGATCCGGAAAGCCAACGAGGGTGAAACGGACCCCGACCTCATTCGACCCGTCCTTGATTTTACGAAGCTCGCTTGGGACCATATGAAGGAACAAGGGTATCTGCCAACGTTCCGCGATGGAGTCTCCTATAGTGAACGCAAGGATGGCACGAGCAATGACGTTCCCAACGTCTGCCTGAAGATTCCGACCGGCGGTGGCAAGACTCTGCTGGCAGCCTATGCCGTCTCACACATCATGGGGCGCTATCTGCAGCGGAACTACGGATTCGTTCTGTGGATCGTGCCCAACGAGGCGATTTACGCGCAGACGAAGAAGCACCTCACCAACCGCGAACACCCATACCGGCAGGTTCTCGACCGTGCCGCGGCAGGCCGCGTAAAGATTCTGGAAAAGAACGATTCGCTAAACCGTCTGGATGTCGAGAGCCATCTCTGCGTCATGCTGCTGATGCTTCAGTCAGCGAATCGGGAGACAAAAGAGACGCTGCGCCTCTTCCGCGACCGAGGCAACGTTCATGGCTTTTCCCTGCACCCGACGACGCTCCAGCGCACTACGATCTATTGCTGCAAATACCAAACCTTAGCTGCTACGGTAACCGTTACAATATGGGAGCCATCGCACATGAGAGCCTGGGAAATGTATTACGACTAATTCGGCCCGTCGTCGTGATGGACGAAGGCCACAAAGCCTACACTGCCAGCGCGATGAGCACGTTGTATGGCTTCAATCCTTGCTTCGTTCTTGAGCTTTCGGCTACGCCGAAAGACCGTCCTAAAGACAATCCTCCACGATATGCAAACTGGCTGGTAGACGTGCGCGGCACGGATCTACAACGTGAGGAGATGATTAAGCTGCCGATCAACGTCAAAGTTAAGGCTGGGGACGACTGGAAGGATTGCCTGCGCGAAAGCCTGGAAGAACTGAACGTGCTACAAACGCGCTCGGACAAGGTGCGAGCCAACACGGCGCGTTACATCCGCCCCATCCTCCTGGTCCAAGCTGAGCGAACGGGAAAGGATCAGCGCGAAAAGAACGCGATCCACTCGGAAGATGTGCGGGAGTTCCTCCTTAGCCTGGGGGTGGATCAGGCTGAGATCGCGGTTAAGACCTCTGAGACGAACGAGCTGAATGCACCGGAAAACATTGACTTGCTCAGCCCCACCTGTGCCGTGCGGGTGATTATCACGAAACAAGCACTGCAAGAAGGATGGGACTGCCCCTTCGCCTATGTCCTCTGCGCCCTGGCAGCAAGCCACAACCAAAACGCAATGACGCAACTGGTTGGCCGTATCCTCCGGCAGCCAGACGCTACCAATACGACCGAACCGCCGCTAAACGAGTGCTACGTCTTCTGCCATCACGTAAAGACTAAGGACGCGATTGAAGCTATTAAGAAGGGTTTGGAACAGGATGGTATGGCCGACATCGCCGACCAAGTTCGAGAGTCGAAGTCCGGCAAGGCTGATGACCAACCGAAGCGAAAACTCTGGATTCAGGGTTGGAGGAAAAATCGTGTCTATCCGGATTTCATCTTTGCTCGTGAACGTACCGGCGGGACCGGCAAGATTTTTGTTTGGGAGATGAAGGGCGACCAGTTAGAAGGCAATCTGGACACAATCTACATGCGCAAGTTGCTGAAGGCAATGAAGACGCACTACCGTGCAGAAGACGGGGTAAAGGCTGGAACCCTTCAACTGATCGGCCAGGCAGGTGAGGCAATCGAATGCGACCTTGTATTGATGAGTGAATGGAAAACTGGAGTCCTGGAAAAGCTGGCCGACTGAACCGGGGATCAACCCAAGGGCGTCAGTCTACCATTCCTTCGCCAAAAGCCTGGGCGGCCGTGAGGCCGCCCGTCGTGGTTTAACTCAGTGCCGACAGCTTCTTACGCCTGCGCCGGCCTCTCCGGGGCCACGTTGGGTTGCTGGCCGGGGGCCGGCTTCAGCACCTGCTGCACGTCTTCCTTGGGTGGTTGAGCGTTGGGATCGACGCGCTCCGGAAGTTCCTTGCCTTCGATGAGCATCTCGACCTCGCCGGCGTCGAGCACCTCGCGCACCAGCAGCGTTGCGGCAATCTTTTCCAGGATCGGCCCATTGTTCTTCAGGATGTTGGTCGCCGATTGGTAGCCTTCGTCCACGAAGCGACGCACTTCCTGGTCGATCTTCCGCGCCGTCTCCTCGCTGAAGNNAGATCTGCTCTTCTTTCTTGCCAAAGGTCATCGGCCCCAGCGTGGACATGCCGAACTCGCAGACCATCTTGCGCGCCAGGTCCGACGCCTGCTCGATGTCGTTGCCCGCGCCGGTGGTCATGGTATGCAGGAACAGCTCCTCGGCCACGCGGCCGCCCATC
>PLQW01000261.1:0-9539 GCA_003160215.1 Acidobacteriaceae bacterium
ACAGGATTGTGACGAGGGACAAACCTTGCTTGGTTCTACGAACACGGATGAGACTACAAAAAGGCTGAGACGTTGCTCCAACGATCGGCTGAGATACGCAAAGGTACATTGGGGGAACAGAATCCGGAGTATACTTTCTTGCGAAAAGCCTACCACCTGCCGAGACGAGGAGAATAATTCATGAGACTGATGTCCCAATTGCTATTGGCTGGAGCAAGCATACTGCTGGCAACCGCAAGCGCCTCTGCGGGCAACACGTGTCCGCCCCCCGCCACGGAGGTTCCGTTTGCCAAGGTGATGAACGAGGCATTCGCAGCCGACCACGTTGGTTGCGACATTACTTCGAAAGTGGAATTCGTTGCTGCGGGTGGGACGCCTAACTACCTCTGGCGCAGCTTAAAGGGATTAGAAGGCAAAACGCCGTTCCGCGTTGTCGCGCCGGGTCAGGAGGGCGGCGGTCCTTTTGATATCCCACCACATGTCTTCCTCCCGAAAGACAAGAGCGACATAATCTTCTCCTTCAAGAAAGGGGACCTACTTATCGTCCGGGGTGAACCTTTAGTTGGAGCGAAGCCGCTTCGCCAAATTGTCTTCCTTGCTACGGAAGTGCGGGCGGCCAAGCAGTGAACAATCTCAGCAGATTATCGGCCTGTCCGGTGCCCAGGAACTCGCGGTTTTCTACGGACTTAACCCGTACCGCTACTGGACATCGGTGACCTTTCCGCTGACAAATATCACCTTCATGTCCGGGTAGTAATAGATTTCTTTAGTACCTAGCTTGACCACCTTCGAAGGCTGTCCCAAGATGGCCACCACCACCTCTTTCGTCTGTCCCTTTTCAATCGTCTTGGGTGCGGCTGGCGGCGCGTCGGTCGGCGCCGGCGGAGGCGCGATCGGCGTAAACGCTTTCTCCGGCTGTGTGTCCTGCACAGAACCTGGCGTACTCGATGCAGGGGCTTGTGCAGTGCCGCCGGAGGAATTGTCCGCCGGTTGGACCGTCACCACTTCGGCGATGGTTTTCAAAACGTCATCGGCCGGCGGGATGGAATGCTTTTGGAACGGAAACCCCAGTTGCCCATAATAGCGAACATCCGAGTATGGATCACTGTAGGCGACGAGGATGACGCCGTCATCCTTAACAGCCAACCCGACAATCCAGAATTTTTCTCCAGCTACGAACTTACGCTGCGGAACATTGCTACAGTTTGCTCCGGGCTGCTTTTGTCCTAGCGCAAGATTTGTGGCCAGAGTGGCGCCAAAGCCCATCGAGAGCTTACCGTCTTTATAGGTGCTCGTCGGTGGAACCTTAGTATCGATGCTGAACATTAGCAGTCCGTCCTTGTGCAGCACCAGAACGGAGCCCGCTGTGACGATGTCCGTATTGTCAGCCGTTAGCTTAGTTAGCGTAAATTGCGAAGCCAACTTCTTCTGGATTTCGGCCTTCTCATCCTGAGCGTGGAGCCAAGGAGCCGCAGTCGCCAAAGCCACAGCGACAGTCAAATAAATTGCTTTTCGCATAGCAACCCTCCCTGTAATTTCTTTTGCATCGATCTGAGGCGTCGGCATTGTGAATCTTGACTGTGTTTCGTCATCTAGCCGAGGCGTGCTCCAGCGCATGAGGGGCAGTTTGCTGAATTTCTGAAAGCGCTCTGCGCGTCAGAAGCACAGAGAGCAGAAGAGCACATCTCAGCCGGTCAGTGTATGCACGGACCCCTCCGAGCAGGGCGCAGAATTAAACTCGATAGTAGTGCATCGTAACGCAGTTCGAGTGTGACCGGTAATACTTAACTCTGTGACATTCCCTGAGTCCGGTCGAGCCCTTCCATAACGCTGATCTCGCACGGTCCGGATTGCCCGCTGCATCTGGTTTCATCTCCCTGCCGTCTCAGATGTCTCCAAGAAAACAAAACCCGGAGCTGTGGAATTTAGGTTTATCCTATCGTATGAGGGGTCAGTTGCTGGCAGACGTGGAGGTACTTGTTCCTTCTCGACGAACCACAGACCATGTTCCACCAGCTCTCTTGAAATGAAAAGTGATTGTATGGTGCACCGGGGCTGTTTGGGGCCGACCCTTGATAAAGTAGGTTATAGTCTCTTTGCAGGTCCATTCCGCCATGTCGCCAGAAATTTCAGGTGAACCTTCGCACTCATCGTTCAACCGGATCGAGGTCAAACCTACGAAAGTCGTTTTGATTGCGTCAGCCTGTGTCTGGGTTAGAGAGGGCCATTCTCGCTGCAGTGCACTGATATCCATGGAATCGTAGGCGCCCTTAAATCTAGCCATGGTTTCTTTAATGCCTTGCGCATCCGCGGGGTTGGGCGCGACCGCGATAGAAACTTTGGCATTCGTGCTTCCGCCGCTCCCTCTTGCTGTCAACACGTAAGTAGTTGTTCTTGCAGGCGAAACATCCTGCGTACCGCTTGCCGAAACCGTACCTATCCCGGGATCAATTCGAATTTCTGTCGCATTTTGGGTTGTCCACTTGAGGCTGGCTGTCTGCCCTGGCGTAATTTTCGGTTGACTGGTAACGAATGACGCAATAATCGGAGCGGAGGGCTTGAGGTCGACAACGAGGTACGTCTTCCCAGTTGCCTTCACCGGTACGCTAGAAGAGTATGTTTCGTATCCCCTTAAACTAGCCTGCACCAAGTGTTCGCCAGGAGCGACTTTGACCGGGAACACTCCATTACTATCCGTGATGCCTGACACTTTTCCGTCAATCTGAATGTCCGCTCCCGGCTTGGACTTGATAATCAGGTATGTGTCGGCCTTGGCCTGTGATGCCGGAGTTGCCGCCGGAGCCAGTTTGAAGCTGACCTCGTTCTCGCGGTGGGAGTCAATTTCGATTGCTTGCTCTGGAGAATCCTTATAGCCTGACTTCTGGAGTTGAATTTTGTAAGTCCCCTCGTTCAACTGCATCTTCGCTTGGTCATCGCGCCCGGTAAATCCCTTCAGTTGGCCGTCTACTAAAATGTCCGCCCCGGCAACGTTGCTCCGCACCACCAAGTCTCCTAGCCTGACGGGAGACAGTGGTGGCTGCGGCACAGGGTTCAAGGCTGCAACAACGCTCTCGCGCTCGCCAACGGCCACACTAATGCGAGTGGAATAAGGCACGTACCCAGTCAAGCTCAAACGTAGGGAATGTTCACCGGGAGGAACTTTGACTGTGATTGTCCCATCAGGCTCCACAGTACCCGACACCTTCTCATCAATAAGGACCTGCGCTCCAGGGTTGGATTGGAATTTCAGGTAAGCGTCGGCGTGCTCCCGGGTAGTACCTCGCCACCTCACCGCGAGGGCCGTCATCACGATGATTGCCAAGGCTCCCGCAGCAAGAGCCCAAATTCTCTTCTTCTGCGGCGCTGGCGGTTTGGTCTCTGGTCGGCGTACCGGTTCTGCTGGCTTGTGCGCAATTTCAGATAGAGTTTGGGTGGACTCATTACCGGTCACTAAAGAAGGTGAAAGATGCCAGTCGCGCCTAACGCGCTGCAAGTCAGCCCTCAGGTCCGCGGCAGTCTGGTAGCGGAGAGCGCGGTCCTTCTCCAGCGCCTTACTGATAATGGATTGCAGGTCCGGCGGTATATTCGGGTTAGAGGTGATTACCGGCGAAGGCTCCTTGTGGAGAATCGCATCGACCGTTCCGGCCAAGGTATTGCCGGCGAAAGGCTGCCTGCCGGTCGCCATCTGGTATAGGACTACGCCAAAGGAGAACAGATCGGTGCGCGCGTCCAGTGGCTCTCCCAATGCCTGTTCCGGCGACATGTAGGCTATTGTGCCCAAGGGTACGCCTGGCATGGTGAGATCTTGTCTCGCCATCGCCTCCGGGGACATTGTCTCCTCCCCTCCGGTCTCCAGCGTTCCCTTGCGAGCTGCACTGAGCTTGGCTAAACCGAAGTCGAGCAACTTCACATATCCCTGTCCCGTGACGAATATGTTTGCCGGCTTGATGTCGCGATGGATGATGCCCTCCGAGTGGGCGGCATCGAGCCCGTTGGCGATTTGGAACGCGAAGTCCAGAAATTGGTCAAGCGGCATCCCATGGCGAGCGATCCCATCTCGCAGAGTCTCCCCCTTCAGCAGTTCCATCGCTATGAAGTGATAGCCTTCGTGGTGGTCGATCTCGTAGATGGTGCAGATGTTGGGATGATTGAGGGCCGAGGCTGAACGTGCTTCGCGCTCAAAGCGGTGAAGGGCAGCTGGATCACGGGAGTATTCAATCGCCAGGAACTTAAGCGCCACCTTGCGGCCAAGCTTGAGGTCCTCGGCGGCGTAAACGACACCCATCCCGCCGGAACCCAACTTTTCCAGTAGGCGGTAGTGCGAGATGGTCTCTCCGGTCATGTGTAGATCCGTTGCCCGAATGTTAGCCGTCGTTCCGACACCGGTCAATAGTAGGGCTCCCCGTTTTGCGGCTCCATGCGCAAGGCTCACACTCGACATGAATCTCCAGATGGATCTAGAGCTATCCGAATGTGTAGTCGCCTATCCATTCGGACAGCCTCATTCCGGCGAAACGAACAGCGAAATTGATTCCCGGTACCATATGTCGTTGCGAACACGGGCAAAGTGAAACAGCTTCGTGCCGTTCCCGATCTGGCAACTGTCTTGCGGTATGTCTTTGCGTCGTTGCAAGTTTTCCCGGAAGCGAAAGCGGCAAGAAAAAGCTTGTATTGCAGCGGTGGAGTAGGGCAGAATCAGTAACCGTCTTAATATCCTGGGAGTCAGCTCTACCTGGCTCACGGCGTTCAGCGCAGATTATCTGTGCTGAACCAGCGAGCAGTGTGGTCAGAGTTGAGCCGTTTCGAAGGGCACACTGTAGCAGGTTGCTACGCGCACCCTCCCGTGCACTTTCCCAACGGTTCTTGTCGAGGGAAAACGTCATGAACTCTTTGCGAGCAATCGTCGCATCAAGTATTGTCGCGGCAGTTTTAGCTTCTTGTCCGGGAGCACAAGCCCAGGACGCGGTCAGTATCCAACAGAAGCTGATTGCACAGTACCCTCTCACGAAAGCGACTGCCGACAGGACCGACATCGTGACTGCGGGCGCGGTTTTGGTACTGGAGAAAGACAACTTGCTCATGTACACCGTAACGACCACACTGCCAGCCTCGAACACTTATAAAAACGGGAAGATTAATAACGCCACTATCCCGAAGTGTCCGCCCATTGTCTGCGGGCATTTGCCCGGGTTGCCAACAATACCTAACGTCGATCAGCGAAAATTTGTCGCTGGCGAGAAGTTTTGGGTGACCGGGATCGAAGCGCATGACGATGGAATTGTTTTCGATCTCCTGAGCGATCCTTATTCCGATGTGCGCTACTACTCGACCTTGAAGTTTCCGTACCCTAAAGGCTCGGTTCCCTCGGCAGACGCAATGATGAGTGCGGTTGCCGAAGTAATCAAGGTTGCGCCGTCAGACGATTCCGCAAGTTCGGGCGACGACAAGAAGCAGCCAGCGGCACCCGCGAGCCAAACCGCGCAGGCACCAGAACAACAAAGTCCGATGCCGCCGATTGCGCCTCCGCCGCCGCCAGATGCGCCGCCAGCCGCACCTAAGACGATTGAAAAGGGACAGACGAAAGAGGTGGTGGTGGCCATCTTCGGTCAGCCTTCCAAGGTGATCAAGCTGAGCGGTAAAGAGATCGATGTCTACCCGGACATGAAGGTTACGTATGTCAATAACAAGGTCTCGGATGTTCAGTAGTCTCTGCCAGTTCTGGACACGTTCTTTGAGGAAGACGAGAGAGGAGGTCGCAATGCATAACTCATTCGTTCGCACGGTTAAGCGTTTCAGCTATCTGGCAATGGTCTTAGTTCTGGGTTCGGCATGCCTCATGGCAAGCGATACCAAGAAGGCAGCTCCGGCCCCGGCCAAGCCTGCGGCGCCGGCCAAGCCTGCGGCGCCGGCCAAGCCTGCAGGCGGGGCGGCCGCCAGTCATCCAGCAGGCGCCGGAGGCGCTAGCGCGTCCCATGGTCCAACCACCAGCGGCGGGAGCCATGGGCCAACCACCAGCAATCCTGGAGGGGCAAGAACGACTACCACCACCGGATCCCATCCGACCACCAGCAATCCTCACCCAACGACGACGGCGCGTACGACCACGACCGGGACGGGTCGTCCTTCTACGACCGGTACGACTCACCCGCCTGCTGGACAAGGGGGCAAGACCACCACTGCAGGCCGTCCAACTCCTAAGGGGGCCGTAACGCACACCACTGCGAGCGGTAAAACCGTCACCGCGCGCCCTGGCGGTAAAGTCAGTGACGTGCACGATGCCAAGCGGAACATGGACATTCATCACAACCTCAATGGAAACCGGAGCGTCTCCGTGAGGCGAGCGGACGGTTCGCGCCTCGTCGCCGAACGAGGCGGACGCGGATATGTTGAACGCGGTTATAGATACCGCGGACATGAGTACAACCGTCGCAGTTACTACTACCACGGACGTTACTACAATGGCTACTACCGGGGTTACCCTTACCGCGGTTATTACCTAAACGCGTACGCACCGGCGTTTTACTTTGGACCCGCTTACTACGGGTGGGCGTACAACCCATGGCCGGCGCCGATCGTGTATGCGGGATGGGGATGGGCGGGCAATCCCTGGTATGGGTTCTACGGCGGCTACTTTGCGCCCTATCCGGTGTACCCGAGCGCCGCGTATTGGTTAACTGACTACATGATCTCGGCGTCTTTGGCGGCGGCCTATCAAGAGCAAGTGGACGCTCAAGTTGCGGCGGCTCAGATTCCCCCTAGTGGACAGCCGGTCCTCACTCCGCAAGTGAAGGACATGATTTCGGAAGAGGTAAAGCGCCAAATCGCGCTGGAGAATCAGGAAGCCCAGGCGAATGCGCAGAACCAGGACGTTGATCCGCAATCCAGTGGAATTGCCCGGATGCTGAGCGACAACCAGACGCACGTCTTCATTGCAGGAAGCAGTCTCGATGTAGTTCAGGTGGCTAGCCAGGCGGAATGCGGCATCAGCCAAGGGGATGTGCTGGAAGTGTCCGCGGCGCCTCCGGCTAACGCGACGGCGGCGACGGCTACTGTCCTGTGCAGCAAGGGTGGAAATGAGTGCGGTAAGAACGCCCAGGTACAGATAGCCTTCACCGATTTGCAGGAAATGCAAAACCACATGCGCGAGACCATCGACCAAGGTCTGGGTGACTTGCAATCGAAGCAGGGACAAGGCGGACTGCCCGCCGCGCCGCCGTCGGCCAAAGCTCCGCCAACTCAGGCGGCCTTTGTAGCAACCGCTCCTCCGCCGGAGCAGAATGTGGCCGCTGATATCAAGCAGGAGTCGCAGCAAGCGGACCAGGCGGAGCAGGAAGTAGCGAAGGAAGTCCCGCCGCCGAATCCGGCGGCGCCAGGTCCTTCTACTCCGGCTCCGAACTCGGGCGGCCCGGTGACGGTCTCACAGGGGCAGACGGTCGATCAAGTGACTGCGACATTGGGACAGCCCAAGAGCGTGGTCAATCTGGGGACAAAGAAGATCTACGTGTATCCAGACATGAAGGTCACCTTCAAGAACGGTACAGTAAGTGACGTGCAGTAAGGCAGAGCCGTGCGGCTTGCGTGAACCCGGGTGCTGTTTGAGCTCTGCACCCGGGCAAGTTTTATCGTCAAGAAATTCGAAAGAATTGGAAAGGCGTGGCTTGGTCCCTTGGAGTGTTCGCCACGTCTTCGACGTTGGCGCCAGGCGCGGCTGCAATGACCTCGCCGGGTGAAACGCAAGCAGGCACTGCAGGGTTTCTGACGCCAGGGGCGGTATTGCGCATGGTGAGCACTGAGCGCGTGAAACACCAGTCGGGCGAGCCGGAGAAGGTCATAGAAGAAGGTAGGCAGACGATTCTTAGCTCAGTTGGAGGATCACGCATCGATGATAGACCGCCGGTCTATCCCGGGGATGTTCAGTTCGGATGGACAAAGGCCCAGGTTGAAAAGGTCTATCACCAACCCAGAAAAGTTTTCAGATAAACGATAAGGAAATCGATTTCTACCCTTTCTTGGCTCTAGTACTACAGTTGTAGATAGAAGGGAGACAGAGTTGCTCCCCGCTTTCGATAGTGGCATGTCATGGCGTGGAATTGATGATGTCTTCGCCAGTGGGACCAATGCAGCAGGTGCTCAATGCCGTGCCACCCGTGCCATAGCAATGCGGTGAGCAGGTGGCGCAGTTCGGGTACGCTGAGCCGCACTTGCGCGTTTGGAGTTTTTTTCTCCGCGTGCGCGCAACACCGACAACACAGCATGGGCCAGCATGGCCAGCGTGATGTGCCGGTCCAATGCGTTCTCGAAAAAGTGGGAGAACCTGCGAGCAGCTATCGCACTGCATTTCGCCTATTACAATTTTTGCCGCGTGCATTCAAGCCTTCGCGTGACGCCTGCGATGGAAGCGGGTATCACCGGTCACGTGTGGGAATTGAGAGAGTTGCTGGGTTGAGATAAAGGAATCAATATGACCGCAGATGAAGAACGGGAATTGCTTGGCACCTTAATGGATGCTATTGAGTCCGGACTCCTTCAGAAATTGGCATTGACGACGGCTCTTGATCTTTTGGTTCCAGATCAAGATTGGCGCTCTCACGTTGAGAAGGTAAAGCCAGTTCTTCGCCCAAGGATTGCCGCAATGCTGCAACCGCTTCGTGATGTAATTCTCGGCAACCCGCTCGAAATTCTTCAAGAAAACGAATGGCGGGATGTTGTTCGGAAGTTGATTGAGAGTGCTGGCGACACTGCGCTGCTCGAATAATCTTGGACACAACATGGCTCCCTGCGCTAATATGCGCTTGAGCACGTCTTGCGGCCACGGCTGGCACCGTGGCTTTTCTTTTGTTATTAGAACACGAACGTCAAAGCCACTTCGTCCCTTTCCAGATCAAGGGTGGTGGGCTACTTTGAATCGAGGCCGGAGGTGCTAGGTTCCGGCCCACTTACTCAGACTTGAATGTTCAGCTTGCGGCGCAATATGCCAGCGAGGCCGAGGATGCCAGAACCGAGCAGCAGGATGCTGCTGGGCTCAGGGACCGGGGGGCCGCAATCGAGGCCGGCGCCGCAGCCACTCAGCGTGAAGGATTCACCGCCGAGTCCGCAAGAGCCAAAATTGGTTCCGCTCTGCCGGAAGTTGCAAATCGCAGGACCGCCGCTACCGGCGTTCGGGATGTCCCACCCTTGCGTACCATCGTTGGCGGCGTCGGTGGCATTGCTGATGGAGAGCCAGTAGGTGCTGCCGGCTGTCATAACTGAGGAGCTAATAGGAACCGCAACGTCGTAAACGCCATAACCGAAGCTGTTGGTGCGGAGAAAAACACTGTTACCAGCATTTTGCGCAACGGTTCCGCTGCCGACGTCGATGCCGAACGCCGCAGAGCCTAGCTCATAGCTAAAGCTCGTCGGCGCGCCGACTGACCACTCACCCCACTCGAGGACGCCGGGGGCGCCGGAATTTGCGGCCACAAACCCGTTCGAAATGTCCTGGACAGACCCAAGAAAATTCGGGAGGTTGGGGCCAGTGACAAAGAACGCATTGTCGTTGC
>PLQW01000261.1:9571-9824 GCA_003160215.1 Acidobacteriaceae bacterium
AGAGGCCACTCCCATTCTCGTCTTATTTTACAACCGTATGGTCAAGAAACTCATCTTGGCCTGTGCTCCGTAAGAACTTTAGCCGAGGTTTCTCGGCCGCACATGTAACTTACATCCTGTCCTACGCAAGCCAACCCCTGTTCGTGAATGGTACTGATTCGAAACGAGTTCACAGCGCAAGAGGTTTTGACGAGGGACAGGTGGCGGAGCGCTGGGTCGGGAGCGTACGTAGAGACTTGCTCGACCACGTGAT
>PLQW01000292.1 GCA_003160215.1 Acidobacteriaceae bacterium
CTTCCTTCTCCCGCTTGTAGTCTCAGTCCCCCGCCGATCAGCAACACGCTTCTTGGGGCACCGTGCTGCAGGAGAGCGTAATGAACGGATTCTTCGGCAGCCTGAGGGTCAGGCACAGTAAATAGCACTAGACCGTTCTCGAGAAGAGTGCGACTGCCGTCCGTTTCCAGTACCGCTAGATTTCCATAAGCCGAGTTTTGGCTGGCCAGCAGATGAAATCCCTGCCAGAGCCGCCCGAGGGAAAGTGTCTCCATCCAGGGCGCGCCGAATGGAAACTCGCCGTGGTGCTGGCCGTAAGTGCTTGTGGTAAGAAGAAAGTGGCCTCCGCACCACCGCCCCCGCCGCCACCGGCCCCGGCGCCTACTGCCTCGTTGATAGCCAATCCCAACACCATTCATGCGGATAGTGAGGGCGGAACAGCCGCAAAATGAAGCAGGCTGGGAGTCATCGCAGGCCCGGAAGGCGCGAAGTGTCAGTTTTGAGGGTTTCCATTGATCCCGCCTGGTCGAATGCCAAGAGCGCACGAGCGCTACAGGTTGCAACGACGGGCAGGACGCAAGCGATCACGTACGAACAACTTCCGCCGACATGGATACTACGGTTGAGGGAGCTGCCCTGTCTCCCTGACACACGTAGTTTCTATCACAAGCCCACAGAACTTCTTCTGCGGACGCCTGAGACCGAGCCATTCATGGACGCGGAGCCTTTTGTCCACGGCCGACTCGACCGTGAGGCAGTGCGACCGCTGCTCATCTTGCTGGGGGTGCGCGGGACGCCTACTGGCCCCGGCCGGTTGCTGGATTGTTTGCGAGCTTTGGCCATGGCGGAAAAGCCGCCCATCCATGAGGTCGAAAAGTGGTACCGGCGCCTCGATCAGATGATGGACACCTGCTCGACAGCCGATCTGGCCCCCCAAAGCCGTCGCCAGCTTTGGGACATCATTCGTCAGTTTCAGCAACGCAGAGGGACCGTGCTACTGACGACGCACTACATGGATGAGGCAGAGCGGCTATGCGACCGGCTGGCCATCATCGATCACGGACAGATCATTGCCGCAGGCACGCCGTCGGAACTGATTGCACGCTTGAGCGGGCACCATGTAGTTGAATTTGCACTCAGCGACGCAGTGAATGACGATGGCGTGTGGAGTCGTCTTCCCGGCCTGCAAGCGGTGCGGAATGAAGACGGACATTTCTCATTGCAAGTTGAAGAACCTCACGAGACGATACCTGCTCTGCTTTCCGTAGTACAGCAGAAGGGGGCGCGCTTGGTTCACCTCACAACCCGCCAGGCGAGTCTTGAGGACGTGTTCGTACAACTCACCGGCCGTCATCTGCGGGAGGAATAATGGCTTACCTTGAAACGCCACCGACGCCAGCGGTCGCTGCATCAAAGACGGTCACGAACGGACGCTGGGCGGGATACCGGCACTTGCTCGGAGCCCGCATGAAGGAATTGTGGCGGGAGCCGGAGGTCATTTTCTGGGTGTTCGTTTTCCCCCTGCTTCTGGCGTTGGGACTCGGTATCGCATTTCGTAATAAACCTGCCGACATAACCACGATCGCTGTCGTAGCAAATTCCCACGCACAGCAGGTGATCGATCTGTTGCAGCGTTCCCCGGCAAAGACGGCCATTCATGCCGACGTGCTGGACGCCAACGTTGCATTCGATCGCTTCCGCTTGGGCAAGTATGCGCTCGTCGTAACAGCGGATGATAGCGGACTTCATTATCGCTATGATCCGGCTCGGCCGGAGAGTGTCTTGGCGCGCACGCAGGTCGATGATGCGTTGCAAACCGCGTCCGGCCGCAACGACCCACTAAAGACCGTGGCCACACAATCGAGCCAACCGGGCGCACGCTACATTGACTTCCTGGTTCCTGGATTGCTTGGCATGAACCTGATGAATTCAGGCATGTGGGGCATCGGCTTCGCCATAGTGGAGATGCGCCAGCGCAAATTGCTGAAGCGATTTGTTGCGTCGCCCATGCGCCGCACGGATTTTCTCCTGGCGATGGGCAGCAGCCGTCTGGTGCTCATGCTGATCGAGGTGGTATTGCTGCTTGGGTTCGGAGTGCTTGTCTTTCATATGAGGGTCGAAGGCTCGCTGCTTGCGATTCTCCTCATCGGAGCACTCGGTGCGGTTTCGTTCGGTGGCATCGGGCTGCTGACGGCGAGCCGCGCGCAAAAGATCGAGACTGTGAGCGGGCTCATCAATTTGGTCATGATGCCGATGTGGATATTCTCCGGAGTGTTCTTCTCCTACGAGCGCTTTCCGCAGATCGTGCAACCGGCGATCAAAGCTTTACCACTAACGGCACTTAACGATGCCTTGCGCGCCATCATTCTGCAAGGCGAGACGCTTAGCTCGCAAGCGGGCAGAATCATCATCTTGGCGGTATGGGGTGGTTTATCTTTCGTACTTGCACTGCGTTGGTTCCGCTGGACCTAACTAAAGCGATTTCGGAATCCGAATCTAGCGCAGTTTCCCAAGGAGTCGCCGCAAGGAGCTGGCGCGCGATAGTCAGAAGTAAACTGGGATTAGTGTAAGGTGCGAGTGGGTCTATTACTCCGAAGATGAGATTCCTTTTGTGCCGCGGTTCCGCCGTTCTCTGCTGATTCTGTATCATTATGTCTGATTACTCCGTGGACTAGCTGAAGGAGAGTAGCAATGAGAGTATCAATGAAGGCAATGTTGATCACTACGGTTGCATCCACCCTCGCGATCGGGACTGCCGTTCGCGCACAGAACCTGACGCAGGACACCAAGAAAGCCGCCGACAAAACTGCCGACGTAACCAAAGACACCAGCAAGGATGTCGCGCACGGCACCAAGAAGGCCGCCGTCAAAACCGCGGATGTCACCAAGGACACCAGCAAAGATGTTGCCCACGGTACTACGAAGGCAGCCAAGAAGACGGGCCATGCCGTGGACACAGGCGCTAAGGACACCGGAAAGGCCGCCAAGAAAGGCGCCGACAAAACCGCTGACGCTGTGAAGTAGACACCACTTATCGCATTCTGGCTGGATAACCAAAATTAAAAAACGCCTTAGCTGAGATTCTGCGGATCCATACCGGCCGACATCCTCGATTTGGGTATTCGAGCTTGCACAAGAAATACTAGTCGAGGCTGCAAGCCTCGCCTTTCCAACCCGTTCGATTTTTT
>PLQW01000225.1 GCA_003160215.1 Acidobacteriaceae bacterium
TGCACGGCTACGATTCTCCCGAGCAGCTAATGGCGGAAGTCTCGAATGTGGGACGCCAACTATTTGTCGATCCCAACGCGCTGCAAGAATTCGGACGTGTGCTGGAAAAGGATCGCGCGGTGCACAGTGTCGAATTTGAAATCTATCGAAACGATGGCAGTAAGAAATGGATATCGACGAACCTGCGGGCCGTGAGTGACGCCGACGGCAAAGTGGTGCTNNCACGAAGGCACAGTCGAGGACATTACCCAACGCAAAGCCGCTGAGGAACGGGTCCAATTTCTGGCGTACTATGATGAACTCACGGGCTTGCCCAATCGAACTCTTCTTCGCGATCGAGCCCTAATAGCACTGCCCAGTGCTCGCCGGCATCGAGAGAAAGTCGCTTTGTTGTTCCTTGGTCTCGATCGTTTTAAGGCCATTGACGACTCGCTTGGGCACTCGGTTGGTGACCTGTTACTGAAAGAAGTTGCATTGCGCCTTAAGGGATGTACGCAAGAGAATGATACCGTAGCGCGCTTAGGAGGCGACGAGTTTCTTGTCTTGGTGACTGGCATAAACGAAACAGCCGATGCCGTGGTGGTCGCCGAACGCATCGTCCAGTCAATGGCTAGCGAGTTTGTCATCCAAGGTCATTTCCTCAGCGTTACCTGCAGCATGGGCATCAGTATTTTTCCGGACCACGGCGAAGAGGTCGAAGCTCTGCTCAAGAATGCAGATCTGGCCATGTATAAGGCCAAGGAGAATGGACGCAATAACTTCCAATTATTCACNNAGATCACAGGATGCGAGGCGCTTGTCCGCTGGAGGCATCCGGAGCTGGGACTCTTATCGCCCGACCAGTTCATCCCAGTTGCAGAGAATAGCGGTCTAATCATGCCAATTGGCGAGTGGGTGCTCAAAACAGCGTGCGCCCAGACTCGGCAATGGCAGGACGAAGGGCTGCCCGCAGTGCCCGTTGCGGTGAATGTGTCGGCGGTTCAACTCCATCAAAAGGGATTCCTGCCACTTATCAACAAAGTGCTGGGCGAATCCGGTCTCGCTCCTCAATATCTCGAACTGGAGATTACGGAAAGCGTGCTACTGTCCAACGCAGATATCATNNACGATTTCGGCACCGGGTACTCCAGCTTCACCTATCTGAAATATTTCCGACCCTACAAGGTGAAAATCGATCATTCGTTCGTGCAAGATGTCATGACAAATGCCGATGATGCCGCGATCACAAGCACAATCATTATCATGGCAAAGAACCTTGGTTTCAAAGTCATTGCTGAAGGCGTTGAGAACGAAGAGCAAATGTTTTTCTTGCGGGGGCATGGTTGTGACGAGATTCAAGGCTACTACCTTTGCCAGCCTTTACACGCGGGCGAGTTTGCTNNCCCTCCACTTCGATACCACCCTATCAAGAGGTGGATCCATAGGTAGAGTTGCACCGCAAAGTGCTCCAATCCAAGTCCAACGGAATATATCGAAAGCTCCTGATCGACACCAGGCCGATCACGAAAGAAACGCCGCAGTCAAGGCCGTGAGAACGGATTGAAGATGTGCAATAACTCTTCGTCGAAACCGGGGGATCCAAACCTGCGAAAGTATTTGAAATTGTGGGCTGCCCTTGTTGCCTTCTTGACGTTGGGGCAGATTGCCGCGACTGCCCTTGTTCCTCGCTCGCTTCCGCTCACTCTAATCAACGATGCTATGCAGTTTGTTCTGATGTTGTCGGCGGCGCTTATTTTTTCAGTAAACGCAAGCGCCACCACGAGACTAACTCGACTGTTCTGGATGCTTCTGGCGGCATGTTGGGGAGTACGGATTGTCGGGCAGACTATGTGGATGTATTTCGATCTTGTACTGCGAAAGGAAGCTCCCAATCCGTTTGTCGGCGACATCCTGTTATTCCTGTCCAATATCCCAGTTTTAGCGGCTCTGCTGTTGCAGCCACACCGGGACCGGCTTGAGGGTCGTAAGGCACAGAGTACTGTGGATTTTCTCCTATTGCTCCTCTGGTGGCTCTACCTCTACTTGTTCTTCGTAATCCCTTGGCAATATGTCGTTCTTGACGAGGCGAGATATGGTTGGAACTATAACCGGCTCCATGGTTGGCTTGATGTTGTGTTGCTGCTGACGCTGGGTTTCTTGTGGAGTCATAGTTTCGGACGTTGGAAGTGGTTATATGCCAGCTTCTTCGGAGCACGAGCCACATGATCGTGCCAGAATCTTATCGGAACGCCGTCAACGAGGCTGCCTGCCAAGTTATTGATATTGCGCGTGTAGGATGTTTTGACGAGTCACAGGTCATACACGCTATGCTTCTTCGGGTTCACTAGCTCGCGCAGAATTGCGAGCGCCTTTTCAGGTTCGAAGGATGACCTGTCCCAACCGTCGAACTGCTGGAGCAACTCCTTGAAAGCCGGAAGTTGCTTCGCAAAACGGCTGTGTTTCAACCGCTTCTTAGCCGCCGTCTTCGACTCCCTGAAATTTCCGAGTTACCACCCGCAGGCGATCAAAGATCCGNNGTCGATCACGCCGACCCACGGTTCCAGCTTGGGCCGCTTGGCTCGATTCAGTTTGGTACATCGGGTGGTGAAGGATTGGGAACACACTCCAGGTCCATAGCCTCAGACGCTGCGCGACCCCTGTAGCCGATCTTGGGCAAGTCGCTAGGATCATCGGTCTTGAGGATTGCGATGACCTCGGCCTTGGGAACGAAAAGAGTTCCCTCGAGTTCCATTGCAGGGCTACGGAAGGCAACCTCCACAAACGACGGGTCGGACATATGGTAGCGAGTAACCGGAAGGACGAGAGTGCCGGTCAAAGACGGGTTCAGGTTATCGGCGAGATGCAGGAGCAGCCGCTCAAGACCTGCGGTTCTGACCCACTGATATCGAATCGTCACTAGGGCCGTGATGGGAGAAGACATGCGGAGTATCTGTTTCCGGAACCGAGCCTCTGGGTTCGCTGTTTACGCCGCCAAGAACGTTGGAGATTCCGGTCACGGCTAGGTTCATCGCTGCGGTCGCTGCCAACGTAATGAATGCTATTGCCCAGAATATCCACAGAATCGCTTGCGCGATTCCAGAATCTTGCGGGCGCTTACCGGAACATGACCTGAAGGCCGAGGATATACGACAAGGAGAAGGTGGAAGCGGTTGGCGAATGTGGGAGGGTTGNNGATGAACCAGGAGTTCCAGGGCCTGCCCGCCGGCAGCCAGCCGCCGTCAGGACAATAGTTTCCCCGTTGCGCATAATGCGACTATTACCTATACGGCTGCCCTACTCTTTGGCGGTGGTGCAGTTTAGAATCCGCAGCCGCTTCACAATTCGCCCCGTCTCCTGAAAGCAAGAGCAAGATCGTGGAATACTCGCCAAAGCTCACCTCCTAAGATTTACCGTACTGAGGGGAAAGCCCGTGGAGTCTTTTGTGGCTCCTTTTTCACTCCACAGGCTTCCACGGGCTCCTCGGCAACTTGCGGCTGGGGGTTCTGTGAAATGCCGTACTTGGCGGATTTGGAAACGGATAGCAACGGCGACATCATTACCCAGCCCTTGACTGGGTGGACAACCGCGACCCTCGCAGGAATTGCGGTTCTCCTAGCGTTTCAGTGTGTGGAGACGCCTCTAGAACTCGAAACAGGTAGCAGCAAATCAATCCAGTTGGTTCTGACGCCTGAACAGTGCCTAGACCTTGCGGAGAGATTGACCGAACTGGCCATAAGCCTACTTGAGGTTCAATCTTATCCTGGAAAGCCCGCGAACTGATAACTATTGCTAAATCGCCAACTCACAACGAAAGATGTCAAGCGCCCCCTGCGCTTCCCGCCGGTCCGGAGCGAGTCACAAGCAAACAGGAATTGTTCCGGGCCCGAAGTCTTATGCTGTATCGGAAGCGCCCCTGCGAGGAATCTTGAATCACATTGGAGTGTGCGGGCGCTTTCGATACAGCGATGTGAAGGAAGCCACTGGCTATGGGATTTGATTGGCGCTGGGTTGAGATGAGGAGGGTAGCAAGCCGGTGTTGTAGTGCGAAGGAGTGGTTGGATTAGAGACGGCATCGGGTTCTTGTGGGAGGAGCGGCCTGGACCGATGTTTTCTGAGACCCTACCCCAGCCCCAAGGCGCGTTTTCCGCGGCAAAGGCACGCTGAAAGTGACGACGGTTTTCTAAACCGTCAAACAGATTGTACTCGCAATCTCAACTGTCGCGTTTTCAGTCGCTTACGTCTGCCACATAAGGTGATAGGTGCAGACTAGGTACAGATTCAGACCATGGCTTCAGGGCCGGACCCGCCTGCGTGGTCCGGGCTTCGAAACCAGCTATTGCCCGCGAATATGCGTCCCAAGCACATCTGACGGGACGACCGTCGCATTGAAGACATACGCCTGCGCCGTGGCGGGTGCCCACAAACGCTACCCGCCACGTCCACCGGAGGACTCAGGGGCCCCTGCCTCAGTGCCGTGAGTCAAGACCAGCGAACTAATGTGACGCTTTCGTCGCGTCCGCCTCATCCTGCACGGTCTTGGTGGTCGCGGTCTTGTTGATCAGCGTTGGTGCGTGTGAGCCGCAGGCAGCGGGCGGATTCGTCATCTGTTTGGCAAAGATACGATAGCTTTTCCGTCCGGGTTGCAAGGTGGACCAGTAGGAAGTCCGCGTGAACAGCGGCTTGTGCTGATCGATGATCTGGTTGGAGAGGATCTTCACGCCGCACTCCAGATTGTTCTTCGGCTGAAGAATACTTCTGGCCGGGCTGTCGGCCGGCAGCTTGCGGTCAGCTTCCCAGTCAAAATCGCAGTCATACAGTTTCCCGTCTTCGTAAGAAAGCTGCAGCAGGCCGTCGCTGCGGACGGGTACGCCCGTGACTTTGTCGATCTTTGCGGCCCCCGGTTGGGTATGCCGGACGCGGGTGCGCGGATTTAGCCCGGCCTCGGCGCCGGCGAGCGCCTGGAAGAAATACGCCCAGAAGACACGCTTGTCGGGGTCGTTCATAGTCGAAAAGCGTGGACAGAAGCGCGCGACATCGCGGGAGACCACAGGCGATAGAATCGCCGGCGGAATTGCTTTCTCAACGATGAGATCCCAGGCGGGGTTCCACACCTTTTCGCCCAGGTCGCCTTTCTTCACGTCGAGGGGTGTCGGGGGCGCAGGCGTCGTCGTTTGCGCATTGGCCCCGACTGCGATTAGCAAACCTGCCATCACAAGGACTTTCACCCTAGTGGCTCGCCGTGGCATTTCGTCCTTCACGCTTCCTGCTTTCTCTATTTTCACTTCTCATTTCCATTGCCCGGATTTCGGTGATAGTGTGATTTCGTCGCAACGACCATTTCGAGGTCGAAGCGAAAACAATCCCGAGCCAATGAATATAACCCGGGAAACAAGCTTGCAATCATCATGTCTCGAACTTGCCTGAGAGGCGTGTTAAACAGACAAGTGAGTCTTCCCCCGGCGTTGCCGACCCACGGGGGAATGAAACAAACGGCCTGCCGATGCTGTGCAAGGTTGCGGTCTGTCAGTGTGGCCGACATGCGCGGGTCAGCTGTGATTTAAGGCATATCTTTGCCGTTCGGCAAGCTTATGGTTTAGATCGCTGCGATTGTCTTGCCGTGTCGGTATTGAGAGAAGCGAAGTGCTTGAACCAGCGCAGTTCTTCCCATTGCTTGTTCTGCACTCCCGGCAACTTTATGGTTTAGGGCTGCCGCCCGGTTCGGCAGCGATCGACGTGAAATTAAGGGCTTGCAGACCGTTCGTCGGCAAGGATATGGTTTACGACCGGCCGCAACAGGGATCGCTTCTCGAAGGAGCCGCTAAGAAATCGGTCAAAAATACGGCCTGAGCGCCGCTCATTACGCGCCTGGCGAAGTCCGCTGCAGATCACCGACCGGGTTACCGCGGGCGCGTACCGTACTCGCTGACGAGCGGTCAGAAGTAATCTTCTCCTACGGCCAGACACTCCTGACGAGTCTCAGCCCGTGGAGCCCCACGGGCTGTATTTTTTGCCATTTTGCCGCTGCTTGTCTCGCTATCCCGCGATCAAATTCAAATTGCACCACTACCTGAATGCACGGCGGCGTGGCATGCAGTGCAAAGCGTAATCAAATTTTCTTCGGAGTCGTCTCCCGAATGGCTGCGGAATTCCCTGTGGTGCACCTCAAGATTTGACATCGCGCCACAGGATTGACACCTCCAGCCGTCGCGATGCAGGACCTGCTGGCGTAGACTTTCGTAGGACAAGGGATCTAGCCGCAAGCGGGCGGCTTTTGGTCGAATCATTCTCAGGACACCTTCTCACCTAGGTTTTCGAGGAACGCCTGCTGCTGTTCGCCGGGCA
>PLQW01000184.1 GCA_003160215.1 Acidobacteriaceae bacterium
CGCATCCTGTGGACAAGAGTACGGGTGTGCTCTCGGATCAAATCGTGATTCTGTCCTCCCTGGAATCCGCCACGGCATATCCCGACCCGCTACGGAAGGTGAGCTACTTCGACGCGGAGAGGAGCAAGCGCTTGAAGTTTCTGACCAACAACTTTACCCTTCCGGCACAGACTATCGCTGACCTCTACAGGCAACGCTGGCAGGTCGAGCTGTTCTTCAAATGGATCAAGCAGCATCCGCGGATCAAGGCCTTTTACGGCACCAGCGAGAACGCGGTGAAGACGCAAATCTGGATCGCGGTGTCGATTTATGTGCTGGTGGCGATCGTGCGGAAGCGGTTGGAGCTGGAAGCCAGTCTTTACCAGATTCTACAGATTCTCAGCGTTACCCTTTTCGAGAAAACGCCCATTTTACGGGCACTTCAGAACAGCAACTCCCAATCTGATCTACTCGATTATTCCAATCTATAAGCGCCAGCGCGCAACGGTGTCCGGTAGGACGATAAGGAGTGCCTTTCCCCAGTGAGCCCAGAACCGGCGAGCTACGACCCAGAAGAGTTTGTCGATGGCTCCCAGCCTTGGCCNNCAGGATTGTGACGAGGGACAGTGTATCCAGATCCTGATTGGTTCCTTACGAGTCGGCTTGGAGGAAGTCTCATCGGATAGGTACCGACAAACGCCCAAGGGACTAGGAATGCCACTGGGCCTATTTCGCAGCGGCCATCCACTTGATCGAATGGTCGCCACGCCGGCGATCCTGTTGCGGGCTTGCCAACCCAGATAGCGCATGATAAAGGACGCTATCGCCAACGACGAGAGCAATCGCGAGTTCCCATCCTTCTTACGCCGCATCGCTTGCGACTGAGATTCCAAATCGATCATTGACCGCTTCTTTAAGGTTCTGCTTGCATCCGATGTGCGTTCCGTTGTTTGCACCGAAGCGTGGCCAAGCAGAATCTGGATCTGTTCGAGTTCGCCTCCACAGCCGCGGCAGAGACGCGCGCAACTGCGACGAAGATCGTGGGGTGCCAGATTATCTATGCCGCCCCGCTTGGCACACCGTTTGACCGCATACCAGACTACGTTGGCTGTCTGGTGGCCGAGCCCTATTCCAGCCAAAGAAAAAATAGTGCCCTCGACTCCCTCGCGAGGTATATAGTGTGGGGCTGTTGGAAGCTAAAACGGAAATTCGCGACTATACCCTGAATCAAGATATCTACGCGACCTGAGACGATAAGGCTAACATGTCAACCGGACCTAAGTTGTCGCCGGAGCTCTCACTCAGCGATGTTGCCCGGGAGCATCAGGTATGGCTGGCCAGCAAGGGCGAGCAAGGCCGGCGCGCCAATTTCGACGGGCTGCGTCTATGGGGCGTTAAGTTCCGGTCGCTCATTCCGACACACAACTTCACCGCTGCACTTTTTGGCAGTGCGCAGTTGTTCAGGGCCGACCTCCGTGGCTGCAATTTGCAGTTCGCGAACTTTCGCGACACCACTGGATTGTCAAGCGAATTTTTGGCAGGTTCAGATCTTAGCGGCGCGAGCCTGCCGGAACTCCTCGGCTGGGCTGGTGAGCTTGAGCTTCTCCGTTCGAAAGAGAGTGTAGCCCAGTCGCTCTTCCTTTCGATGCTTGCGGCAACCATCTACATCATCCTGGCCGTGATTGACACAAATGACCTGGCCCTCATAACCAATTCCACCACGCTGTCGCTTCCAATCCTCAATATCTCGGTCCCGGTGATACCTTTCTATGTCGTTGCGCCTGTCGTGCTGTGCGTGGTGTTCATCTATTTTTGCTTTCTCCAGCGTGAAACCATTGACTTGCTGAGACGAATGCCGTTAGTTATGCCCGATGGTTCCATGCCTGCAACCAAGGCGCTTTCCTGGCTGCCATTGGACGACGGACACTTGCTGAGCCCGCACAAGCCGCACCGAAGCCTTTTGGGAAGTGCCATATCCGCGGTTGTCGCTTACGGAGCAGTTCCCTTAGCGCTCCTCTGTATCTGGGAAAGGGGCCTGGTCGCCAGAGATACAAAGCTTACGGTTTTGCATGTTGTCCTCTTCGCTGTGGCGACCGGCTTCTGTTGGTACCTGCTCTATTTTCCAGCGCGAAGCGGTGGAGTACGACGCCGGAGTCGCAAATGGGGTGCCGTACTCACGGCCTCTGCCATTAGTGCGATTGCGTATCTGTCTCTAGCCGTGCTCAAAGGAGGCCCATTCCCGAGATCGGAATATCTTGGTAGTGTCTTGTCAATAAAGGCTGTTCATGATGGTTACGACTCAGTCAGCTACTACTATGACCGCAATGATAGCGAGCAGGAACGTGCATGGGCAGTGCCTGGCCGGCGATGGTTTCATCTGCTGCGCCTGGACCCCTATCCTAACCTGAACGGCGCCAGGTCGCCTGTCGAAGGATCGGATTCCGCTGATACTGGCGGTGGCGTTGCTTTTCCGTCAGGCTGGACGCAACGTCATCTGCCGGCGCAGAACTCGCGACTACAGTCCGCATACATGACGAACTGTGACCTGGAAGGAGCCGACCTTAGAAGAGCTTTGTTGTCAAGGGCCAACTTGACTGATTGCCACTTAGAGGGTGCGACCTTGAGCCGTGCAAAGATCGACAAGGCTAACCTGAGCGGAACTACTCTGGATAGGGCCATACTTACGGGGGCCGATCTTTCTGGCACTGACTTATCGGAAACGTCATTCAACGAGGTAGTCGCGGAAGAAGTGGTCCTCTCCGGCACGCATCTGAACGACGTGCCCCTAAGGGGCGCTTTCCTCAGCCGGGCCCGTATGGACGGTGCAGACCTGACCAATGCCGACCTGACTAACGCCCATATGGATGGAATTATCCTTACCAAAGCGGACCTCACGTCGGCGCATCTTAACGGTGCGGATTTGCACGATGCGACCATTAATACGTCTTCCCTGCAGTCCGCTATATTTAAGAATGCAAACTTGACCGATGCCAGTCTAGCCGGGTCTGATTTGACCGGTTCGGACTTGAGTTGTACGAAAGTTGGTGGCGCACATTTCGCTGGGTCGGACCTTTCGAATGCGGATTTAACGGGCATGATGAATCGCAGGCATGACCCGCGACCTTACGAGCCGGCAGACTTTAGTGTGCGCACGATGGCGGGCGCTAACCTATACGGGGCAAATCTGAAATCTGCTACCGGACTCAGTGCAAAACAGGTGAAAGCCGCAAAGAATTGGACAGAAGCTTTTTATGGTACTGAGTTCCTGCAGCAGCTCGGGCTACCGGCCAATCATAACGAGCAACTCGAGGTTAAGCTGTCACAGGATAAATTCTGCCAATCCGAGTAGCGCGCAACCTGAATTATCTGTCGGTGTTGAAAATGTCGCCCACGAAAGGATACACATGGACATTCAAAGCATAGTGGCACAACTTAGACAGGAAGTTAATCGTATCGAGCACGCAATTGCAGCTCTTACGGGACTAGATTCCCAACCCGCACGGCGTGGTCGTCCGCCCAAGAGGAGCCAGGCTAAGCCAGCGAGTGTCAAGAAACGCCACCGGATGAGCGCGGCAGCACGTGCCAGAATCGCGGCTGCAAAGAAGGCCTGGTGGGCAAAGCAGAAAGGCAAGTCTGGCCGCAAAAAGGGTACGGCCGTCTCCAAGAAGACCACTGGTCGCAAGCCGATGAGTGCAGCCATGCGGAAGAAATTGTCAGAGATGATGAAGGCACGCTGGGCTCAGCGGAAGGCCAAGGCATAGGTCAACGCAACCTGTGCGTTTCTGCCCTTTTGTATCGAAGGAAAAAATATGGCGAGTGGGACAAAATGGAAATCCCGGTTAAACTATAAGCGTCGCGATTTCTGCAAGCGAATACACCTGAATCAGCCGGTTTTCGGG
>PLQW01000015.1 GCA_003160215.1 Acidobacteriaceae bacterium
CCGATCCAGCTTCTCCAGCGGCAGGGGAATTCGCCTGCCGATTTTGGCGACGTTTTCTGCGTCCCACTTGGAAATGCCTCCAATTACGAGGGTCAACCGGTACAGGAGCTCTCGTGTATCGTCATCCGGCACCGTGAGCCGGACGAGACCGCGTGCATCGCTTCGTTCATCTTGCGCGAACTCAGCCTTCAGTATGGATTCGAACTTCTCCATGTCGAAGACCCATTCCCCGGCAGACAGAAATCTTGCGACCGCAACTACGAGAACAGGCAGTCCCTGAGTNNAGTGGCGGTGTGAACCAGAGTCTTAAGGCCGGAGGCCACTCGATCGGATGCGCCAAACAAGACGAGTAGCTCAACAATCTCCTCTTCCGTAAAGCGAGGCGCGGCGAATTCAACTGCATGGGATTTGTCCAGTGTTCCCTTTGTAAGCGGGTAGTAGGAGATGGAGATCAGTTTGGCATCATGACGCCGGAGAACGTCTGCGAGCAGCTCCAGCCTTCGTGCCACCAGATCCCTGGGAGTCATTCGTGGCAGGTTATCGATGATGACAAAGCGATTGCGCAAAAGAGCTCCTGCTGCCTCATACCACGGCCGGAGGGCAGGGCCACCGGCAACGCCANNTACGCCGGTGGCCGACTCAAGCGATGCATCGATGATCCCGCACGCAGTCTGCGAGTTCACATCGCGTGGGATGTCGATGTAAAGGATCTCGTATTCGACGCTCTTTGCAGCGAGAAGAGCCAGTTGGGTCTTACCCGATCCTGGTTCTCCGGCGAGATGAGCGTATCCGTTGGCAGCCAATGCTTCGCAGATGACAGCGACTGCGGAGGACCGGGGGATCGACGGCTGAACGATGTCGGGCACGTCCAGCACGATGCGTTTCGTGCTGAGGTTCACAAGAGCGGTGAAGTTCTCCCTCGCCGCCAGAGTGCCGATGATGGTCTTGAACTCAACCGATTGTTCAAGCGTCGACACTCTCTGCTCAACTTGGTCCATTCGGACGTTCAGCTCTGCCAGACTGGTTTGGAGAGCTGTCAGGAGCTTCCTGTCAGAATCAGAAATCACTCGATGGATTTCACCACGGAGCGTCGCGAGCGTAAGCGCCTTGTGTCCAGGACCGCACAATTTGCGCAGAACAAAGAGGACCAATCGATCGAAACAATCCTGAGCATCTTCTGCTGACGAGGTCAGCCCGGATTGGACAAGTGCCATCTTGATCTGCTGTTCAACTATGGGATAGTCATCGTTTGCGACGCTCCATTCAAATCGAACAATCAGTTCAAGGAGACATTCCTTCGATGCTACCGCGGTCTGGAACTTGGCCCAGCCTTCCTCTTGCACGTTACCAGGTTTCGGGGCCGTCAGGAGAATCTGGCGAATGTTCTCAAGGGCTACCGGAAGATCGGTATCGGACAACTCTCCCGCTCGGATCGCCTGCCACGTTGCTACGCCGCCCCGATCCAGGGGCCATCCTTTCTCTACGGTGGCAAGTGCAGTGGTCACATACCGAAAACGGAGTTCGATGTCCGGGTTGGCAAGTCTATGGATATTGAAATTTGACAGTGCTTCGAGTGAGGATGGAGATCGGAGCGTCACTGGCGCCTGCCTGCGCTTGATCTGCTCCAAAGTGCGGCTTTCCCAATAGGTACCAGCTTCCAGATCGCGGCGAACGGTATCAATATCTTCCCCTGCTTCCAGTTCAAGTTCTTCGCCGTCGTTCAGGTCGAGCCATCGCAGCACTGTCGTGTAGATCTGATACACGAACCCTGCGATTGTTGCTGAGGCGTCCCTGTTTTGGTTGAAGACGAATGGCATGAGTACAGTGTCCTGATAGAAAGCAAGAAGTCTCAAATAAGGATACGTCCGAAGATCCGGTCTCGCCCTCGATTGAGTGTCGGTGACGTTTGTCTTCCGTTCGGCGCAGGCGTTTTAATGCAAGTTCTCGGCACTTTGAGTGCCCTACGAGAAAGGCATGATCAGTATTGGGAAATCGGCATGGCGACTGGGATCTTGTGCCCTCCCGCCGGGCTGGGGNNCTGGAATCTGGCCGAATTGCCTAGCTAGCATCATTCGAACCTGTGGAGATATTTGCGAGAAGTCAAAGTCATAAGTCTGCCTCATCATGCCAACAAACTTATTCTCACGCACGTAACCTACCGCCTCGGTGATCTGCGTGTAGGACCATCCGTAAGGCATTGGCACACGCTGCATTCCAGGAAAGTCAAACATGCGGCCCGCTGGAACTTTGCCCGTCACGAAATTCTGAAATATGGTCGGGCGCTCCGGATCATCCGAGAGGTAATCCGTAGCCGAAAAGAAGTCATAGCTGTCTGGGATCCCCACTGCAGAATTTGGTATGAATGCAACTGCCTTCCCAACCAAAACATGGCCCATGATGCGTTTGTCTTCTGCCCGCGTAACGTAGCCGCCAGTCACCGGCAAGCTCAGCCCGTTAACACTCTCTACTGGGAGAAGAGGATGATTTCCGCTGTACTCGTCGTTCGTGATCTGTCCACCGATGATTCGGAGTTTCGAAGCAAGTCCATTGCCCAGCGGCCTTCCTGGGTCAATTAGAGTAAATCTCGCTCTCGTCTTAAAAGCCGAAGGGCTGAGGGCATTGGATAGGCGAAGGAGAGATTCTTCTTTGTCTTCGTCTTCGAAGTTCCACTCGAGAGCAGGCCGTTCGAGTTTCGCGGTTTCGTAGAGACGGAACTTGCGACCGTTCGTGATGAGAAAGAATGGNNTGCGTGAGTTCTTCGGATGGGGATTTTACCTCGACAACCCATCTTCCGAAGGAGGTCACCTCGCAGATGTAATCCGCTCTGCCCGCAAGTGGCGGGTCTGTCTTGGGCTTCTTATGCCCTAAGAAGCTTCGGTCGTAACGCAGTGTTTTCTCTGTAAGAATCCTCGTCTCAGCGTCACGACCATAGCCCAGGCTCTCAATAAGGGGTCTCACAATTGTTTCGCGAACGTCGGTCTCATTCATCGAGTCGAAATCTGGACGTTGACTCATTCTTCT